>NZ_CP036250.1:2350000-2650000 GCF_004300825.1 Egicoccus halophilus
TGCTCGTCCTCGGGCAACCGCGCCAGGGCGTACTCGTTGAGGGTCAGGCCGCGTCGCAGCGCTCGCTGGCGCAGTCGGATGTTGTGTGCCCGGGAACCGGTGAAGTACAGCAGCGCCGCACCGAAGCTCTCCGGCGGGACGACCCGCAGATCGACCTGCACGCCTTCGGAGGTCAACACCGACGTCTTCGTCGCGCCGGACCCGATCACCGAGGCGATCTCCCCGAGGCCGAGGAACGCCTCGGTCACCGTGGCCGGGTCCCGGGACGCGACCAGCACGTCCAGGTCACCGATCGTCTCCCGGAACCGGCGGACCGAGCCGGCGTAGGCCGCCTGCTCGACCGCGTCGAGCCGTTCGAGCGCCGCCACCAGCCGTTCCGCCAGCGGCTTGGCGACGTGCAGGGGCACGCGGGTCTGCTTCGAGGACAGCCCCAGCTGTTCGATGGCGCGCCGCAGGTTGTCGGCGGTCTTCTCCCCCAGGCCCGGCAACGCGGCGATCCGCCCGTCGTCGAGCGCGGCCCGCAGCGAGGGCAGGTCACGCACGCCGAGCAGTTCGTCGAGCAGGCCGATGGTCTTGGGCCCCAGGCCAGGCACCCGGAGCAGCTCCTGCTTGCCCACCGGGTGCCGCGCCCGCAGCTCCTCCAGCTTGCGGATCGAGCCGGTGTCGACGTACTCACGGATCTTGTCCGCGGTCGACCGGCCGATGCCCTTGAGCCCCGCCAGCTGACTCGCGCTCATCCGGGCCACCTCGCCCGTCTGCTGCTCGATCGACCGTTGGGCGTTCTGGTAGGCGCGGACCCGGAACGCCTGGGGACTGCCCTCGTCGATCTCGCTGAGGACCGCGAGCTCGCCCAGCACCCGCGCCACGTCGGCGTTGCTCGGCAGCACCGTGACCCTCCTTCAGCACCTGCGGATCGATCGCGAGCGCCCGACGTCGGCGGCTCGGTGGCTCGCCGCCCGAGCCTAGTGTGGTCGCGTCGTGTGCCACCGCGGCCGCCGGTCGGCGGCACGCGGGCGAGACCCCGACCGACGACGAGGTGCGACGTGAAGCTGTACGCGGATCCCGGCCCCCGGCTCGCCACCCAGGTGGCGGGAGACCTCGCGGCCCTGGCCTCGGTGGTGGTCACCGTCCGGGTGGCCACGCGCCTGCGGGAGCAAGTACTCGGCTTCGGCGTCGCGGCCGACCGTGTGCAGTCCTCCGGGGAGCGGGTCAGCAGCGGCGCCTCGGCCGCCGGCACGGCACTCACCGACCTCCCGCTGGTCGGCGGTGCGCTCTCGGCTCCCTTCGAGGTCGTCGCCGACGCCGGGCGCGACCTGGCCGCGGCGGGTTCCGAGGCCGGCGGCTCGCTCGACGGCCTGGCGGCGCTGTTGCCGGCGCTGCTCGTGGCCGTCGTCGTCGGCTACCTCGTCGCCCACTGGCTGCCCGCGCGGGTGGCCTGGGTCCGGGAGGTCGCCGAGGTCCAGCGGCTGGGGCACACCCCCGACGCCGATCGCCTCCTCGCCCATCGCGCGCTCGCGCGACGCCCGCTGCACGAACTGCGGCGCGACGGCGCCGACCCCGTCGCGGACCTCGCCGCGGGACACTGGACGTCCCTGGCCGACCTCGAACGCCGTGCGCTGGGCCTCACGAGTCGCCCGGACCGACGGCGACCGATCGGCTGAACCGTCGATCCGGGCGCTCGTGCTCCGCTCAACCGAGCGAGCGGTTGACCGCGACCGCCTCCCGCGCCCGGGCCAGCTGCGCCCGCACCGACGCGGTGGCGGTCCCGAGGCTGCTGTCGCGACGGTCCACGGCCCGACGCGGGTCGAGCAGGGCGGCGACCTCGGTGTCCAGTGCCGGATGCGCCGCGGCCAGCTCCCGTGGGTCGAGCCCGTCGAGGTCGACCCCGTGTGACTCGGCGCGCCGGACCACCTCGCCGACCACCTCGTGGGCCTCGCGGAAGGGCACCCCGCGACGGACCAGCTCCTCGGCGAGGTCCGTGGCCAGCGCGAACCCGCCGACGGAGGCCGCGGCGAGACGCTGCCGGTCGAACGTCAACGACGCGACCGTGCCGGTCATCGCCGGCAGCACCAGTCGTAGCGTGCCGACGGCGTCGAACACCGGCTCCTTGTCCTCCTGCAGGTCCCGGTCGTAGGCCATCGGCAGCCCCTTGACCGTGGTCAGCAGCGACACCAGTGCGCCGACGACCCGGCCGGCCTTGCCGCGGACCAGCTCGGCGACGTCCGGATTGCGCTTCTGCGGCATGATCGAGGACCCGGTCGAGAACGCGTCACCGACGGTGGCGAACCCGAACTCGGAGGTGGCCCAGAGCACGACCTCCTCCCCGAGCCGCGACAGGTGCACCGCCAGGATCGCGCACGCCGAGAGCACCTCGAGGGCGAAGTCCCGCGAGGCGACCGCATCCATCGAGTTCTCGGTCACCCGGGCGAACCCGAGGTGCTCGGCGTAGGCGGCCGGATCGAGGCCGAGCGTCGTGCCGGCCAGCGCCCCGGAGCCCAGCACGGAGGCGTCCAGCCGCTCGCGCGCGTCGCGCAATCGCCCGGCATCGCGGTCGAGCATCCACACGTAGGCCAGCAGGTGGTGCGAGAGCAGCACCGGTTGCCCCCGCTGCACGTGCGTGTAGCCGGGGGCCAGCCAGTCGAGGTGCGCCTCGGCCTGGTCCGCCAACGCCGCCTGCAGCGCCGCGACCAGCGACACCAGTTCGTCGCAGGCGTCACGGCACCACAGCCGCAGGTCGTTGGCGATCTGGTCGTTGCGGCTCCGTCCCGCCCGCAGCTTGCCGCCCAGCGGGCCGAGGTCCTCGACCAGCCAGCGCTCGATCGCGCCGTGGACGTCCTCGTCGGTGGGCAGGAAGGGGAACGCATCGCGGACGAACAACGCCGCACACCGGTCCAGTGCGTCGAGCATGCGCGCCAGCTCGTCGGCGTCGAGCACCCCGATGCGGTGCAGCTCGGCGGCGTGCGCCCGCGACCCGGCGAGGTCCTGTCGCCACAACGCCCGGTCGAACGCGGTCGAGACGCCGAGCCGCCACGCCGCCTCGTCGGGTCCGGTGGTGAACCGGCCGCCCCACAGGCGGCCGGCGTCCGTGGCGTCGGCGTCGTTCGGCCCGGTGCGATCGGGGCTCACAGGCGGTCGCCCTGCTGGGTGGCCCGGGCGGCCCAGGTCTTGAGCGGCAGACCCCACAGCTTGACGAACCCCTCGGCCAGCGACTGGTCGAACTGGTCCTCGGCGTCGTAGGTGGCCATCTCGTACTGGTAGAGCCCCGAGTCGGCGCTGCGCCGCCCGACGACCGTGGCGTGACCCTTGAACAGCTCCAGGCGCACCTCGCCGTTGACGTACCGGTTGGCCTCGTCCATGAACGCGTCGAGCGCCTTCTTCAGCGGCCCCCACCACAGGCCGTTGTAGATCAGCTGCGCGTAGCGGCCCTCCTCGGAGCGCTTGTGCTCGGCGAGCTCCTGCTCGAGACACAGGTCCTCGAGGTCGCGGTGGGCGGTGAGCAGCGCGATCGCGCCGGGGCACTCGTAGATCTCGCGGCTCTTGATCCCGACGAGCCGGTCCTCGATCATGTCGATGCGTCCGACCCCGTGCGCTCCGGCGCGGGCGTCGAGCTGCGCCACCAGCTCGGCCAGGGGCAGCCGCTCGCCGTCGAGAGTGACGGGCACGCCGTGCTCGAAGGCGACGACGAGCTCCTCGGGCGCGTCGGGCGCGTCCTTGACGCTGACGGTGCGCTCGAAGACGTCCTCGGGCGGCGCGGCCCACGGGTCCTCGAGGATGCCGCACTCGGCGGTGCGGCCCCAGGCGTTCTCGTCGATGGAGTACGGCGAGCTCTTCGACTTCACCGGGATCGGGATCCCACGCTCGTTGGCCCAGTCGATCGCGGCGTCGCGCGTGAGACCCCACTCACGGATCGGCGCGATGGTGTCGAGGTCGGGAGCCAGGCACATCGTGCCGACCTCGAAGCGGACCTGGTCGTTGCCCTTGCCCGTGCAGCCGTGGGCGACGCCGGCGGCGCCGGTCTCGCGGGCGACCCGGACGAGGTGCTTGACGATCAGGGGGCGTGACAGGGCGGACACGAGCGGGTACTTGCCCATGTACATCGCGTTGGCCTTCAGGGCCGGCTGGATGAACTCGGTCGCGAACTCGTCGCGGGCGTCGACGACGACCGACTCGACCGCGCCGCAGTCCAGGCCGCGCTGACGGATCTCGTCGAGGTCGTCGACCCCCTGGCCGACGTCGACCGCACAGGCGACGACCTCGACGTCCTTGTGCTCGCGCATCCACTGGATGGCGACGGAGGTGTCGAGCCCGCCGGAGTAGGCGAGGACGATCCGGGGCTTGCTCATGGTGGCTCCTACGGGGTGGCGGTCGGGAGGTCGAGCGATGCGGATGCGGGTCCGGCTGGCTGGCCGGCAGGTCGGGGCGGGGTGGCTGGCCGGCGCCAGCGGTCAGGCCGGGGAGTGCTCCCCGGTCGGTGTCAGGCCGGCACGTCGGCGCAGCTGTGCGGCCAGTTCGGTGCCCGGCAGCGTCTCTGCGGCGACCACCAGCACGGTGTCGTCGCCGGAGACGGTCGCCAGGACCCCGTCGAGCTCCGCCAGGTCGATGGCCGAGGCGACCGGGTGGGCACAGGCCGGCGGCGTGCGCAGGACGGCGAGGTTGCCGCTGGAGGCCACCGACACCACGAACTGTCGCAGGGTCTCGTCGAGGCGGCCGCGCGCCGAGCCGGGGCCGGGGTCGACCGCCAGCCGGTAGACGAGGGCGCCGTCGGCGCCACGCACCTTGATCGCGCCGAGCTCGTCGAGGTCGCGGCTGACGGTGGCCTGGTGGGCGTCGAGCCCGCGGTCGGCCAGGGCCGCCCGCACCTCGGCCTGGGAACCGAGGTCGGTCGAGGTGATCAGTTCGCGCAGCAGCTGCTGCCGTCGTCGCTTGTCGGCCATGTGCGCGCTCCTCAGGCCAGCAGGCCGGCGAGCAGCGCCTTCTGGGCGTGCAACCGGTTCTCGGCCTGGTCGAACACCCGTGAGGCGGGTCCGTCGATGACCTCGGCGGTGACCTCCTCGCCGCGGTGGGCCGGCAGGCAGTGCAGGAAGACCGCGTCGGTGGCGGCGTGCGCCAGCAGCTGTTCGGTGACGCGGTAGGGCACGAACCGTGCGGCCCGCTCCGCGGCCTCGGCCTCCTGCCCCATCGAGGCCCACACGTCGGTGTAGACCGCGTCGGCGCCGGCGACGGCCGCGACGGGATCGGTGGTGACCTCGATGGTCGCGCCGGTGTCGGCGGCCAGCTGCCGGGCGCGCGTGACGATCCCGGCGTCGGGGGCGTGCCCCTCGGGGTGACCGACGCGCACGGACAGGCCGACCTTGGCGCCCGCGAGCAGCAGGGAGTGCGCCACGTTGTTGCCGTCGCCGACGTACGCCAGTGCGCGGCCGTGGAAGTCGCCGTGGGCCTCACGGAAGGTCTGCAGGTCGGCGACCGCCTGGCACGGGTGCTCGAGGTCGGTCAGGGCGTTGACCACCGGGATGCTCGCGCCGTCGGCGAGCTCCTCGAGGCGCTGCTGGGCGAAGGTGCGCACCACGATCGCGTGGACGTAGCGGGAGAGCACCGCCCCGGTGTCGGCGACCGTCTCGCCGCGGCCGAGCTGGAGCTCCGCCGACGACAACGGCAGCGGCTGGCCACCGAGCTCGGTGACCGCCACCTGGAACGACACCCGGGTGCGCGTCGAGGGCTTCTCGAACAGCAGGGCGACGGTGCGCCCGCGCAGCGCCCCGTGGGCCAGGTCGGAGTCCGCGGCCAGCCGCTCGCCCCGGTCGGCCTTGAGCCGGTCCGCGACGTCGAGCACCTGGAGCAACTGCTCGGCCGACAGGTCGTCGATGGAGAGCAGGTCGTCGGGAAAGGGCATGTCAGACCTCCTGGATCGCGGACGGCTCGGCGACGGCCGCGAGCGCCTCGGCCAGCACCTTGAGCGCCTGGTCGAGTTCCTGCCGGCTGACCGTGAGCGGCGGGGCGAGGCGGACGACGTCGGGCGCGACGGCGTTGACGACCAGCAGCCGCTCACCACAGGCGGCCTCGACCGCCGCGGCCACCGGGGCGTCGAGTTCGAGCCCGAGCAGCAGCCCCCGGCCACGGACCCCGCTGGCGTACGGGGTCGTTCCGACCAGTGCCTCGAGTCCCTGGCGCAGCCGACGCGCCCGGGTGCGGGCGGCGGGCAGGATCCCGTCCGTCGTGATCGTGTCGATCACGGCGTTGGCCGCGGCGCAGGTGACCGGGTTACCGCCGAAGGTGGTGCCGTGCTCGCCCGTGCCCAGCGCGTCGGCGGCAGCCCCCCGTGCGACGCACGCCCCGATCGGCAGGCCGTTGGCCAGTGCCTTGGCCATCGTCACCACGTCGGGAACCACCGGGGTGTCCTGGAACGCGAACCACGGGCCGGTGCGGCCGATCCCGGTCTGGACCTCGTCCACGATCAGCAGCGCCCCGACGGCGTCACAGGCCTCGCGGGCGGCCGCCAGCACCTCCTCGGCGACCGGGCGGACGCCGCCCTCGCCCTGCACGACCTCGAGCAGGACGGCGCAGGTGTCCTGCGTGACCGCGCGGCGCAACGCTGCGACGTCGTCGTACGGGACGTGGTCGACGAAGCCGGCCAGTGGCGCGAACGGCAGGTGCTTGGCCGGCTGCCCGGTCGCCTCGAGGGTCGCCAACGTGCGGCCGTGGAAGGAGCCCTCGAGGGTCACGATCCGGGTCTTGTCGGCGTGCTGACGCTTGCCGTGTCGACGGGCGAGCTTGATCGCGGCCTCGTTGGCGGTCGCGCCGCACTGGGCGAAGAAGACCTTCGCGTCGTCCCACGCGAGGATGCGGCTCAACCGCTCGGCCAGCGCCACCGCCGGCTCGGTGACGAACAGGTTCGAGGTGTGCACCAGCGCGCCGGCCTGCTCGGCGACGGCAGCCGTCACGGCCGGGTGGGCGTGGCCGAGGTTGGTCACCCCCAGGCCGCACAGGAAGTCGAGGTGGACGCGCCCCTCGAGGTCGAACAGCGCCGTCCCCTTGCCACGGACGAACGCCGCCCTCGGTGCCGGGTAGGTCGCCATCAGGTGCGCGGCGGCCCGCTCGGTCAACTGCTGACTGGGGGTGCTCACGACGGTCCTCCGGCGGTGATCATGGTCCCGACGCCCTCGTCGGTGAAGATCTCGATCAGCACCGCGTGCAGGACGCGGCCGTCGAGGATGTGTGCCTGCGGCACGCCCTCGCCGATGGCGCGCACGATGGAGCGGACCTTGGGCCGCATGCCCTCGTGCAGCTCGCCGGCGTCGAGCATCCCCTGGAGGCCGTCGGCCGACACCTCGCTCATCAGGCTCTGTCGTTCGGGGTCGCCGAAGTCCTGGTAGAGGCCTTCCACGTCGGTGAGGTAGACCAGCTTCGAGGCACCGAGCGCGGCCGCGATCGCCCCGGCGGCGAGGTCGGCGTTGACGTTGCGTTCGTGCCCGTCCGCGTCCCGGCCCACGGTGGCGACCACCGGCAGGAACCCGTCACCGAGCAACTCGTCGAGGTAGCCGGTGTCGACCCGCTCGACCTCGCCCACCAGCCCGAGGTCCTCGCCCTGCGGACCGACGGCCGGTCGCACCTGCAGCAGCCCGGCGTCGGTCCCGGCGACGCCGACCGCCGGCGCACCGGCGGCCTGCACCAGGCCGACCAGCTCCGGATTGACCTGGCCGAGCAACGACATGCGCACGACGTCCATCATGGCCTCGTCGGTGACACGCAGGCCGCCGACGAAGGCGGACGAGACCCCGAGCTGCCCGGCCAGTGCACTGATCTGCGGACCGCCGCCGTGGACGATCACCGGGCGCAGACCCACGAACTGCAGCAGCGCCACGTCGGCGGCGAACGAACGCTTGAGCTCGTCGTCCACCATCGCGTTGCCGCCGTACTTGATGACGACCGTCTGTCCGTGGAAACGGGTGATCCACGGCAGGGCCTCGCGCAGCACGGCGGCCTTGCCCTGTGCGGCGACGACCCGCTCGTGGGCGGGACCGGTCTCGGTGGTCGGGCTGGTCATGGTCGGCTCTCTCGAGGGCACGGGGACGACCGGCGGGCCGGCGCGCTGCCGCGTCAGGTGGTGTACTCGGCGTTGAACCGCACGTACTCGGGCGTGAGGTCACACGTCAGGACGGTCGCGGCCGCGTCGCCGCTACCGAGGTCGACCTCGATCGACACCTCGGGTTGCTGCATGGCCACCGCGGCCTGACCGCGGTCGAACGTGGCGGCCACCCCGAACCGGCACACCGTGATCCCGCCGCAACGGACGCTGACCCGCCGGGGGTCGAAGTCGACCCTCGCGTTGCCCATCGCCATCAGGATGCGGCCCCAGTTCGGGTCGGCCCCGTGCAGTGCGGCGCGGACCAGCAGGGAGGTGGCGACCGCGCGCGCCAGCGTCTCCGCATCCGCCTCGGTGGCGGCCTGACGGACCGTCACCGCGGCGACCCGGGTCGCGCCCTCGCCGTCGCTCACCACCGCGTGGGCCAGGTCGGCACACACCGCGGCGACGCCGCGAGCGAGGGTGTCGAGCCCGGGAGGACGGGCGGCGGCGCCGCTGGCCAGCAGGGCGACCGTGTCGCTGGTGGACCCGTCACCGTCGACGCTGATGCGGTTGAACGTCCGGGAGACCGCCGCACGCAGCAGCTGACGTCCGACCGGACCGCTCAGCGGCGCGTCGGTGGTGACCACGACCAGCAGGGTCGCCATGGCGGGTTCGATCATCCCCACGCCCTTGGCCATCCCGCCGACGACGCAGCTGCCCTGCTCGTCGCTGACCCGGTAGGCGACCTGCTTGGTGCGCGTGTCGGTGGTCAGCATGGCGTGCGCCGCAGCGTCCCCACCGTCGCGGGTGAGACCTGCGGCCAGCGCGGGCAGCGCGGCCTCGATCCGTTGCACGGGCAGCGGGACGCCGATGACCCCGGTCGACATCACCAGCACGTCCTGCGACAGCAGCCCCAGCTGCTCCGCGGTCGCGTCGGCCAGCCGCTGCGCGTGCGCCTCACCCTCGGGGGTGCACACGTTGGCGTTGCCGGCGTTGATCACGATCGCCTGCGCCCGACCGTTGGCGACGTGCCGGTCGGTGAGGTGGCAGGCCGGCGCCTTGACGAGGTTGGTGGTCGTGACCGCGGCCGCACCGGCCGGCACGTCGGCCACCACCAGGGCCAGGTCCGGCCGACCGGAGGCCTTCACGCCGCTGGCCACGCCGCCCGCCCGGAAGCCGTCGGCGGCCGTCGCCCCACCGGGCACGGGCGTCAGCCCGGAGCGGTCCTGCGGACCCCAGTCGCCGATCACGGGTACATCCCGATCGCGCTCAGTCCGGTCGTCTCCTCGAAGCCCAGCAACAGGTTCGCGTTCTGCACCGCCTGGCCCGCGGCGCCCTTGCCGAGATTGTCCGTCACGGCGACGACGGTCACCCGGCCGGTCCGCGGATCGACCACCGCGGACAGCTGGCAGGCGTTGGAGCCGACCACCGCCTTGACGACCGGGAAGCGGCCCGGCTCGAGGACGTGCACGAACGGCTCGTCGGCGTAGGCCTCACGCAGCGCCTGCTGGACGTCGTCGGCCGCCACGTCCTCGCGCAGGCCGGCGTAGCTGGTGGTCAACAGCCCGCGCGCGATCGGCAGCAGGTGCGGCGTGAAGCTGACCGGGCCGAGGTCGCTGCCCGCCGCAGCCAGCTGCGCCTCGATCTCACCGGTGTGCCGATGACCCGGGGCGCCGTACGCCGTCAGGCTGTTCGCGACGTGTGTGGCGTGCAGCGCGTCCTTGGCGGCCCGCCCGGCGCCCGAGGTGCCCGACTTGCCGTCCACCACCACGCTGCCGGGGACGAGCAGGGGCGCCAGCGGCAGCAGCCCGAGCAGGACGGTGGTCACGTAACAGCCCGGGTTGGCGACCAGCGTCGCGCCCGCGACCGCCGCGCGGTTGCGCTCCGGCAGTCCGTACACGGCCGGGGCGAGGTCGGGGCGCGGGTGGGCCTCGCCGTACCAGGTCGCGAACGCCTCCGCATCGAGCCGGAACGCCCCCGACAGGTCGACCGTGCGGGTCCCCGCGTCGTGCAGGGCCGCGCCGAGCTCGAGCGAGGCCCCGTGCGGCGTGGAGAGCAGCACGAGGTCGAGGGAGGACAGCCGATCGAGGTCGACCGCGTCGAACACCCGGTCACCGGGCAGGTTGGGGAACAGCGTCGACACGGGCTGTCCCGCCTGCGAGTGCGCGGCGACGACCACCACCTCGGCAGAGGGATGCCCGGCGAGCAGCCGCAGCAGCTCGACCCCTCCGTAACCGGAGGCACCGACGATGCCGATCGAGGCAGTCATGACCGTCCTGGGATCGCGAACCGCCATCGTGCACGATTATGCAGAATTCTGCAAACTGGTGCGGCTCGCCGGTGTCGGGTGCCGCCGGTCAGGACTCCGGGGGCTTGCGCAGCCGCTTGGTCTCGCTGCGCTGCTTCTTGGCCTTCAGACGACGTTCCTTCGACGCCCGCGTCCGCCGCGTCGGCCGGCGCACCTTGGGAGGCTCCAGCGCCTCGCCGACCACCGCCCGGAAGCGGGCGAACGCCGCCGTCCGGTTCTGGTGCTGGCTGCGGTGCTCCGACGCCTGCAGGATCAACACCCCGTCGGCGGTGATGCGGTGCGCGAGCCGCTCCATCACCCGGGCGCGCTGCGCCTCCGACAGCGACGGCGAGGTGGCCACCGGCCAACGCAGCTCCACCTTGGAGTCGGTCGTGTTCACCCCCTGCCCACCCGGCCCCGAGGCCCGCGACACGCGCACGTCGAACTCCGCCTCCGGGACGGAGACGCCGCGACGCAGTCGGATGTCGGCCATGGCGACGAGCCTAGGGGCCGAGCTCAGGTGATGCCGCGCCGGTTCCCCTTCTCCACGCCCTTGTAGTTCACCACCGTCGTCAGCCGGTGCACCACCTCGACCAGGTCATGCTGGTCGGCCATCACCGTGTCGAGGTCCTTGTACGCCCCGGGGATCTCGTCGACCAATGCCGCCGCGTCCCGCTGCAACCACGTCCGGCCCGCCATCGCCCGCTCGAGGTCCTCGGGACTGAAGGTCCGGCGGGCCTGGTTGCGCGACATCATCCGCCCCGCCCCGTGCGCCGCCGACTGGTAGCTGGCCGGATTGCCCAGCCCACGCACGATGTAGGAACCGGTCCCCATCGACCCCGGCACCACCCCCAGTTCCCCCGCCCGGGCCGAGATGGCGCCCTTGCGCGTGATCCACAGCTCCCGACCGTCGTGGACCTCGCGTCGGGCGTAGTTGTGATGGTTGTTGATCGTCCGCACCAGATCGAACGGCGCCTGCGACGCGAGCTCCCCCAGCGCCACCGTCATCATCCGCTGTCGCGACCCGAAGGCGTACGCCTGGGCCCACGCGAGATCCCGGACGTACGCCGCGAACGCCGGCGTGCCCTGCACCAGATAGGCCAGGTCCGGGTCGGGCAGCGAGACCATCGCCTCGCGCATCAGCGACCGCGCCCGGTCGATGTGCCGCATCGCCAGGGTGTTGCCCGCCCCGCGCGAACCGGAGTGCAGCATCAACCACACCGTGTCGCGCTCGTCGGTGCACAGTTCGAGGAAGTGGTTGCCCGAGCCCAACGTCCCGAACTGGCGGGGAGCCCGCTCCCGCAGACGGGTGTCGCTCGCCACCCCTGCCGGCACCCCGTGCTCGGCGACGAACGCGGCCCACGCGGGATCGTCGTCCGCGTGCCAGTACCCCAGACCCGCCGGGATCCGCGACGCCCAACCCGACAGCAGTCCCTCGAGGTCGTCGGGCAACTGCTCGGCCTGCAGCGTGGTCTCCGCAGCGATCACCCCACAGCCGATGTCCACCCCGACGGCCGACGGGATGATCGCCTCGCGCGTCGGGATCACCGACCCGATCGTGCAGCCCATCCCCCAGTGCGCGTCCGGCATCAACGCCACGTGACCGTCGATCGCGGCCACCGTCGCCGTCCGCAGTGCCTGCTCGCGCGCCTTGGCGTCCAGCATCGACGCCCAGCTGAGCACCCCGTCACCGAGCGTCTCGGGCACGGCGACCTCCTTCCCCGCTCACTAGCCTCCGACCCATGACTATCCCATTCGACCTCGACACGTTCCTGCGCCAACCCCGGCTGTCCGGGCTGGCCCTCTCCCCCGACGGCCGCCGGCTCGTCGTCGGCGTCGCCACCGAGGCGCCCGACCAGCGCCGCTACCGCACCTCCCTGTGGCTGATCGACCCTGACGGCCGGCAGCCGCCGCGCCAGCTCACCCGCTCGGCCCCCGGCGAGTCCGGGGCCGCGTTCGCTCCCGACGGCACCCTGCTGTTCCTCTCCGCGCGCCCCGATCCCGACGCCACCGCCGACGACGAACCACCTGCCGCGTTGTGGGCGCTGCCCGCCGGGGGCGGCGAAGCCCGGCTCGTACTCGCCCCGCCAGGGGGTGTCCGTGGCCTCGAGATCGCCCGCGACACCGGCGACCTCGTCGTCCACGCCAGCCTGCACCCCCGTGCCGACACCTTCGACGCCGACCGCGAACAGGCCACGGCGCGAACCGACGCGGGCGTCACCGCCCAACTGTTCGACGACTACCCCATCCGCCACTGGGACGCCTACCTCGGGCCCCGCGAACCGGCCCGCTGGTACCTCCCCGCCGCCGCCGTCGCCGACGCGACCGGCGAGGACGGCCCCGACCCGGCCGCCCCGCGACTGCTCGCCCGCGGCAGCACCCTGCACAACGCCGAGGGTCAGCTCACCCCCGACGGGCGCACCTACGTCACCACCTGGCGGCGCGCCGGCGAGTCGCCCTCCCGCCGCTCCCCCGCCGACCTCGTCACCGACCTCGTCGCCATCGACGTCCACACCGGTGAGCGGCGCACGCTCGTCGCCGACGGCCGCTCGTGGTCGGCACCTCGGATCTCCCACGACGGCACCCGGTTGGTCTGCCAGACCACCGACCTCGGCGCCCCCGACCGCGCCGCCGACAGCGGTCTCGCCCTCGTCGACCTCGCCGACGGGAGCGTGACCCCGCTGGCCGACGAGCTCGACCTGTGGCCCACACCGGTCCAGTGGCTGCCCGACGACCGCGCCGTGCTCGTCGAGACCGACGACCACGGGCACCGCCGGGTCCTGCGCATCGAGGTCGCCGACGGCACGGTCACCCGTCTGACCGCCGCCGGCGCCCACACCGACGCCGTCCTCGCCGACGACGGCCGACACTGGTACGCGCTGCGCAGCGATCCCGGCACCGCCCCGCAGGTCGTCCGCCACGCGACCGACGGCGCCGACCAGACACCCACGGTGCTGCCCTCCCCCGCCGGTGACCAACCCGCCGTCCGCCTCGAACGCCTGCCGGCCACCGCCGACGACGGCACCGAGGTCGGCTCCTGGCTCGTGCTCCCCGAGGACCGCGACGAGCCGGCCCCACTGGTCGTGTTCATCCACGGCGGTCCGCTCGGGTCCTGGAACAGCTGGTCCTGGCGCTGGTGCCCCGCCGTGCTGGCAGCCGCCGGCTACGCCGTCCTGCTCCCCGACCCGGCCCTGTCCACCGGCTACGGCCGCGACTTCGTCCAGCGCGGATGGGGCCGCTGGAGCGAGGCTCCCTACACCGACCTGCTCGCCGCCGTCGACGCCGCCGAGGCCCACACGGCCGTCGACGGCAGCCGTACCGCCGCGATGGGCGGCTCGTTCGGCGGCTACATGGCCAACTGGGTCGCCGGCCACACCGACCGCTTCTCCGCGATCGTCACCCATGCCTCGCTGTGGAACCTCGAGGGCTTCCACGGCACCACCGACATGGGACTGTTCTGGGAGCGCGAGTTCGGTGATCCCTACGCCACCGACCGGGCCCGCTACCGCGAACACTCGCCGCAACGGCACGTCGGGAACATCCGCACGCCCATGCTCGTCATCCACGGCGAACTCGACTACCGGGTCCCCATCTCCGAGGGACTCACCCTGTGGACCGACCTCGCGCGCCACGGGGTCGACGCCCGCTTCCTGCACTTCCCCGACGAGAACCACTGGATCCTCAAGCCACAGAACGCCCGGCTGTGGTACCAGACGGTGCTCGCCTTCCTCGACGAACACGTCCACGGCACGGACTTCGCCCGACCCGACCTGCTCTGAACCTCATCGGGTCGCCGCCGCCTTCCGACCAGGCGCGGGCCGGTGCTGCCGCCGCTGACCGTTCTGTTCGGCACGCCATCAGAGACCCGGGCCGGTGCTGCCGCCGCTGACCGTTCTCCCGCACCACCGTCCGGGTGCCGCCGCCCCCGTCGACGAGGAAGCGGCGGCGACCCGATTCGACGAGGAGGTCAGCGGCGCAGGGTGGCGCCGACGGCGTCGGCCTCGGCGGCGATCGCGTCGATGACGGCCTTCTCGTCGGCATCGGTCAGCTGCCGATCGGGCGACTGCAGTCGCACGCGGATCGCGACGCTGCGCCGGCCCGGGCCCACCTGCTCGCCCCGGTACTCGTCGAACCACCACAGCCCGTCGAGCAGATCACCCGCTCCGGCACGGACCGCGGCCTCGAGCGTCGCGTAGGGCACGTCCTCGTCGGCGACGAGCGCGACGTCGAGGCTCATGGCGGGGTGCCGGACGAGCGTGCGTGCCGCCACGGGGGCATGCCCGTCGCGCGGAACGGCGCGCAGCAGCGGCTCCAGCAGCAACTCGGCGACCACGACCGGCTCCGGCAGGTCGCGGCGGTCCGCCTCCTGGGGATGGAGCTGCCCGGCGAAACCGATCTCGACCGCGTCGGCATCCGGCGTGGGACGCAGCAGCAGGGCCGCCGAGCGTCCGGGGTGGAAGCCGTCGCGATCCACGGGCCGGCGTTCCAGGGTCCACGTCACCGACGGCGGGGCCGCACGTCGCACCATCTCGTCGAGGACGGCGAGCAGGTCGTACACGCTCCAGCGATCCTCGGGGTCGAGGTGCTCGTGTCCCAGCCGCAGCCCTTGCGCCGCCAGCGCGACCGTGCGGGGCTGGATCGGCAACGCGCTGCCGTCGGGGGCCTTCCAGCGCCAGCTGCCACCGGCCGCGATCACTTCGAAGGCGTCGAGGACGTCGGCGAGCTCGTCGTCGACGGGCCGGAACAGGCGCCCGAACTCGACCAGCGCAGTTCCCGGACGCCCCTGGCCGGTGTTCCGACGCAGTGCGACCAACAACCCCTCGACCAGGGACGGGCGCATCGAGGAGGCATCCTTGGCCAGCGGGTTGCTGAGTTCGACGCGCCCCGCTGTCGGCACGACCCCGCTCAACGCCTCCCCACCGACGAACGGGCGGGTGATGGCCTCGGAGAGGCCGGCGGCGAGCGCCACCGCGCGCAGCTCCGCCTCCAGCCGCTGCGCCGCGGACCGGCCCCCCACGATCGTGACCTTCGGCAGCGTGGCCGGGATGCGCTCGTAGCCGTGCAGCCGCGCCACCTCCTCGGCGACGTCGGCCTCGCGCTGCAGGTCGCCACGCCACGTCGGCGCGGTCACCTCGAGCAGATCGCCGTCGGGCCGGACGGAGCTGCCGCTGCGCGTGAGCAGCTGCGTCTGCTGTTCGGCGTCGAGTTCGTCGACCGCGAGCAGACGGCGGATGCGGGCAGGATCGACCGTGATCGTGGACCGGCCGGTCCAGTCGGCCTCGCGGCGGACGGTGTCGGTCCCGACCGCGCGGGCGCCCGTCAGCTCGGTCAGCAGCTGGACGGCCCGGGCGACCCCGCGGGCGGCGCCCTCGGGGTCCACGCGCCGTTCGAAGCGTTGGCTCGCCTCGGACACCAGGTTCAGTCGCCGCGACGTGCGACGGATGCGGGCGGGATCCCAGACGGCGCCCTCGAGCAGGACACGGGTGGTCTCGGCGACGACCTCCGTGCTGGCGCCTCCCATGACCCCGGCGAGACTGACGGGACCGTCGGCGTCGTCGATCACGACGTCGCCGACGACCAGTTCGCGCTCCTGGTCGTCGAGGGTGACGAGCCGGTCGCCCTCACGGGCGTCGCGGACCACCAGCCGCGGGCCGGCGATCCGATCGAGGTCGAAGGCGTGCAGGGGCTGGCCGAGCTCGAGCATCACGTAGTTGGTGACGTCGACGACCACGTCGATGGAACGGACGCCGCACTGACCGAGTCGCTGCCGCAGCCAGGGCGGCGAGGGCTGGACGTGCACGTCCTCGAGCGTCCAGGTCACGAACCGCTCACAGGCGTCGGTCTGGAGCTCCACGGGGATCGTCGGCGTGTCCAGCGCCGCGGGGACGCCCTCGGGCTCGCGCCAGCTCGTGCCGAGGATGGCGGCGAGGTCGCGCGCGACGCCGAGGACCGACAGGTGGTCCCCGCGGTCGGGCTGCACCGCCACCTCGATGACCGGTTCGCCGAGGGGCAGCAGGTCGAGCAGGTCGGTGCCGAGGGGCGTGTGCTCCGGCAGCAGCAGGATGCCCTCGTGCTCGTCGGACAACTGCAACTCACGCGCGGACGCCAGCATCCCGTTGGAGACCACGCCGCGGATCGCACGCGCCTCCATCGTCATGCCGGACGACCCCTCGGGGCCCCCCGTCCCGGGGATGGACGCCCCGGGCACGGCGTGCGCGACCACGTCACCGACGTCGAAGTTCGCGGCGCCACAGACCAGTTCGATCTCGCCGTCACCCCCCTCGCCGGTGACCCGGACCACGCGCAGCCGGTCGGCATCCGGGTGTGGCTGCCAGTGCAGGACCCGGGCGGTGCGCACGCCGGCGGTGCCGGCTCCTGGCGTCTCGACGGACTCGACCTCGAGGCCGTTGAGGCTCATCACCTCGACGAGTTCCTCGACCGACAGGTCGACGTCGACGAACGTGCGCAGCCACGAGAGCGGGAGTTTCACGGGATCTCCACGGGCGGGATGGGGAGCGGTGTCGCGTGGGGGCGGGCGTCAGTGCGCTCAGAAGTGGGTGAGGAAGCGGGCGTCGGCGTCGTAGAAGTCGCGGATGTCGCGGACCCCGTGGCGCAGCATGGCCACCCGCTCGACACCGATGCCGAACGCGAAGCCCGAGACCTGCGACGGGTCGTAGCCGCAGGCGCTCAGCACGTTGGGGTCGACCATGCCGGCGCCCAGGATCTCGATCCACCCGGTCCCCGAGCACACGCGGCAGTCGGGGTCGCCGGCACGCCCGTCGGCCGCGCCGCAGAACCCGCAGGCGACGTCCACCTCGGCGCTCGGTTCCGTGAACGGGAAGAACGACGGTCGCAGACGGATCTCGCGATCGGCACCGAAGAGCGCCCGGGAGAACGCGAGGAGGGTGCCGCGCAGGTCAGCCATCGAGACGTCCTCGGCGACGAGCAGTCCCTCGACCTGCGTGAACACCGGCGAGTGCGTCGCGTCCACGCTGTCGGCCCGATAGACGCGACCCGGACACACGACCGCGACCGGCGGCGCCTGGGTGGTCATCGTGCGGGCCTGGACGGCGGACGTCTGCGTTCGCAGCACGACGTCGTCGGCGCCGGCGACGTAGATGGTGTCCTGCTCCTGACGCGCCGGGTGGTCGGGTGGGGTGTTGAGCAGGTCGAAGTTGAAGGCGCCGGCCTCGACCTCGGGGCCCTCGGCGACGCGGTAGCCCAGACCGACGAACACGTCGACGATCTCCTGTTCGACCGAGGTCAACAGGTGCGGCCGGCCCGGCGCGAGCCGGCGTGGCGGCAGGCTGAGATCGAGCCGCTCGGACTCGAGTCGCTGCCGCAGCGCCGCGCTGCCGAGCTCCTCGCGGCGGGCGTCGAAGGCGGCCTGGAAGCGGTCGCGGAAGGCATTGAGCTGTTGGCCGAGCTCCTTGCGCCCCTCCGGGGTGAGGTCCCGCATCGACTTCTGGATGCCGGCGAGCGCGGACTTCTTGCCCGTGAAGCGCACGCGGACCTCGTCGAGGTCCTCGAGTCGCTCGGCGTCCGCGATCGCCGCGAGGGCGTCCGCCTGCAGGGTGGTCAGTTCGGTCACGTTCTTCCCTCGGCCCGTCTCGGCAGGGCAGGCGGGACAGGGTAGACGCCCGGTCCGCCTGCCACGGACGCCGGCCCCGCCTGCCAGGGACGCCGGCCCGCCCACCACGGCGCCCGACGGGCGCGCTGCGTCAGCCCGGGGGCAGCTGCACGTGGAAGGTGGCGCCGTCCTGGCGGTCGACGTCGAGCCAGACGCGGCCGCCGTGGGCCTCGACCAGCCCGCGGGTGATGTAGAGCCCGAGCCCCGTGCCGGCCCGCCGGTTGTCGCGTCCGCGGCCGAACTTGCGGAACACCAGCCGGCGTTCCTCCGCCGGGATGCCCCCGCCGTCGTCGGCGACGGCGACGTGCACGCCCCGGTCGGCGGCGTGGTCGACGTCGATGCGCACCTGGCTCTCGGGGGCGTAGGCCAGGGCGTTCTCGAGCAGGTTGACCAGCACCTGCTCGACCTTGTCCGGATCGGCCAGCACGCGCGGCAGACCCTCGGCCACGACCAGCCGCAGGTCGCGCCCCTCACCGGGACCGGACACCGCGAGCTTGTCCACCACCTGTCGGGCGAGTTGGCCCACGTCGACCGGCTGCCGTTGCAGTTGCACCCGTCCGGCGTCGATCCGCGACACGTCGAGCAGTTCGCCGAGCAGCCGTGTGACCCGGTCGGCGTCGGCGTCGACGGTCTCGAGCATGGCCCGCTTCTGCGCGTCGGAGAACCGGTCCCAACGCGCGAGCAGCGTGCGGGTGAATCCCTTGACGCTGGTGAGCGGCGAGCGGATCTCGTGCGACACCGTCGCGACGACGTCGCCCTGCACGGCGTCGAGCGCCTCGCGCCGACCGGCGCTGCGCAACGTGACGACGAGCCCGTCGGCGTGCCAGCGCCCGGCGACCGCGACCGGCCGGCGGCGCCCGCCGACGTCGAGGTGGAGCACCCGCTCGGGCAGCCGGTCCCCGACCTGCGGCCGCCACTGACCCAGAACACACTGCACGCCCGCGTCGTCGCGCAGGTCGAGGACCTCCCCCAGGGGCTTGCCCACGACGTCCCGGCCGTCGAGCAGGACCCGTGCCCGGTCGTTGGCGACCTGCACGATCCCGTCCTCGTCCACGACGATCACGGCCTCCGGCAGGAGGTCGAGAGCGTCGAACGGGTCCATGACTAGCCTTGACGTGCGCGGGGCCACCCTACCGGGGGGTCGACGGATGCGGTGGAGCGTGCACGGCGCGGGCCGCCGCGTAGATGGCGATCGCGGCCGCGGCGGCGACGTTGAGCGACTCGGCCCGACCCCAGCGTGGGATGGCGACCACGTCGTCGAGCCGTGCGGCGGCCGTGTCGGGCAGGCCATGGGCCTCGTTGCCGAGCACGAGGGCCAGTGGGACGGCGGCCTCGGAGAGGTCGAACACCGAACGCGGTCCGGCGGCGTCCAGGCCGAGCAGCGGCTGACCGGAGGTGCGGCAGGCGGCCGCGACCTCGTCGAGCGCGACGTCGGTGACCAGCGGCAGGTGGTAGGTGGAGCCGACCGCGGCCCGCACGGCCTTGGGGCCGAACGGGTCGACGCTGCCGGCGGTGAACACGACGGCGTCCGCACCGGCCGCGTCGGCCGTACGCAGGATGGTGCCGGCGTTGCCCGGATCGGCGATCTCGTGCAGCACGACCAGCACCCCGTGCCCGACGACCTCGTCGAGCGCCGCCGTCGCCGTCCGCGCCACCGCCACGACGCCCTGCGGGGTGGCCGCGTCGGCGAGACGCTCCAGCACGTGGTCCTCGACGAGGTGGAGGGCGACGCCGTCGGACACGGCCAGCTCGTCGACGAGTCGGCGGGTGACGAACACCTCCTCGACGACCCCGGCGGCGAGCGCCTCACCCACGGCGTTGGGCCCCTCGACGAGGTGACGTCCGGTCGTGCGACGCTCCCGTCGGCGGGTGAGCGCGGCGGCGTCGCGCACGCGGGGATTGCGGACCGACGTGATCGGTTCCACGACACTCCTCCGGGACGGCGGTCGAGCAGCGCGCGCCCCCTCGTCAGCCGACGACGGATCCCGCACGACACCCGCGGCCAGGGACGCGACGAGCGCCGGCGCGGTCGCGCGCCGGCGCTCGTTCGGGCGGTTCGGATCCGCGCCAGGCACGGACCCGACGATGCGGCTCAGGCCGCCTCGGACTCGAGGGCGGTACGGGCCGAGGTGACCAGCGCCGCGAAGGCGGCCTGGTCGTTGACGGCCAGGTCGGCGAGGTTCTTGCGGTCGACCTCGATGCCGGCCAGCTTCAGCCCGTGCATCAGGCGGCTGTAGCTCAGCCCCTCCTGACGGGCCGCGGCGTTGATACGGGCGATCCACAGCTTGCGGAAGTCGCCCTTGCGCGCACGGCGGTCGCGGTAGGCGTAGCGCTCGGCGTGGTAGACGGCCTCCTTGGCCACCCGGAACCGGCGGCTGCGGGCACCGCGGAAGCCCTTCGCGCGGTCCATGACCGCCTTGTGGCTCTTCTTGGCGTGAACGCCACCCTTGACGCGTGCCATGGGGGGTCCTCCTCGTGCTCGAGGACGTCGGGGGTCGCCGACGTCGGGGAATCAGGTCGTGGGTCGCGACGCGGGACGCGTCGCACGCGGCTCTACTGGTTGAGGAGGCGCTTGATGTTCTTCGCCGGCTTCCCGGTGATCTCGGTCTCACCGGAGAGCCGGCGCTTGCGGCGGGCGCTCTTCTTCTCGAGCAGGTGGGCGCGGTTCTTCTGCGAGACCATGACCTTGCCGTTGCGGGTCACGCGGAAACGCTTCTTGGTGCCGCTGTGCGTCTTCTGCTTCGGCATCTGGGAACTGCCTTCGTCGGGGCGCGCGGACGCGCGTCGGGGCGTACGGGAGTTGCCGGACGGTGCGGGGTGCCACCGTCCGGCCACGACGGACGGTCAGGCCGGTGCGTCCGCGGAGCCGTCCCGCCCGGCGGGCTCACCGGTCGCGGCGGGCTCACCGGCAGTGGCGGGCGGCTCACCGGCGGTGCGCGCCGGCTTCTCGGCCTTCGGGGGCTTGGGCTTGACCGGGGCGAGGACCATGACCATGTTGCGGCCGTCGACCTTCGGACTCGCCTCGACGGTCGCCAACTCGCTCATGTCCTCGGCGAGACGGTCGAGCAGTCGCAGGCCGAGCTCCGTGTGGCTCATCTCGCGACCACGGAACATGATCGAGGCACGGACCTTGGAGCCGTCGAGCAGGAAGCGCCGGACGTGCCCGGACTTCGTGCCGTAGTCGTTGTCGGAGATCTTGGGGCGCATCTTGATCTCCTTGACGGAGATCTGGTTCTGCCGCTTGCGCGCCTCCTTCTCCTTCTGCTCCTGCTCGTACTTGTTCTTGCCGAAGTCCATGATGCGGCACACCGGCGGGTCGGCCTGGGGTGCCACCTCCACGAGATCGAGCTCCTGCTCCCGCGCGCGGCGCAGGGCCTGCGCGAGGGGCACGATCCCGATCTGCGTCCCGTCGGCGTCCACGAGACGGACGCGGGGAACCTTGATCTCGGCGTTCAGCCGCTGCTGCTGCTCGTTGATGCTGCTGCCTCCTCGAGACGTCGACGCACCGCCACCTGCGGTGCACCGGGCTGCCGGACGGCCGGGTCGTCGCGGACGGTGCGTCGGGCACGGCCACAACGACGAAACGGCGACCCGTCGGGCCGCCGCTCAGGAACGTCGTCGACCGACCTCCGAACGACATGGATCGCGACGTACGTCGACGACCACGCCGTCACCAGAGGTGCGGCTCGGACGGACCCGAACAGGTCTGGCCTGGCGGGTGGGCGGTCCGTCGTTCCCCGGTGGACCGGACGAGCCGGACCGGACGGCGGAGCGCCACTTGATCTGAAATTGTGCACGACCACGTGCGGTCGCAGGCTTCGAGCCTACCACCTCGACCGCGGGCGCGTCGAGCGCACGTCGTCGGCCCCGCGCATCGGCGTGGCCGACCGCCGCGCGGGGTCAGCGACCCGGCACCCACAGTCGCGACGCCGCCGACCCGGGCCCACCCGTTGGTGGGGTCGAGGCGCCACCGCTCGGCGGGGTCTGCTGGCCGCCCGACGCGCCACCGGTGTCCGTCGCGTCACCGTCCTGCGGCGCGGCGAGGTCACCCTCCTCGACGTGGCCCTGCGCACCGGCCTGGGTGACCTCCCGCTCCGCCTCGACCTGCGCCAGGCGCAGCTGCTCGAGCGCCTGATCGAGCTGCGAGGTCAGGTCCTCGGGCAGTCGACCGCGGACCTGCTCGGTCAGACCACCGACGAGGTCGATCAGCAGCCGGCCGTCCTGCCGGCCGAGCTTGACCTGGGCCGCGTTGAGCAGCGCCGAGGCGACCTCGGCGACGACCTGCTCGACGGGGGCGACACGCAGCTGGCCGAGATAGGCGCGGACCTCCTCCTCGGAAGGCTGTTGACCGGCGGCCTGGGACGGATCGAACGGGACGTCGCTCACGCGGCGCTCCTGACGGGTCGAGGACGATGGATGGCTCGTGGACGAGCACGTCGCTGCGAGCCTACCGGCGTCGGTCGCACCGGTCCGGGCCCGGGCTCCCCTAGGCTGCACCTTCGAGCCCCGCGTCTCGCGTCCCGTCCGTCAGGCCCACCACTGCCGTGAAGACCTTCGAGCAACTCTTCGACGAGCTCGCCGCCAAGGCCGAGAACCGCCCCGCGGGCTCCCGCACGGTCGCCGAACTCGACGCCGGCGTGCACGCCATCGGCAAGAAGATCGTCGAGGAGGCGGCCGAGGTGTGGATGGCGGCCGAGCACGAGACCGACGAGCGCACCGCCGAAGAGGTCTCGCAGCTGCTCTACCACCTGCAGGTGCTGCTGCTGGCCCGCGGACTGACGCTCGACGACGTCTACCGCCACCTGTAGGGCGCCCCCCACGCCACCCGACGAGTCCTGCCCGACGCGTCCTGTCCGACGAGGTCCCACCCGATGCTGCGTGTCGCCGTCCCCAACAAGGGTTCGCTGTCCGAACCCGCCGTCGAGATGCTGCGTGAGGCGGGCTACCGCCAGCGTGCCGCCCGACACGAGCTCGTGCTGGTCGATGCCGACAACGACACCGAGTTCTTCTTCCTGCGGCCGCGCGACATCGCCACCTATGTCGGTGCCGGCCAGCTCGACGTCGGCATCACCGGCCGTGACCTGCTGCTCGACGGCCACAGCGACGCCGAGGAACTGCTGCCGCTGGGCTTCGCCCGCTCCACGTTCCACTACGCGACCGTTCCGGGCACGGCGGCGTCCGTCGACGACTTCGCCGGCAAGCGCATCGCGACCAGCTATCCCGGCATCGTGCGTCGCGACCTCGACGCGCGGGGCATCGAGGCGGAGGTGATCCGCCTCGACGGTGCCGTGGAGACGGCGGTCCGGCTCGGGGTGGCCGACATCGTCGCCGACGTGGTGGAGACCGGCGCGACCCTGCGCCAGGCCGGCCTCGAGGTCCTCGGCGAGGCGATCCTGCACTCCGAGGCGGTGCTGGTCCGTGACGCCCGCGGCGGTCCGCCCAGCCCGCAGGTCGAACAGCTCGCGCGGCGACTCAACGGCGTCATCATCGCCCGTCAGTACGTCATGATCGACTACGACGTCCGGGTGGAGGCGGTCGACGACGCCTGTGCGCTCACGCCGGGGATCGAGTCGCCCACCGTCTCGCCCCTGCACGACAAGGGATGGGTCGCCGTGCGCGCCATGGTCGAGCGCAAGCAGACCAACCGCATCATGGACGAGCTGTGGGAGCTCGGCGCCCGCGGGATCCTGGTCACCGACATCCTCGCCTGCCGGCTGTAGTCGTGGCGCGCTCCGGCCACGTCGCCGAACTGCGGGCCCTGGTGGGCACGCGCCGGCTGCTGCTGCCCTCGGTGGGCACGGCGGTGTTCGACCGCGACCGGCTGCTGCTGGTCCGCCACGCCGACGGCAGCCACGACTGGGGCCTGCCCGGTGGGGCGATCGAGCCGGGCGAGCGACCCGCCGACGCGGCGGTGCGCGAGGTCCACGAGGAGACGGGACTGCACGTCGAGCTCCGCGCGCTGGCCGGCGTGCTCGGCGGCGCCGGCCGGGAGATCGCGTACGACAACGGGGACGTGACCGCCTACGTGACCAGCGTGTTCACCGCGACGGCACGCGACCCGGCGGCGCTGCGCGTCGACCCGCGCGAACTCGTCGAGGCGGCCTGGTTCGCACCCGGGGAGCTGGCACGGCTGTCGCTGCCGGCGTCCGCCGCGGAGGCGGTCGCCGCCGCCGTGGCGGTCCACGTCGACGGCGCCCCGGCGAGCTTCGCCCCGGCCACCTGGGACCCGCCCGGTCAGGCGCGGACCGACGCGTAGCGCTCCTCGCCCGGCACGGGCGCGTCGGGGGCGGCCACGACCGCCAACGACCGGGTCGCGCGCGTGACGGCCACGTACAGCTGGTGCAGGCCGACCGCCGACGCCTCGGCGATGCGGTCGGGCGCGACCACCACGACGTCGTCGAACTCGAGCCCCTTGACGGTGCGCGCGTCGAGCACCCGCACCCGCTCCCGCCGTTCGTCCTCCGCCTCGGCCCCCTCGAGGGTCGAGGTCAGCTCGGGCAGCAACTCGGGTGGACCGATCAGCACGACCGTGCCGTCGGCCCGTGCGGCCGCGTCGAGGGCCGTCCCGACCGCGACACCGACGAGGTCGTCGGTGCGGTGCAGCGTGGGCCGGTGACCGCTCTCGCGAACCGCGCGCGGGACGGCGTCGGGGTCGTGGTCGGCGGCCTCGAGCACGGCACGGGCCACCTCGACGATCTCCGCCGGGGTGCGGTAGTTGACCGACAGCGACTGCACGGCGACCTGCCGGCGGCCGATGAGGCGCGCCACGGCGTCCCAGTCCCGTGGTTCGGCCACGCGGCTGCGCTGGGCCAGGTCCCCCACCACCGTCCACGAGGCGTACGGGCCCCGGCGGGCCACCATCCGCCACTGCATCGGGGTGAGGTCCTGCGCCTCGTCGACCACGACGTGGGCGAAGTCCCGGTAGTCGTCGGCCTCGACGTCGGCGGGCGCGACCGCCGCCGGACCGGGGTCGCCCGTGACACGCAGGCCGGGGTCCCGGTCCCGTGGCGACTCGGTGCTCGCCTCGGGAACACGGCCGAGCACCGCACGGACCTCGTCGAGCAGTGCCACGTCGTCGAGCGTCCAGCCCTCCGCCTGCTGCCAGGCGTCGTGCAACCGCCCGCGTGCCTCGGCGCCGAGCAGGTCACCGGCGAGGCGGTCGAGATCCACCCGGCCGGACGCCAGCCGCGCCAGCACGTCGGCGGGGTCGAGCTCGGGCCAGAAGCATCGCCGCAGCATCGTGACCTGCGCGGCCTCCTCCAGCGCCTGGTCGAAGCCCGTGCCGGATCGCTCCTCGGGCGGACGGGCTCCCGCGGCGCGACGCGCGCCCCGCCACGCCTTCCACAACGCCGCGCGCAGCGCGTCGTCGGCCGCCGCCGCGCGAGCGTGGTAGGTGGTCACGTCCCGGTCGGAGGAGACCCGCCCGAGCAGGCGCCGACGCAGCCCGGCCAGCGTGCGTCCGTCGAGCCGGGCCGTCGTGCCCTCGAAGCTGAACCGGGTGGCGGGGGGCAGCGGCGGCACGGCCGCGGCGACCGCGCGACGGCACACCTCGATCATGGCGAGATCGCCCTTGACCGCCGCGACGTCGGGTTCGTCCCAACCGGTGACCCGCACCCCGCGCGGGGCGAAACCGTCCAGGGCCCGTTGGACCGCCCGGTCCTCGCCCAGCGAGGGCAGCACCCGCGCCGTGTACTCGGTGAACGCCTGCGAGGGCCCCACCACCAGGATGCCGCGGCCCTCGAAGCGGTCGCGGTCGCCGTAGAGCAGGTAGGCGACCCGGTGCAGTGCGACGACCGTCTTGCCGGTCCCCGGGCCGCCGGTCACCACCAGCGTCCCGGTCGCGGGCGAGCGGATGATCCGGTCCTGGTCGGCCTGGATCGTGGCGACGATGTCACGCATGTGGGCGGTGCGGTGCCGCGACAGGGCGGCGAGCAGCGCTCCCTGACCGGTGACCGACGACAGCCCGAGTTCCTCGGCCGCATCGGCGTCGAGCAGTTCGTCGTCGAGGTCGCGCACGGTGCGGCCCCGGGTGACCAGGGTGCGGCGGCGCACGACGTCCATCGGCGTCGCCGGGGTGGCCTGGTAGAAGGCCGCCGACGCGGGCGCGCGCCAGTCGACGAGCAGCACGTCGCCGGACTCGTCGACCACGGAGATCCGCCCGACGTGCAGGTCGTCCCCGTCACGCAGGTCGAGGCGCCCGAACGCGAGCGACTCGACGTCCCCGAAGGTGTAGCGTGCCGCCCGCGTGGCGTGGTGATGGGCGGTGACGTCGCGTTCGAAGCGGGCCTGGAAGGTCGAACCGGAACGGTCGGCGGCCGCCTCGGCCGCGCGGGCGTCGGCGCGCTCACGCAGGTGCTCGACGCGGTCGTGGACCCGGTGCAGGTGGTCCTGCTCGGCCTCGAGGGCGGCACGCTTGGCACCGGCGCCCGGTTCGGTCGTCACGGTGTCGTCGGCGGGGGGTGGGGTCGCAGCGGAGCTCACAGCTGGCGCAGCACCCGTGCGGTCTCCACCACGCTCAGCGCCGCCTCGGCGCCCTTGTTGCCGAGCTTGCCGCCGGCGCGCTCGACGGCCTGCTCCCACGTGTCGGTGGTGAGCACGCCGAAGGCGATCGGGACCCCGGTCTCGCGGGCCACCGCCCCGACGCCGGAGGCGGCCTCGCCGGCGACGTAGTCGAAGTGCGGCGTCGATCCGCGCACGACGCAACCGAGCGCGACGAGCGCGTCGACCTCTCCCCCGGTCGCGAGTCGGCGCAGCACGACCGGCAGCTCGAACGCCCCGGGCACCCACGCCACGGTCAGCGCCGACGGGGAGGCACCGTGCCGGCGCAGCGCACCGAGCGCACCGTCGACGAGGCGCTCGACGATGGCCTCGTTGAAGCGTGCGGCGACGATGCCGATGCGCAGGCCACCGGCGTCGGGGCCACCTTCCACGACGCGGACGTCGTTGCTGGGGTTCGGGGTCACGCGAGGTCCTTCCGGGAGTCGTCGTCGCGGGCGGGCACGTCGTCGGGTGATGGGGCCATGCCGACCCCACGCGGGGTCGGCTTCTCGACGGCCGCGGGGGCGGTCGCCCGCTGCTTGGCGATGTCGCCGACGCCGGTGGACACGGCGACGTCCTGCCCGGTGTACTCGTGGCCCATCCGCTCGGCCTTGGTCTGCAGGTAGTGCTCGTTGGCGTCGTTGGGGAGGACCTCGACCGGGACGCGGTCCACGATCGAGAGCCCGAAGCCGCCCAGGGCGGCCCGCTTGCTGGGGTTGTTGGTGAGCAGGCGCAGGCTGGACAGCCCGAGGTCGGCCAGGATCATCGCCCCGGTGCCGTAGTCCCGCGCGTCGGCCGGCAGCCCCAGCTGGAGGTTCGCGTCGACGGTGTCGACGCCGGCGTCCTGCAGTTCGTAGGCCTGCAACTTGTGCAGCAGGCCGATGCCCCGGCCCTCGTGCCCGCGAAGGTAGACGATGACCCCCTCCCCCTCGTCGGCGATCCGCGCCATGGCCAGGTCGAGCTGTGGGCCGCAGTCGCAGCGCAGCGAGCGGAACACGTCCCCGGTGAGGCACTCGGAGTGCATCCGCACCAGGACGTTCGCCCGGCCCTCGGGTTCGCCGTGGAGCAGCGCGATCGACTCGGTGCCGTCGGCGTCGGAGCGGTAGCCGATCATGCGCCAGTCGCCGTAGGGCGTGGGCAGCTTGGCGACGGCGACCCGCTCGACCAGCTGTTCGCGCTCGCGCCGGTGGGCGACCAGGTCGGCGATGGTGACGATCACCAGGTCGTGTTCGGCGGCGAAGCGCTCGAGGTCGGGGACCCGCGCCATCGACCCGTCGGGATTGACGACCTCGGCGATCACCGCCGCCGGCCGACGCCCGGCCAGCCGGGCCAGGTCCACCGACGCCTCCGTGTGGCCGGGCCGACGCAGCACGCCGCCCGGGTGGTAGCGCAGCGGGAACACGTGGCCGGGACGGTGGACGTCCAGCGGTCCCGAGTCGGGATCGGCGAGCACCTGGATCGTGCGCGCGCGGTCGGCCGCGGAGATGCCGGTGGAGGTGCCCTCGACCGCGTCGACGGAGACGGTGTAGGCGGTGCCCTTGGGGTCCTCGTTGTCGACCACCATCATCGGGATGCGCAGCCGGTCGAGATCCTCACCGAACATCGGCACGCAGACCACACCGCTGGTGTGGTTGACCACGAAGGCGAGCTGCTCGGGCGTGGCGGCGTCGGCCGCGAGCACCAGGTCGCCCTCGTTCTCCCGGTCCTCGTCGTCGACGACGATCACCATGCCGCCGGCCCGGATGATCTCGACGGCCTCGTCGATGGTCGCGAACTCGGTCATGCGTGGCCGACCTCCGAGGCGAGGGACGTGTAGGGCGAGTCGACGCCGGCGGTGAGCAGGCGCTGGACGTACTTGGCGACCACGTCGGCCTCGAGGTTGACCCGGCGGCCCGGGTGCAGTCCGGCGCCGAAGGTCGTGGCCTCGAGGGTGTGCGGGATCAGGCCCACGCGGAAGCCGTCGCCGTCGACGGACACGACGGTGAGGCTGACGCCGGCCAGGGTCACCGACCCCTTGGCGACGAGGTAGGGGCGCACGGCCTCGGGGGCGCGGACGTCGACGAACACGGTGCCGGGACGCTCGTCGCGGGCCAGCACCTCGCCGACGCCGTCGACGTGTCCCTGCACGAGGTGGCCGCCGAAGCGGGTGTCGGCCCGCATGGCCCGCTCGAGGTTGACCCCGGTCCCGCCCTCCAGGTCGCCGAGCGCGGTGGCACGCAGGGTCTCGGCCATCAGGTCGGCGACGAAGCCCACGCGGCGGCCGTCGCGCACGACGAACGTGGTGACGGTCAGGCAACACCCGTCGACGGCGATCGAGTCGCCGATCGCGGCGTCACCGACCACCAGTGGCCCGGTCACCTCGAGTCGGGCATGGCCGTCGTGGCGTTCGAGGGCGGCGACGGTGCCGACCTCCTCGACGATCCCGGTGAACATCAGGCGGCCTCCTCGAGCGGTGCCGGTCGCAGGTGCAGGACGAGGTCGGCGCCGGCCCCGCCGACCCGTTCGGTCACGAAGCGCCGGCCGGACGGCGGGGTCACGGCCCGGCGCGGGGTGCCCGAGCCGAGGTCGGCGACGTGCAGCACGACCCGGTCGACGAGCCCGTCGGCGACCAGGGCGTCGGCCAGGGTCGCGCCGGGTTCTGCCAGCACGCTCCGGATCCCGTGGCGGGCCAGGGCGCGCAACGCCTCGACGGTCCAGGTGTGGTGATCCGGTGCGGCGACGACCTCGACCGTCGCGCCGGCCTCCTCGAGGATACGCACGGCGGCCGGGTCGGCGTGCGCGCCGGTCAGCACCAGCGCCCCGCGGGCGACGACCTGCGCGGTCGGTGGCGTCCGCAGGCGTCGGTCGAGCACGACCGGCCGGGGCTGGTGGGCCGCGTCGACCAGGCGGACGTCGAGCCGCGGGTCGTCGGCCAGCACGGTGCCCGAGCCGACCAGCACGGCGTCGACGGCGCCGCGCCACCGGTGCACGGCGGTCCGGGCCGCCACACCGGTCAGCCAACGGCGACCGTCCGGGGCGCGCAGGGCGCCGTCGGTGGTCTGGGCGAGTTTCAGGGTCACGTGGGGGCGACCGGTCCGCACCACCGACAGGAACCCCTCCAACTGCCCGGCCACCGCCCCGTGCAGCACCGGACCGACCCGATCGGGGCCGTCGACCGACACCCCGCGGGCGCGCAGCAGCGACGCCCCGCCGCCCGCCAGGGCCGAGGGGTCGGCGTGGACGTGCACGACCCGCCGCACCCCCGCGTCGGCCAGCGCCGGCGCACACGGCGGCGTCCGGCCCTGGTGGGCGCAGGGTTCGAGGGTGACGTAGGCACTCGCGCCGACGGCCCGCTCCCCCGCGGCCGCGAGCGCCGCCGCCTCGGCGTGGTGGCCCCCCGGCGGATGCGTCGTTCCCTCACCGACGATCTCGCCGTCACGGACGATCACGCACCCGACCGCGGGGTTGGGCGCGGTGCGGTGTCGTGCGGTCTCGGCGAGCGCGATCGCCCGGGCGAGCCAGCGACGCTCGACGAGCGGCAACGCAGCGGGCGGCGGCTCGGACACGGCGGGCCTCGGCGGCGGGAGCGGCGGCGCGTCGGACGACGGGCCGGCGAAGCCGGGGCGGGTACGCGAGCCGCGGGCCGGGCGGCGTCGACCGGCCGCGTGCCGGCACGGGGGCACGGCACGGCTCGCGTTCCCTCTCATCCGGACTGTGACCGTCGGCCCCGGAGTTCCACCGGGTCAACCGTTGCCCGGCCCGAGGGCCGGACGCGGGGTCGCGGGCTGTGACCGCCGGTAGGGACTTCCACCCCTCCCCGGGAACGCGTCGGACAGTCTAGCCGGCGGCCGACGGACCGCCGTCGGCCGCCTCGCGACGGCCGGCCTCGGCCGCGGCCAGCACCGCGCGGGCGGCAGCGGGCCGGTCCAGGTGGTCGAACACCGCCGAGCCGGCCACGAACGTGTCGGCGCCAGCCGCCGCCGTGCCGCCGACGGTGTCCGGGGAGATCCCGCCGTCGACCTCGATGCGGAACCGGGCGCCGAGCCGCTCGCGGGCGGCGACGGCCTCGGCGATCTTGGGCAGCACCTCCGGCTGGAACGCCTGGCCGCCGAAGCCCGGCTGGACCGTCATGACCAGCAGCAGGTCGATGGACTCCAGCAGCTCCTCGACCAGCGACAACGGCTGGTGGGGACGCACGGCCACGCCGACCTGGCTGCCCACGTCACGCAGCAGCTCGACCAGCCCGAGCGGGTCGTCCTCGACCTCCGGGTGGAAGGTGACCGAGTCGGCCCCCGCGGCCACGACCTGCGGCGCGTAGGTGCGCGGGTCGGTGATCATCAGGTGGGCGTCGAGGAACAGCGGCGTCGCGGCGCGCAGGCTCCGGACCACCGGCGGTCCGAGCGTGAGGTTAGGCACGTAGTGGGCGTCCATGACGTCGACGTGGACCATCGACACGGCCGGGGCGACGTCGGCGACCTCGTCGGCGAGTCGGGCGAAGTCGGCCGACAGGATGGACGGGGCGACCCGCAACTCGTGCACGACGATACTCCCACCACGGCGCTGTGGACTCGGCGACGCGCGCCCCCGACGCGCGACGGCGAGCCTAGCGACGCCGCCAGCTCGCCACGTACATGCCGTCGGTGTCGTCGGTGTCCGGCAGCAGCTGGCGCCGCTCCCCCGGTTCGAAGCCGCTGCCGTGGGCGGCGTCGAACCACTGCACGACCTGGTCGGTCTCCGCCGCGGTCCAGGTGCACACGGCGTAGGTGAGCGTCCCGCCGGCCGCGACCCGCTCCGCGGCCGCGTCGAGCAGGCGTCGTTGCACGCCGGCGAGCTCGGCGGCGTCGGCGGGGACCCGCCGCCAGCGAACCTCGGGCCGGCGGCGACCGGTGCCGAGCCCGCTGCACGGGGCGTCGAGCAGCACCCGGTCGAATCGGGCGTCGTCGGGCAGCGGTGGGGCGGTCGCGTCCCCGACGTGCACGTCGACCTCGACCCCGAGCCGCCGGGTGGCCTCGCGCACGAGCTCGGCTCGGTGCGGGTGCAGTTCGACGGCGGTGACCCGACCGTCCTCGCCGACCAGCTGGGCGAGGTGCGCGGTCTTGCCGCCCGGGCCGGCGCACAGGTCCAGCACCCGGTCCCCCGGGCCGGCGCCGGTGGCCCGGGCGACCTGCATCGAGGCCTCGTCCTGGACCGCGGCGCGACCCTCGCGCACGGCCGCCAACCGGCGCGGGTCGGCGCCGGGCACCCGGATCGCCTCGGGCAGGGCGCCGGGACGGGCGTCGAGCCCTTCCGCGGCCAGTTCCTCGAGCAGCGCGTCGCGGTCGCCGGTGGCCCGCAGCGTCACGCCGGGCGGGGCGTCGTCGGCCTCGAGGATGGTGCGCGTGCGATCGAACCCGTACCGGTGCATCAGGTCGCTGACGACCCAGCGTGGGTGCGCCGTCGTCAGCGCGAGGTGGCCGATCGGGTCGTCTTCGGCGTCCGGCCACGGCAACGCGTCGCGGCGCCGGTCGAGGTTGCGCAGCACGCCGTTGACGAAGCCGCCGGCGCCCTTGGCGCGTCCGGACGGCACGACCTCGCGGGCGAGTGCCACCGAGGTCGAGACGGCCGCGCGGGGCGGGACCGAGGTGCGCAGCAGTTGGAGCGCGCCCAGGCGCAGCACCCGGCGCAGGGCCGGTTCGACGGCGTCCAGTGGCCGGGTCAGCACGGCGCCCAGCGCCCAGTCGAGCGTCCCCTGCCAGCGCAGGGTGTCGTAGGCGAGATGCGACGCGAAGGCGCGGTCGCGGGATTCGGCGAGCCGGTCGACGGCCGCCGGCACCGCCAGGTTCGCATAGGCGTCGTCCTCGTCGACGGCGGTGAGCGCCGCGAGCGCGGCGCGGCGGGCCGGCAGTCCGGTCGGGTCACTCCCGGGGCGGTCGCTCACGAGGCGGCACCCGCGCTCGCCCCGAACGACTCGCCCGGGTCGGGGCGGTAGCCGTTGGCGAACGCCTGCCCGTCCATCGCCGGCTTGCCCTCCGGCTGGACCCGGCGCAGCCGCACGCCACCTTCGCCGGCGGCCACGACCACCCCGTCGGCGTCGCGGGTCACGACCGTGCCGGGCGTCCCGTCGGCGTCCACCACCCGGGCGCCGAGGACCTTCAGCCGTCGCCCGCGGAACACGGTGTGTGCGCCCGGGGCCGGGTCGGCGCTGCGCACCAGGTCCACGACGGTGGCGGCCGGCTCACGCCAGTCGATGCGGACGTCGTCGGGCGTGATCTTGGGGGCCAGCGTGGCCCCCTCGGCCGGCTGCGGTTCGGGTCGCTCGCCCGCGACCAGCCGCCGGATCGAGTCGACCAGCACCGGACCGCCGAGGTCCGCGAGCCGCTCGAGCAGCTCCCCGGCGGACTCCTCGGGGTCGACCGGGACCTCGACGCGGTCGAGGACCGGGCCCGTGTCCATTCCCTCGTCGAGCACGAAGGTGGTGATGCCCGTGACCGTGTCCCCGGCGCGCAGGGCGTGCTGCACGGGGGCGGCACCACGCCAGCGTGGCAGCAGCGAGAAGTGCAGGTTGACGAAGCCATGACCGCCGGCGTCGAGCACCCGACGCGGCAGCAACGCGCCGTAGGCCACCACGGCGCAGGCGTCGACCTGCAACGCGCGCAGTTCGTCGAGCACCTCGGCGGGCCTGGCCGGTTGCCACACGTCCAGGCCGGCCTCGATGGCGGCGCCCTTCACCGGCGGCGGCACCGGGGTCCGGGAGCGCCCACGGGGCCGGTCCGGGTTGGTCAGCACCACGACGACCTCGACGTCGTCGGCCGCGACCAGGGCGTGGAGTGCCGGCACGGCCACGTCCGGCGTGCCGAGGAACGCGACGCGCACGAGCTTCGCCTTTCACAGGGTGCGGACGGCCGCGCCGCGGTGCGCGGGACCGGCGACGGAAACGGTGGCCTCAGCGGGGCCGCCGGCCGAGGAGCAGGCCTCCGGGGCGGGGCGGCGTGGGGTCGTCGAGCCCCTGCTCCAGGCGGTACTCGCGGATGCGCTTGAGGGCTTCCTGCTTGTCGTGCTTGGCGAGATGGTCGACGAACAGAATCCCGTTGAGGTGGTCCATCTCGTGCAGCCAGATGCGGGCGAAGTAGCCCTCGAGCTGCACCTTCTGCTCCTCGCCGACGAGGTCCCGGTAGCCGACCTCGACCCGCAGCGGCCGCTGGACCGGGTAGAACAGGCCCGGGAACGACAGGCAGCCTTCGTCGGCGTCCTCGAGGTCGTCCTCGGAGGCGTCGAGCAGGGTCGGGTTGACGACCGCGCCACCGAGCGGGTTCCCCTCCTCCTGGGCCACCTCCCAGGTGAACAGGCGCTTGAGGACCCCGACCTGGTTCGCGGCCAGGCCGACACCCTCGGCGGCCCGCATGGTGTCGAGCATGTCGTCGGCCAGCCTGGCCAGACGACCGTCGAAGTCCTGGACCTCGTGGGCGCGCTGGCGCAGCACGGGGTCGCCGAAGATCCGGATCTCGAGCGTGCTCACGGCGGGGTCCTGCTCCTGCGGTCGAGGGGTGACGCGCCAGGGTACGGCAGTGCCGGTCACCAGGCGTCCACGGGGTCGACGTCGAGTCGGACGTCGAGGCCCGCACTGCTCCACGCGACACGCAACGGCGCCAGCGCGGCCAGCGTCGCGGCCCGGTCGTCGACCTTGAGCAGCAGGTGCCAGCGACCGTCGGCCGGGACGGGCCCGAGCAGGTCGTCCCGCTCGGGCAAGGCCTCGCGCAACGGCGCCAACAGCGGCGTCGGGTCGAGGGCCGTGTCCAGACGCAGGACGCTGGTCAGGGGCGGGAACCGCAGGACCGAGCGGGTGGCGACCTCGGCCTTCCAGAACCCGCCGGGGTCCCAGGCGGCCAGCGCGGCGATCGCCGGGTGCTCGGGTTCTCGGGTCTGGGCCACCACCACCCCCGGCGACGGACGCGACCCGGCATGCACGGTCCAGGACGCCACCGACATCGCGAGCCGCAGGGTGTCCTCGGCGGCATCCAGGGTCGGGCGTCGCAGGGACCCGTCGAGATCGGGCAGCACGACCGCACCGACCGGTCCGGGGGGGCGGTCCAGTACGGACCCACGCGTGGTGACGAGCACGGCCGGGGGCGGTGGCGCGGGCTGGCCGTAGCCCTCGAGGACGGCCACGGGCACGTCGAAGGCGCGGGCGAGCTCGGCACCGAGTCGGCCGGCGCCGGCGGCCAGCGGCACGACGCCGGTCTCCCGACAGGCCGGGCAGGGCGGGACGCGCGGCGCACTCCAGCCACAACCGTCGCAGTGCACGGCCCGGCCGTGCAGGGCCAGCGACGAGGCGCACACCGGACAGGCCAGCCGCTCGCCGCAGCGGGCGCACACCAGCGCCCGCCCCTCGCCGCGGCGACTGGCCAGCACGACGCCGTAGTTGCCGGCGCGCACCGCGTCGCGCAGCGCCCGCCAGGCCGTGCGGGTCAGCCGGGCCCGCGGCTCGCCCTCACCGGTGTCGACCACGACCCGGGGGCGGGCGCGACGTTCGGCCTCGCGGCCCGGCGTGACCGGCGCGACCCGACGCTCACGCAACAGCCGCCACGCCACCGCGCTCGGGACGGTGCCGACCGCGAGGCCGACCGCACCGGCCCGTCGGGCCCGCTCGAGCACCACGTCACGGGCGTGGTGGCGGGGACTGCGACGCTCCTTGTAGGCCGGGTTGGCCTCGTCGAGCACGATCGCGAGCCCGAGTCGATCGAGCGGGACGAAGGCGGCCCCACGCTCCCCCACCACGACCCGCGCCACACCGCACCGGGCCTCGAGCCAGCGGCGGTAGACCACGCGCGCCGACGGCCCGCCGCGCAGGTCGACGGCGAGGTCGCCGGCGGCCGCGACCACGGCGTCGGCGACCGGCGAGCCCGGGTCGGGCACGAGCACCAGCACGTCACGGTCGCTCGCCAGGCACAGCTGGGCGAGCTCGGCCACGCGCGCGGCGACGTCCTCGCCGGGCAGCGGCCGCCACAGGAACGAGCCGGCACCGTCGGCGACCGCCGTCCGCAGCTGCGCTCCCGTGTCGCCGTAGGCCGCCCATGCCTCCTGCAGGACGTCCGCCGGCGGTGGTGGGTCGCTGCGCGCTCGACGCGCCGTGCCCGGCGGGTACCACCCGGCGGCGGCCGCGCGCCGTTCGACGTCGACGGTGCGCCCGGGCAGGGCGTGCCGGACGACGTCGGCGAGCGGGGCCCCGAACCGGTCGGCGGCCCAGCGCAGCACGTCGAGTTCGTCGGGGCGGACCCACACGTGCTCCCCGAGCAGCCGCTTGACGGGCCGCAGCCGGGACGTCGGCACCTCGCTGTCGGTGCCCGTGGCCACGACCAGGCCCCGCACGCTGCGGCCGGCGAAGGCGACCTGCACGCGCTGACCGACCCGGACCTCGACCCCGTCGGGCAGGAGGTAGTCGAAGGGACGGTCGAGGTGGAACGGTTCCACCTCGACGACGACGCGGGCCACGCGCGGCGCCGGGTCCGAGGTGGCGGCGCGGGTCGGCGTACCGGCCCGCGCGTCGGTCACGAGACCGCGTCGCGCAGCGCGTCGGCGCGGTCGGTGCGCTCCCAGGTGAAGCGTTCGCCCTCGCGGCCGAAGTGGCCGTAGGCCGCCGTGTCGAGGTAGCCGGGACGGCGCAGCTCGAGCGCGTCGGCGATCGCGGCGGGCCGCAGGTCGAACACCTCACGCACGGCCCGCAGGATCGCGTCGGGATCGGCCTGCTCGGTCCCGAAGGTCTCGAGGTTGAGCGACACCGGCGAGGCCACCCCGATCGCGTAGGCGACCTGGAGCTCGGCGCGCCTGGCGAGCCCGGCGGCGACGATGTTCTTGGCCACCCAGCGCACCGCGTACGCGGCCGAGCGGTCGACCTTGGACGGGTCCTTGCCCGAGAACGCGCCGCCGCCGTGGCGCGCCATCCCGCCGTAGGTGTCGACGATGATCTTGCGGCCCGTCAGCCCGGCATCGGCGACCGGACCACCGAGCTCGAAGCGGCCGGTCGGGTTGACGTAGACCTGCAGGTTCGAGGTGTCGATGTCGTCGGGCAGCAGGGGCTGGATGACCTGCTCCTCGATGTCGGGACGCAGCAGCGTCTCGAGGTCGATCTCGGCGCGGTGCTGGGTGGACACGACCACGGCGGTGACGGCCTTGGGCACGCCGTCCTCGTAGTCGACGGTGACCTGGGTCTTGCCGTCGGGACGCAGGTAGGAGACGTCACCGGACTTGCGCACCGCCGCCAGCCGCTGCGCCATGCGGTGGGCGAGATGGATCGGCATCGGCATGTACGACGGGGTCTCGTCGGTGGCGTAGCCGAACATCATCCCCTGGTCGCCGGCACCCTGGATCGCGTAGGGGTCGGTGTCGGACCCGGTGCGCGACTCGTAGGCGGTGTCGACCCCCATGGCGATGTCGGGCGACTGCTCGTCGATCGCGACCGAGACGCCGCAGGTGTTGCCGTCGAAGCCGACGTCGGCCGAGTCGTAGCCGATGCGCAGGATGGTGTCGCGGACCACCTTCGGGATGTCGACGTAGGTCCGCGTCGAGATCTCCCCGGCGATCATGACCTGGCCGGTGGTGACCAGCGTCTCGCAGGCGACGCGGCCGGCGGGGTCCTCGGTGAGGATCGCGTCGAGGATCGCGTCCGAGATCTGGTCGGCGACCTTGTCCGGGTGGCCTTCGGTGACCGACTCGGACGTGAACAGGCTGCGGCGGGACAACGGGGCCTCCTGGCGGACGCGGACGGCCGCGCGCGGCGCGGCGGCGGCTCAGCCTAGCGAGGCGGGCCCGGCCGGAAGGAGGTCCACGACCGCGTCGAGGATGCGCTCGGCGACGGCGCGCTTGGTCGCCAGCCCGACCTCGGTCCTGGCACCGTCACGGCCCAGGATGACGACCCGGTTGGTGTCGACGCCGAAGCCGGCGTCGGACGCGCCGACGTCGTTGACGACCAACAGGTCGGCGTTCTTGCGGGCGAGCTTGTCGCGACCGTACGCCTCGACGTCGTCGGTCTCCGCGGCGAAGCCGACCAGGAGCGGCTGCGCGTGTCCTCCGCGACGCCGTTCGCCCAGATCCGCGAGGATGTCGGGATTGGGCACGAGCTCGAGGCGCGGGGCACCGGCGGACTTCTTGAGCTTGGACCCGGCGGCCGTGACGGGCCGGAAGTCGGCGACCGCGGCGGCCTTGACGACCACGTCGACGTCGGCGACCCGGTCGAACACCGCGGCATGCATGTCGAGCGCGGTGGTGACATCGGTGCGGATGACCCCCGGTGGGGTCGTCAGCGACGTCGGCGCGGCGACGAGCTGCACCTCGGCACCGCGCGCGGCGGCGGCCGCGGCCAGCGCGAACCCCATCTTCCCGCTCGACCGGTTGCCGAGGAAGCGCACCGGGTCGATCGGTTCCCGGGTCCCGCCGGCGGTCACCAGCACGCGGACGCCGGCCAGGTCGTCGCGCCGACGGTGTGCCGCGGTGGCGTGGGCGACGACGCGGGCGAACGCCTCGTCGGGCTCGACCAGCCGGCCGGCGCCCGCGTCGCCGCCCATCAGCGCCCCGACGGCCGGGCCGAGCACGTCGACGCCACGGGCCCGCAGCACCTCGGCGTTCGCGCGGGTGGCGGGGTGCTGCCACATCTCGGTGTGCATCGCCGGGGCGACCACCAGCGGGCAGGTCGCGGCCAGCAACGTGGTGGTGAGCAGGTCGTCGGCGTGCCCCCCGGCGAGCTTGGCCAGCACGTTCGCCGTCGCCGGGTAGACCACCGCGACGTCGGCGGACCGGCCGAGCGCGACGTGGGTCTCGTCGGGGATGTCGGTCCACACCTCGTCGCGGACGGGGCGGCCCGTGATGCCCTCGAAGGTCGCCGCGCCCACGAAGTGTCGGGCGCCGCGGGTGAGCACCGGCTCGACCGTCGCCCCCGCGCCGACCAGCAGGCGGGCGAGCAGCGCCGCCTTGTAGGCGGCGATGCCCCCGGTGACGCCGAGCAGGACACGGGTGCCGCGCAGATCGCTCACGTCAGGGGCTCGCTGCTCGTCCGGGCGGACCCGGTCAGGCCTGCTCGTCGCCCTCGATGAAGGCGAGCGGGTCCTCGGTGGTGCCGGACGACTCGACGCCCTCGATCTTCGCCTGCGAGATCTCCTCGAGGGCGATCGACAGCGGCTTGTTCGACTCGGTCTGCACCAGCGGCGGGACGTACTGGCCCAGGCCCTCGCCGAGCTGGGCGTAGTAGCCGTTGATCTCGCGGGCGCGCTTGGCCGAGAGGTGCACCAGGTGGAACTTCGAGTCCACCTTGTCCATCAGGTCGTCGATGCGAGCGATCGGAGTACCTCCGCGTGGGGGCGGCTGGCCCGGGAACGGGCGTGGGGAAGGCGGCGACCGGGCCCGACGGCAGGCCGAGACCCCGCCGCAGCGGTCACGGGCAGGCTACCGCCTCGACCCGACGGTGTCCGTGCACCCGCCGCGGGTCGCGTCCACAACCGCCTCGGGACAGGTGGTCGGCCGGCTACGGTGGGTGGCCGTGGTCCGGCGACCGGGCGGACCTGCCGGTGGGGTGATGCGCACGATGGACGGGGCGGTGCTCGTCGTGCTGGCCGTGGTGGCCATCGGCGGCCTGGCGTCGTACGCCGCCTGGCGCCACCGGCAGGCGTTGCAGGAGTCGATGACCCGACTGCTCGAACGCGAACCGGGCCTGCGCCGGACCGACCACCCGGCCGGCCTCGACGCCCGCGAACTGGCGCGCGGCTTCGCCGGCTGCCCGAAGGGCGACCGGCGCTACGGGGTTCGTCACGGCGTCGAGGGCCCGCTGTCGACGACGATGGCCGGCGAGGCCGTCGACGTGCACGCGAGCGCCTTCGAGTGGTGGTGGGAGGAGCGACGCCAGAACCGCGACGCCAACGGCAACACCACCACCAGCTACGTGACGCGGCGCACGATGGTCGGCGTGACCCGGCTCCCCGTGCGGATCCCCGACCACGTCTCCGTCGGCCCGGAGTCGGTGTTCGGCCGGCTCGGGCTGAGCCGCCGCGACCACCAGCTCGAGTCGGACACCTTCAACCGCCGCTTCCGGGTGGTCGCCGACGACCGGATGCTGACGGTCCAACTGCTCGACGCCCGACTCCAGCAGCTGCTGCTCGACGAGTACACCGGGCGCACGGTCGAGCTCACCGGCGACCTGCTGGTGCTCGCCGGCGACCCGTCGCAGCGCGACGACTCGCTGACCGGCTGCATCGGGCGGTTGCCGGCCGTGCGCCAGGACACGGCCCGGCTGCTCGCCCACGTGCCGACGTCGTTCTGGCGCGCCGTCGACCATCCGCGCTGACGCGCCGTCAGGAGACCCCGTGGAACCCGGCCTCGTCGTCGTGATCGCGCTCGTGCTCACCCTGCCCCTGCTGGTCGTCTACTCCTACAACCGGTTCGTCGCCCAGCGCGCCTCGATGGACGCGGCCTGGGCGGGCATCGACGTCGAGCTGCAGCGACGCCATGACCTCGTGCCCAACCTGGTCCACAGCGTGCAGGGCTACGCGGCGCACGAACGGCAGTTGCTCGAGCGCGTCGTCGAGGCCCGCAACCGTGCCGTCGCGGCCGTCCCCGAGGACGTCACGGTGTCCGAGCAGGCCCGTGCCGAGGACGCGCTGACCGAACGGCTCACCGGGCTGCTCGCGCTGTCGGAGGCCTATCCGCAGCTGCGCGCCGACCGGGTGTTCCTGGACCTGCAACGCGAGCTGGTCGACACCGAGGACCGCATCTCCGCCTCGCGACGTCTGTACAACCTCGAGGTGGCCGCCTACGAGCGACGCCGGCAGGCGTTCCCGTCGAACCTCGTCGCCTCGGGCTTCGGGTTCGAACCGCGCCCGCTGTTCGAGATCCTCGACGCCGCCGCGCGCCACGCCCCGCACGTGGCGAGCTGACCGCGCGAGGTGGGCGGCGGCCGGCCGCGTCAGCCGGTTCGGGCGGCCGCGATCGCGTCGCGGACCTCGGCGACGCAGCGCTCGAGGTCGTCGTTGACGACCACCTGGTCGAACGCGTCGCGCTGCGCGAGTTCGCGGCGTGCGACCTCGAGACGGGCGGCGACGGCCACGTCGTCCTCCGTCCCACGCTGGCGCAGGCGGCGTTCGAGCTCGTCGAACGACGGTGGGGCGAGGAACACCAGCAGCGCGTCGGGATCCTGCTCGCGCACCTGCAGGGCGCCCTGCACCTCGATGTCGAGCAGCACGACCTTGCCGTCGGCGACCGCCTCGGCGACCGGGCCGCGCGGGGTGCCGTACAGGTTGCCGGCGTACTCGGCCCACTCGAGCAGCTCGCCCCGGGTCACCATCGCCTCGAAGCCGAGGCGGTCGAGGAAGCGGTAGTGGACGCCGTCGACCTCGCGTGGCCGGGCGGCGCGGGTGGTGGCCGAGACCGACAGCACCGCGTCGGGCAGCGTCGCGCGCAGGCGGGCGTGCACCGTGCCCTTGCCCACGCCGCTCGGGCCGGCGATGACGACCAGCAGACCACGCGTCACGAGCGCGACTCGAAGGTCGCCAGCAGCGCCTCGGTCTGGCGGGGACCGAGACCGCGCAGGCGGCGGGTCGGGGCGATGTCGAGCCGCTCCATGAGCCGTCGGGCCTTGACCGGACCGTAGGCCGGCATGGCCTCGATGACCTCCGACACCTTCATCTTCGCCAACGCGTCGGCGCTGCCGGCCCGCTCCAGCACCTCGCCCAGACTGACCTCACCGGCCTTGAGCATCTGCTTGAGCTCCGCACGGATGCGGCGCGCCTCCGCCGCCTTCTGCAGGGCGGCGCGGCGCTGCTCGGGGTCGAGCTCGGGCAGCGGCATGATCGATTCGCTCCGGACGGCGCGCCGCGGTGCCGAGGCATGCGGCGGGGGTGCGGGACGTGCGGTGGGCGGAGAGGTGCACCCTAGTCCGGAGGCGGACGGCGGGAGGTCGACGCCCGCGTCGGGCGGAGGTTCGGCGCCGGGCCGCTCGATGGGGTGAGGGTGGCATCGGGGTGTCCGGTGGGGCAGCCGCTAGCGTCCCGGCGACCGGCGTGGCGGTCGCGGCCGGCACGCGTACCCGGTGGGCAGGAGTGGCGTTGAGCAGCATCGATCAGTTCGTCCTCGGGGTCGACCTCGACGGGGTCTGCGCCGACTACGAGGGCGCGTTCCGTGCCTCGGTCGTACGCCACTTCGGCCGCGAACCCGACCAGCTGCCACCGCAGACGGTCATGGACGCCTACTCGCAGTGGGGTCTGACCTTCGAGCAGTTCGAGCAGGCCCACCGCAAGGCCGTGCTCGAGGACCGCATGTTCCGCACCATGGACGCGCTGCCCGGCGTGTCCGAAGCGCTGTGGCGGCTGTCGGACGCCGGCGTGTGGATCCGCATCATCACCCACCGGCTGCTGTTCAACTGGGCCCACGAGTCGACCGCGGCCGACACGGCCTTCTGGCTCGACGAGCACCGCATCCCCTACCGCGACCTGTGCTTCATCGGCGACAAGCCCAACGTCGGCGCGGACCTGTACGTCGACGACTCGCCCAGCAACGTGATCGCCCTGCGCGAGGCCGGCAAGGCCGCGATCGTGTTCGACCAGCCCTACAACCGCGACCTGCCCGGACCGCGCGCGACGAGCTGGGACGACGTCGTGGCCCTCGTCGAGGGTGAGCTCGACGCCCGCCGCCGCCAGGTCCCCCTCCCCCTCGACCTCGAGTAGCACCCGTCGACCGCGGGGTGGTGACGGTTGCGCCCCGTCGAGCCGTCGCCGGTGCTACGCCTACGCTGCCGGCGCCTCGACCGGAACGGACGCGCTCATCGACCGCCACGCCCGCACCCGCGACTTCGTCGACTTCATGGTCCGCTGCGACGTGCTCACCTTCGGGGACTTCGTCGCCAAGTCGGGCCGGCGCACCCCGTACTTCGTCAACGCCGGCCGCTACCGCACCGGCGCCCAGGTCGCCGAACTCGGCCGCTTCTACGCCGAGCTGGTGGTCGAGACCTTCGGTGACGACGTCGACGTCCTTTTCGGCCCCGCCTACAAGGGCATCCCGCTCGCGGTGACCACCGCCATCGCGCTGGCCGAGCACCACGGACGCGACGTCGGGTTCTGCTTCGACCGCAAGGAGGCCAAGGACCACGGCGAGGGCGGCCAGCTCGTCGGCGCCCAGCTGCGCGACGGTGACCGCGTGGTCGTCGTCGAGGACGTGACCACGGCTGGCACCTCGATCCGCACCACCCTGCCGCTGCTGCGCGCGGCCGCCGACGTCGAGGTGCTCGGGCTGGTGGTCGGGGTCGACCGTCGCGAGCGCGGTTCCCGCACCGACGTCACGGCGCTGGACGAGCTGGCCGCGGAGTACGGGCTGCAGGTCGCCGCACTCGCGACGGTCGACGACCTCGTCGAGCACCTGCGCGACCGCGAGGTCGATGGTCGTCGGGTGCTCGGCAACGACGACCTCGACCGGCTCGCGGCGTACCGGGCGACCTACGGGGTCGGTTGAGTCGTCCCGGTACGCGACGACGCAACCGGCCGGACGGGGCCTTCACGCAACCTTTGCGATGGCGCGCGCACGACGTGCCGCTGCTCGCCCCGGGAAGGACAGTGGGTCGATGGGAGGGTTAGCCTGACCGATGTCGCTCCACCGAGACCGTGAGTCGCCCGTGCTCAAGCCGCGCCGACCCTCCCGCTCCGAGGCCACCACCTCGCCACGCCGCTCGTTGCGAGGCGACGGCCCCTCCCCCGACGTCTGGCGCGACAAGCGCGTCTGGTTCGCCGCCGTCGCACTGCTCGCGGTCGTCGGCGGGAGCATCGCGCTGTCCTGGCCGGCCCCCGAGGTCGAACCCGAGCGGGTCGTGCTCTCCGAGGCGCTGGCCCGGGTCGCGGCCGGCGAGGTCGCCTTCGCCAGCATCGACGACGCCAGCCGCGAGGTGCTCCTCGTGCTGGGCGACCCGGCGACGACCGGCTCGCCCCAGGTCGACGCCGACGGCTCGTTCGCGCTGCCCGAGGGGCAGCAGGTGGTCGCGGCGTTCAACGACGGCTACGGCCGTGACCTCGCCGCCGCGTTCTCCGCCGCGGGTGTGCCGTTCACGGGTGAGCCGCGTCCGGAGCCGGACCGTCTCACGCCGGTGCTGACCAACCTGCTGCCGGCCCTGATCATCGTCGGCTTCCTGCTCTGGTTCGTGGCCCGCAAGGGCGGGTTCGGGCAGTACGGCAAGTCCAGCCGCGGTCCCGCGGCCGTGCCGACCACCCGTTTCTGCGACGTCGCCGGCGCCGACGAGGCCGTCAGCGAACTGCGCGAGGTCGTCGAACTGCTCCACGACCCGGAGAAGTTCGCCACCAGCGGCGCGACCGTCCCGCGCGGCTTCCTGCTCGAGGGCCCGCCCGGGACCGGCAAGACGCTGCTGGCCCGCGCCGTCGCCGGCGAGGCCGGGGTGCCCTTCTTCAGCCTGTCGGGCTCGGAGTTCGTCGAGATGTTCGTCGGTGTCGGCGCGAGCCGGGTCCGCGACGTGTTCGCCAAGGCCCGCAAGCACGAGCGCGCGATCATCTTCATCGACGAGATCGACGCCATCGGCAAGGCCCGTGGCAACGGTCCGAGCTCGGGCGCCAACGACGAACGCGAGGCCACCCTCAACCAGCTGCTCGTCGAGATGGACGGCTTCGAGGGCTCCGGCATCATCACCCTGGCCGCCACCAACCGCGCCGACGTGCTCGACCAGGCACTGCTGCGCCCGGGCCGCTTCGACCGCCGGATCGCGGTCCCTGCGCCCGACCGTGTCGGACGTACCCGCATCCTCGAACTGCACACGCAGGGCCGCCGTCTGGGCGACGACGTCGACCTCGTCTCGCTGGCCCGCCGGACGCCGGGCATGACCGGCGCGGACCTCGCGGCGCTGGTGAACGCCGCCACGCTCGAGGCTGCCCGCCAAGGGGCCGACGAGGTCACCGCGAGCCACCTCGAGTCGGCCCTGTCGACCGCGATGCTCGGCCGCGAGCGGCGTTCCGCGGTCACCACCGATCGCGACCGCACCATCACCGCCTGGCACGAGGCCGGGCACACCCTGGCCGCCCTGCTGCAGGAGCACGCCGACGACCCGGTCACCGTCACCATCGTGCCGCGTGGTCCGGCGGGTGGGGTGACCTGGATGAGCGGCAACGACAACGCCTTCCTCACCCAGGAGGAGGCCCGCGCCAAGCTCGTGACCGCCATGGGCGGGCGCGCCGCCGAGGAGCGGCTCCTCGACGGCTCGTTCACGCAGGGCGCCGCCGGCGACTTCCAGCACGCCACGGAGCTGGCCACCAACATGGTGACCCGCTACGGCATGAGCACGCTGGGCGTGGCCAGCCTGTCCCCCGAACAGGTCGTCAACGGTCCGCTCGCGACGCAGGTGCACACGGCCGTCAACGAGCTGCTCGACGAGGCCCTCGGTCAGGCCCGGGCGCTGCTGCAGGCCAACGCCGCGCTGCTGCAGGCGGTCGCCGACGGGCTGCTGCTCGAGGAGACGCTGCACCTGGCCGACATCCTGCGGCTGCAGGGCGAGCTCGGCACCGTCACCGCCGGCTGACCTCGCTCGGGTGCCGCCGGCAGGGTCTGCCCGGAGCCATCCGTGCGCCCTGATCCGCACCGCCCGACGTCCGGACGCACAGATCGCACTCAGTACCACCGCGACCGTCGACCCGTGCGTGCTCATCTGCACACGGCCGGCTTTCCGACGCACGTGCGTCACACCGAACGTGCATCCTGGGTCGCGTGCAGCTGGGTCGGGATGGGCGCATCGCGATACCAGGCCGAGCCGTCGAGTTACGCCCGTTCGGGTCGACTCCAGCAATCGGAGACCGCTGGAGTCGAAGGTTGCCGCCATCAGCTCCTTGGCGCTCCTGGGCAGTGCGCTCGTGGTTGCCTCCACGTTCGTTGATCACCCCTGGTTCCGCGTCGGAGCCGCCTTGGCGCTGCTCGCCGTGCTCGTCTCCTCGTCTTGGAGCATCGATCCCGGCGAGATCGCTGAAAGCCCGCTCGAATCAGCAGAGCTACTGCCACTCAGGCCGAGGCCGACCTGCGGCCACGAAACCGAACGCCGACACCGGTCGAACACGCCCGGATCCCTCTGGTGCTCCGGCTCCGACGCACCAGGTGGTGGTGTTCACTGCGTGCCGGGATCGGCGGCGGGGGTAGAGGTGTTTCGGAGGCGGCGACGCGTTCGTCACGTGTGGATCAGCAGCACGCGCATGGGGACTGAAGCCATCACGCCGGCTTGGAACCTGCTGCTCGACGCGTTCGGATCGCAGTTGGAGCGAGCGCACATCGACGCCCTGCCTGATTCGACCTGGCCTGCTTGGCGTGCCATGCCGGAGCCTGTCCGCTCCGCGCAGCGAGAGCTTCACGGACGTGGCGTTGCCCGCGGACATGGCGACCCCAACATGGGCATCGATCTCGACCTGACCGCGGAGAGCGACCTGGAACTGTTGCGCCGGTTCGGTCCGTGGAGCATTCACTGTGAGGCGGCAAGCGCAGCCGATGACGTGCGGCTGGAGGCGCACGACGAGGGTCTCGGATGCGTTGCTCAGGTGACCCCACGATCCGTGGTCGAGTTCGGAGCCTTCCTCGCGCTTCGAGGGGTCAACTTCGACGACTGCTTCGACATCCTCTAGTCGCAACGCCCGGAGGCTCTACTCCGAGCCGGGCGATGTACTGGGCGGCGTCAACCACGCCTTACCGGTCACCTGACCACCGAGGTGTTACTACCTTCCGGCGTCCCGAGCAGTCAGGTGGTCGTCTTGGAGTGGTACCACGTCGTCCTCGCCGTCGTGGCCGTCGCGTCAGTCGGCTACAGAGCGCGGACCTGGCACGGCCGGATCAGGGAGAGGGAGCACGATCAGTAGGACCGTCCACTGCGTCGCCCTGCTGCTCGTCGCTTTCGTCGGAAGCGTGGCCCCAGGCCGTGTTCGCGTCGGAGATCCGTTGGGCCAGGCCCATCGCGACCGCACTCGCTGTCGCTGCCGCCGCAGGAGCGGTCTTCGCTCGACGCAGATCCAGCCAGAAGGACGACGGAGTCACGACCGCAGCGCCCCCGGGGCCGCCACCCAGCCGACTGCGCCGAGGGTGACGAGGGCGGCGGCGACCGCGGTGGGGTGCGTCCTCACCTCGTTCAGGAGCCGCTGGCGACGACCGACCGCTCCAGCACGGCGATGAGCTCGTCATGATCGGCCGGGGTGATCAGCTCGTCGAGGTCCACCGGCCGATCGTCGAGACGTAGCCACAGCATCCCGAGGCCGATCGCCTCCTCTGCGGCCGCGATCAGCAGCTCCGCATCGAGCGGGCGGGGCTGGCGCATCCGGAACCCGTCGCTGTGGCGGACCGCATCCGCAGGCTGCACGAGACCACAGAACACCGGACCGGGGCCGGCGTTGTAGGCCGCCACCTCGCCGTGGATACGGGTACGGACCACGTCGCGGATGCTCACCTCGTCAGGCAGGTCAGCGACCCGGGCACCACCGAGCACGTGCCCGGCGCGGCTCTGGTCTCGCATCATGATCTCGGCCATGGGCACGAGCGTAGGTCGCCGCCGGTGGTCCCTGCAGCTCGTGGGGGCGGACGTCGCATCCGGGCAGCAGGTGGCCGGCAAGAACGCCCGTGTCACACACCCGTTCGCGAGCGTGCTCGGAAGTCCAGCGGTGGGAAGGCACCCGCGCGCGACTCGAACGGCCTGCCAGAGTCGCAGTCGGAGGCAACACCGAACCGGGCCGGCTCAGACGGTGACGCCGCTACTCCATCGCAGTCGGGCGAACGATCCGCGCCCCGACCGCAAACACGATGAAGAAGAACGCAAGGAGGCCAGCCGTCACCGGGTCTCCACCAGCAGAACTGAAGAACGGCGGGATCCGCGTGATGAGCAATGATGCCGTGACGGCCATCCCCATGATCAGCGCTGCGAGCAGGTACTGATGTCTCTTCACCGGTTGGTCTTCGCTCGCGTCCTTCACGGTGATGCCCCGTGCAGCTACGACATGGTCCATCCCTTCCAGCACATGCTACTCCGCGTGGAACGAAGCGTCGTCGTGCGCCTGACCCGCGAGGACGACGGCCCCGCCGGAGCGCGTAGCCCGAGCATGGCCCGACGCGCATCTTGCCGGTCGCGGCTTCCTCGGCAGGGCGAACGAAAGAGCGAAGTCGACCCGACCCACGTCCAAGCTCGTGACCAGGGCATACCCCTGGCGTTGACATGCCGGCGTCGGAGCGTGCCGGACCGTAGGGGCCGATGAACGACGCTTGGCGGTCGGCTCACAGCCGCCGATCAGCGAGCTGTTGCGATCACCCGTTGAGCCCGCACCTGTTGAGCCCGCACCCGTTCCGCCGGCCTACGGGCTGCTGCCTCCCCGGTAGCCGCGGATGAAGTTCCGTACGGAACCGCCGACGACGCCCGCGAAGAAGAACCCCGCAACCGCACCGCCGAGTACGTTGTAGAGCGCGCCCAGTGCTGACGGGTTCTCCATGCCAGCGATGCCCACGACGGCGGCAGCAGCGCCGCACAGCAGCGATGCCGCGAAGATGACGTCGCGCATCAGCGGTCTGTCGTAGACCCACCAGCTGTCGGTCACATCCGCACCGTGTGTTCGACTCGCCGGAGCATACGAAGTTCGCATCGAAGCGTCGCGCTCTTGTGGGCTGCCCTGTCGACAGGCCACCTTCGCGGCGTCCCTCGACAGCTGGGCACCACGCCCGGATCACCGGCTCGTGGCAGCGTTCGACGATCACGCGTCCTGCACGGTGACGAGCACGTCCCGGCCACGGTCCTCGTCGAAGACGGAGACGGAGACGAGCAACATGCTGGATGATCTCCCCGACGTTGCCGCCGGTCGCGGGCGGTAGCGTGCGCGCGCCTCCGGACCACCCGGGGTTCTCGACGTGGAAGGTTCGCGCGTGCTGGTCGACATGTCGCTCGAGGAGCTGTGGGCGTACCGCCCCACGGTTGCCGAACCCGACGACTTCGACGCGTTCTGGCAGCGCCAGCGCGACGAGGTGGCGTCCCACCCGCTGGCTGCGACGTTCGTCCCGTCCGGGACGGACCTGCACACCGTCGAGGTCGCCGACGTCACCTTCGCCGGCCACGGCGGCACCCCCGTCAAGGGGTGGCTCGTCACGCCGAGGAACGCCGACGCGCCGCTACCGACGGTGGTCGAGTACGTCGGCTACGGCGGCGGCCGCGGACTCGCGCACGAGCGACTGCTGTGGGCCTCGGCCGGTTTCGCCCACCTCGTCATGGACACCCGCGGCCAGGGTGCCGGCTGGTCGGTCGGGGACACGGCCGACATCGGTGACACCGGCGCCCCCGCGACGTCCGGGTTCCTCACCCGCGGCATCGCCGACCCGGCACACGCTTATTACACCCGCCTGTTCGTCGACGCGGCCCGGGCCGTCGACGCCGTCCGCCAGCACCCGCTGGTCGACGACGAGCGGGTCGCCGTGCTCGGCGGCAGCCAGGGGGGCGGGATGGCGCTGGCCGCGGCACACCTGGCGTCACGTCCGGCGGCCGTGTCGAGCTCCGTGCCGTTCCTCGCCCACTTCCGGCGGGCGGTCCAGATCACCGACGCAATGCCCTACGGCGAGCTCACCCGCTACTGCTCGGCGCATCGCGACCGGGTCGAGGCGGTGTTCCGCACGCTGAGCTACCTCGACGTCGTCAACCACGCCCGGCGGGCGAGTGCGCCGGCGCTGTTCTCGGTGGGACTGGCCGACCCGGTCTGTCCGCCCTCGACGGTGTTCGCCGCATACCACGCCTACGGCGGCCTCAAGGACATCCGGGTCTACGAGTTCAACGAGCACGAGGGCGGCGGCGCGCACCACGTCGCCGAGGAACTCGCCTTCCTGCGCGACGCGCTGGGCTGAGCGCCGCCACCCCGCCACCCCTCGCGACGTCTGCTCGCGAGGCCGCTCACGCCCCGACGTCGACCGCTCACGCCCCGACGTAGGCCGCCAGGTGCTCGGCGGTCAGGGTGCCGCGCGAGGCGACCAGGTCGGACGGGGTGCCCTCGAACACGATCCGTCCGCCGTCGTGCCCGGCGCCCGGACCGAGGTCCACGATCCAGTCGGCATGCGCCATCACGGCCTGGTGGTGCTCGATCACGAGTACCGACCGGCCGTCGTCGACCAGCCGGTCCAGCAGACCGAGCAACTGTTCGACGTCGGCGAGGTGCAGGCCCGTGGTCGGTTCGTCGAGCACGTAGACCTGGCCCGGTTCGGCCATGGCGATCGCGAGCTTCAGCCGTTGGCGCTCCCCACCCGACAGGGTCGTCAACGGCTGGCCGAGGGTGAGGTAGCCGAGCCCGACTTCCGCCAGCCGGCGCGACACCTGGTGAGCGGCCGGCGTACGCGCCTCCCCCTCGGCGAAGTACGCCTCCGCCTCGGACACGGGCATGGCCAGGACCTCGGCGATGTTGCGACCGCCGAGCGTGTACCCGAGCACCGCCGGCTGGAACCGGCGGCCCTCGCAGGCCTCGCAGGTCGACTCGACGGTCGCCATGACGCCCAGGTCGGTGTAGATCACCCCCGCGCCGTTGCAGGCCGGACAGGCACCTTCGGAGTTGGCGCTGAACAGGCCCGGCTTGACCCCGTTGGCCTTCGCGAACGCCTTGCGGACCGCGTCGAGCAGCCCCGTGTAGGTGGCCGGGTTGCTCCGCCGCGACCCCTTGATCGGGCTCTGGTCGAGGACCACCACGCCGTCGCGGCCGACGACCGAACCGTGGATCAGCGAACTCTTGCCCGATCCCGCCACGCCCGTCACCACGCACAGCACCCCGAGCGGGAGGTCCACGTCGACGTCCTGCAGGTTGTGGGTCGACGCGCCACGGACCTCCAGCACGCCGGTGGCGGCGCGCACCTGCGGCTTGAGGGCGGCGCGGTCGTCGAGGTGGCGCCCGGTGACCGTGTCGCTCGCACGCAGGCCGTCGAGGTCGCCCTCGAAGCAGATCGTCCCCCCGGACGTCCCGGCGCCCGGACCGAGGTCGACGACGTGGTCGGCGATCGCGATCGTTTCCGGCTTGTGCTCCACGACGAGCACCGTGTTGCCCTTGTCGCGCAACTGCAGCAGGAGCGCGTTCATCCGCTCGATGTCGTGCGGGTGCATGCCGATGGTGGGCTCGTCGAACACGTAGGTGACGTCGGTGAGTGCCGAGCCGAGGTGCCGGATCAGCTTGGTGCGCTGCGCCTCGCCGCCCGACAGCGTGCCCGCGGGACGGTCCAGGGACAGGTAGCCGAGCCCGATCCGCACGAAGGCGTCCAGCAGGTGCTGGATGCCGGCGAGCAGCGGCGCGACCGACGGCTCGTCGAGGTCACGGACCCAAGCGGCGAGGTCGCTGATCTGCATCGCACACACGTCGGCGATCGACCGGCCGGCGATCTTCGACGCGCGCGCCTCGGCCGTCAGCCGGGTCCCCTCGCAGTCCGGGCAGGCGGTGAAGCGCACCGCCCGTTCGACGAACCGGCGGATGTGCGGCTGCAGCGACTCGACGTCCTTGGACAGGTGCGACTTCTGGATCTGTGGGATCAGGCCGAGGTAGGTGATGTTGATGCCGTCGACCTTGATCTTGGTCGCCTCGCGGTGCAGCAGGTCGTCGAGCTCCTGGGCGGTGAAGTCGCGGATCGCCTTGGTGGTGTCGAACCAGCCACATCCCCGGTAGATCCGCCCGTACCAGCCCTCCATGCTGTAGCCGGGGACGAGGATCGCGCCCTCGTCGATCGACCTGTCCGGGTCGTACAGCGCCGCGGGGTCGATGTCGGAGACGACGCCCATGCCCTCGCACCCGGGACACATCCCACCCAGGCGGGTGAACGTGGCCTTCTCCGCCTTGGCCTGCTTGCCCCGCTCGACGGTGATGGCACCGCTGGCCCGCACCGACGGCGTGTTGAACGAGTACGCGCTGGGCGGACCGACGTGTGGGTCACCCAGCCGGCTGAACAGGATCCGCAGCATCGCGTTCGCGTCGGTCGCGGTGCCGACCGTCGAGCGCGGGTTGGCGCCCATGCGTTCCTGGTCGACCACGATCGCGGTGGTGAGCCCCTCGAGCACGTCGACCTCCGGCCGGTTCAGGCTCGGCATGAAGCCCTGCACGAAGGCGCTGTAGGTCTCGTTGATCATCCGCTGCGACTCGGCGGCGATCGTGCCGAACACCAGCGAGCTCTTGCCCGACCCGGACACGCCGGTGAAGACCGTCAGGCGACGCTTCGGGATCGCGACGTCGACGTCCTTGAGGTTGTTCTCGCGGGCGCCCTGCACCCGGATGAGGTCGTGCCGGTCGGCCGGGTGCACCCCACTGGTGCCCGTCTCGTCCGTCGTCATGCTCGTCGTCTCCTCGTCGGGGTCGTCCCCGCATCGGCTCCGCGCTGCAGTCGTGCGGTCCTGTGACGTCGACGCCCGGGAGGACTCATCGCACCAGCCACCTGCCGTCGCGAATCAGCACCCGCCCGGGGAACTCCTCGACCTCACGACCGCGGCACCAAGGTGTGCCACACCGTCGACCGAGGCCGTGGCGACCTAGGCGTCGACTGCCGGGGTCGCCCGCATGGCCAGCGTGTCCGCCGTGCGGGTCGCGGAATCACGGACGCCGTCCACGGCGGGCATCACGCCTGCTGCTGGATGCGGACGGTGTTGCCAGCCGGGTCACGCACGGCACCGTCCCGGGTCCCCCACGGTTGCTCGGTCGGCTCCTGCATCACCTCGACGTCGTTGGCCTGCAGCGTCTCGAACAGGCCGTCGAGGTCCTTGGCCGAGAGCATGATGCTCGCGAAGGTGCCCTTGGCCATCATCTCGGCGATGGTGCGCCGCTCCTCCTCGGTCACGCCCGGGTCCACGCCCGCGAGTGCAGCACGATGTTCACCTCCGGCTGCGTGGGCGGGCCGACCGTGTTCCAGTGCATCCCGCCGTACTCGACCTGCTTGCGGACCTCGAAGCCGAGCACGTCCCGGTAGAACGCGAGCGAGGCCTCCGGGTCGTCGTGCGGCAGGAACGTGGTGTGGATGGCGATGTCCATGTCGTGTCCTTCCAGGGTCGCGGGCTCGACACGGATCACGCTACGCCCGGCAGCATCGCGGCCGCTTCTCTCTTCCTGACCGGGTTCAAAAGTCTCGCTCCGCTCGTTGCCCGGGTCGGTCCTGACCGGGTTCAAAAGTCTCGCTCCGCTCGTTGCCCCCCGGTCGGTCCTGACCGGGTTCACGAGTCTCGCTCCGCTCGTTGCCCCCCGGTCGGTCCTGACCGGGTTCAAAAGTCTCGCTCCGCTCGTTGCCCCCCGGTCGGTCCTGACCGGGTCGCAAGCCTCGCATCGGAAGCGGACGGGGGCTGACCGGGATCAACTCGTCGCCGACGTCCTCGTCCGGATCGGTCGCGTCACGCGTCGCAGCTCGCACGGCGGGATCCCGGCGTCCGGGTGGCTCGACTGCTGCTGGCGGTAGACGCTGGGCGGCACGCCGACCAGCTCGGTGAAGCGCGTGCTGAAGGTGCCCAGCGACGAGCAGCCGACCGCGAAGCAGACCTCGGTGACCGTCCGGTCGCCGTGCCGCAGCAACGCCATCGCGCGCTCGATCCGGCGGGTCATGAGGTAGTGGTAGGGCGACTCGCCGTAGGCCGCCTTGAACCGGCGGCTGAGGTGGCCGGCCGACAAGCCGACGCCGCCGGCGAGCGCCTCGACGTTCAGCGGCCGGGCGTACTCGCGGTCGATCCGGTCGCGCACCCGTCGCAGCAGCGCGAGGTCGCGCAGCGCGGGATCGGCGGCGGTGGAACGGTTCATCGCGGTGGATCCTGCCATACCTTGCCGGTCGAGACGGGTGGTGCGTGCGTGGTGACGGTCGACGAGGTCCGGGGCTGGTCCCGGCTGACCGCGGCGGTGGCGGGACGTGTGATCCTCCCGGCCGTGTCGGGGATGCACCGCGCGATCACCGACGGGGCCTTCCGCTGGACCGGTCCGCTCGGACATCCCGTCCGGGCGATCCACGACCAGATCGTGCGCGGCATGTACGACGCGGCGCAGATCGCGTTCCACGCCGCCGGCGACGTCGGCGCGTCGCTGGCCGAGCGGATCGGGGAGGCGGACGCCGAGGCCTCGCCCGCGGCGGTGAAGGCCCGAGCCGTCGCGCACGGGGTCCTCGCCCAGGAACTGCTGGAGGGCAGTCCGGAACTCGACCTCGAGTTCACGCTCCGGCGGTCCGGCTCGGTGGTGGCTCCCGACCGGACCTCGCTGCAGTCGGCCTATCCCGGCGCCACCGGCAGCCTCGTCGTGTTCGTGCACGGCCTGGTCGACTCGGAGGCCACCTGGGCCCTGGCGGAGCCGGGCGACACGAGCCTGCCCACGGTCGCCGAGACCGCCGGATCGACCTCACTTCTCGTCCGCTACGGCACAGGCCGCGCGGTCGGCCGCAACGGCGCCGACCTGGCGCGGCTGCTCGAGGACGTGGTCCACCACTGGCCGGTGCCGGTCGAGCGGATCGTCGTGGTCGGCCACTCGATGGGCGGACTCGTCAGCCGCGCCGCCTGCCAGACGGCGCAGGCGCAGGACCACGCGTGGCTGCCCCTGCTCAGCGACGTCGTCTACCTCGGCACGCCGCATCTCGGGTCGTGGCTGGAGAAGGCGGCGAACGTCAGCGGCTGGGTGCTGCGGCAGGTCTCGCCGCAGACCGCGCCGCTCGCGACCCTGCTGGAACAGCGCTCGCAGGGCATCAAGGACCTGCGCCACGGGACCCTGGTCGAGGACGTCGGGTCCGTCGCCGTCGCGGACGACCTGCTCAGCGGGCTCGTGCCGGACGAGCCGTGGCTCGACGGCGTGACGCACCACCTCGTGGTCGGCCGGCTGCGTCCGAGCGCCGCGCATCCGCTCAACGCGGTGTTCGGTGACCTGCTGGTCCGCTCCCGGTCGGCGGTCGGGGCCGGGAGTCACCGGCGCATCGGCGAGGGTGGACCGGTCGTCGTCCGCGAGGTCGACGCCACACACACCGCACTGGCACGGCATCCGGCCGTCGGCTCGCTCCTCTCGACGCTGGCCGTCCCGTAGTACCACCACCCGCGACCCGCGACGGCACGCCGAAGGCCGCTCGCATCCTGGCACCCCGGCCGAGTGTGACGTCAGCCGGTGGCGCCCCTCATGGTCCGCAGCGGATCACCGGTCTACGGGCGCGTGCCCTCGCCAGGACCATCCGTGCGCCCTGGTCCGCACCGCCCGACGTCCGGACGCACGGATCGCGGCCCGCGCCGCCGCGACCGTCGATCCGTGCGTGCTCATCTGCACACAGCCGGCTCCCGACGCACGTGCGTCGCACCGAACGTGCCGGCTGGGTCGCGTGTCGCTGGGTCGGGATGAACGCGCGGCCGTTGCGCGAAGGTCAACGGCGTTGCTCAACCGGCGGGGTGAGCCACGCACCGTGGAGAGCGACAGCGCGAGGGTGGTGGCTACCGGCTGACCCGCCAGCGGCTGCGCTCCTGCCGGCGTGCCGAGCGCTTGATCGACCAGGCGACGGGAAGTCCCACCGTGACGGTCGCCAGCACGGCAGATGCCTGCGCCACCAACTCCCCGTCCAGAAGCGGAATACCGGCGAACACCAGCAGGAAGGCGGCCCACCCCAGCGTCGGCCACAGCCAGATGTCCTCGCGAAGCTGCGGTGACAGCGTGGTCACGATGTCGCCGCCGAGCAGCAGCAACACCCCCATCACCAGGTACGCCTCCTCCAACGGTGCCAGCCAGCCGCTGACCACCAGGGCGGCGCACCACCCGGCGAGCGCGACCCCCAGGCCAGCGACCGCTCCCCGGTCACGGCCCATCCACAGACCGTGCCAGACCCCGATGAGCAGAACGAACCCCCCGGCCGAGCTCGCGACCAGAGGGCCCAGCTCGCCGAGCGTCACCGCGTCACGGACGACCAGCCCCAGGATGACGACGGCAGGGACGTTCTGGGCCAAGAATGCCGCCGGGGAGATCGCGACACCGGGGCGGTCCCGCAGTCGCGGCACCGCCATCGCCGCCAGAACCGGTGCGGCGAACCACGCCGGAGAACCGAACCCGAACAGCCACGCACCGACGACCGTGACGGCGCCTGCGAGCCCAACCGACCACCGCCACGACACCCAGTCCGGCTCGTCCACGACACCCCCGATGATGCGGCCCACGACCGTGGCATCCCGCAGATGATGCCATCCCGCTCGATACGCCCTCGGCAGCCGACGTGCGGGGAGCACCCGTTGCCGGCTCGTCCGCGTGGCTCGTCAGTCGGCACCCGCTGCCGAGCTCAGGCGCCGGTGAGTCCGGCGGCGACGGCGTCGGCGGCGGCCGCCGGATCGTCGGCGCGGGTGATCGGGCGGCCGACGACCAGCAGGTCGGCGCCGTCGGCCAGCGCGCGCGCCGGCGTGGCGGCACGGGCGTGGTCGTCGTCGCCGCTCCCGGCCGGCCGGATGCCGGGCGTGACCAGCAGGACGTCGTCGCCGACCGTCCGACGCACGGCCACGAGGTCCTTGGGGGCGCACACCAACCCGGGCGCACCCGCCTGCACCGCCAGGGACGCCAACGAGGGCACCTGGGTGCGGGCCGCCGGTGCGGCGATCGACTGCAGGTCGAGGTCCGACATCGAGGTCAGCACCGTCACCGCCAGCACGCGGCCCGCGTCGCCCAGCCCGGACACCGCGGCGCGGACCATGTCCCGGCCACCCGCGGCGTGCACGGTGAGCAGCCCCACGCCGAGCTCGGCGATGCGGGCGGCCGCCCGCTCGACCGTGGTCGGGATGTCGTGCAGCTTGACGTCGAGGAACACCGGTCCGTACGCCGCGATGGCCTCGACCGCGGACGGTCCGTGGGCGCTGAACAGTTCGAGGCCGACCTTGAACCAGCCGACGTGGCCGGACAGCGTCCCGGCGAGGGCGCGCGCCTCGTCGAGCGTGGGCACGTCGAGCGCGACCGCGATCCGGTCGGCCGGCGCCGTGGCGGTGCCCGCGGCAGCAGCGTGCTCGGCAGCGGTCATGCGACGACCTTCCCTCGCAGTTCGGTGATGGTGCGGATGCCGCGACGCGCGAGCCAGGACCGCAGCTCGGCGACCAGCGTCTGGCCGACGAACGGGTCGACGAACGTCGAGGTGCCGACCGCGACGGCGGTGGCGCCGGCACGGGTGAACTCCACCACGTCCGCGACGGTGCGCACGCCACCGCAGCCGATGATCGGGACGTCCGGCAGCGCCGTGGCGACCTGGTGGACGTTGCGGACCGCGACCGGTCGGATCGCCGGACCGGACAACCCGCCGTAGACGTTGGACAGCCGGGGGCGACCGGTCTCCGGGTCGATGGACATGCCCAGCAGCGTGTTGATCAGCGTCAGCCCGTCCGCACCGGCGTCGGTCACCGAACGGGCCACCGTCACGATGTCGGTGACGTCGCTGGTCAGCTTGGCGAACACCGGCACGTCGGCCTCCTCGGCCACGGCGGCGACCACCTGTGCGGACTGGTCCGGTGAGCACGCGAACACCAGCCCGCGGTGCTCGACGTTGGGGCACGACAGGTTGACCTCGAGCCCGACCACCGCGCCCCGGCCGCGCAGTCGACGCGCGACCTCGCGGTACTCCTCGACCGACTTGCCGGCCAGCGACGCGATCACCTTGGCGCCACGGCCCTGCAGCCACGGCAGGTCGCGTTCGAGCCAGGCGTCGATGCCCGGGTTCTGCAGGCCGATGGCGTTGAGCATGCCCGACGGCGTCTCGGCCATCCGTGGCGTCGGCAGCCCCTCGCGGGGCTCCAACGTGATCGACTTGACCACGACCGCCCCCAGTTCGGTGACGTCGTAGAACCGGTCGATCTCGGCTCCGGAGGCGAAGCAGCCCGACGCGGTCGTGATCGGGTTGTCGAGCGCGATGCCGGCCAACTCGACCGCGAGCTCGACGTCGTCGACCGGGATGCCGGTGTCCCGGGCGGTGTCGACCACGTTCGGGTCGATGCGGCGCACGTCGGGCATCATCCCTCCCCCCACAGCTCGGCGTCGGTCAGGCGCTGCACGGGCTGCTCGTCGGGCTCGTCGTCGAGCACGTCGGGCTCGTTGCGCCAGCGGGTCTCGTCCCAGGCGATGCGGGCCCCGTTGAAGACCGGCCCCTCGATGCAGCTGCGCTTCATCCGCACGCGGCCGTCCTTGGCGCGCACCGGCATCACGCAGGTGAAGCACACGCCGACACCGCAGGCCATGTGCTCCTCGACGGCGACCTGCACCGGCAGCTCGAGCTCCCGGCACCGCTCGGAGACCGCCCGCAGCATCGGGTTGGGCCCGCAGGCGTACACCACGCCCGTGCGGCACGAGCGGGCGACGTCCTCGAGCACGTCGGTGACCCGCCCCCGCTCCCCCAGGGTCCCGTCCTCGGTGGTGAAGGTGACGCTGGCGGAGATGCGCTTGGCCTCGATGGCGCTGAGGATGCGCTCCTGGCTGGCCGCACCGATGATCATGTCGGCCCGCAGACCCTGCCGTGCGAGTTCGTCGGCGAGGAAGTACATCGGCGCCGCGCCGTAGCCGCCGCCGATCAGCAGACACGACACCTTGCGCTGCGGCAGCGGGAAGGCCGTGCCCAGCGGGCCGACGACGTCGACGAGATCGTGCACGTCCAGGCTGGTCAGCCACTCGGTCCCGGGACCGTGCGCGTCGAAGACCACGTCGACCGTGCTGGCGAACGCGCCCTGGCGCGACACCCGGGCGATCGAGAACGGCCGTCGCAGCAACGCACCCGGGCTGCCGACCGCGATCTCGACGAACTGACCGGGCCGGGCCCGGTCGGCGATCTCGGGCGAGGAGAACGACAGCTGCCAGTACGCGCCCTCGCGACGGCGAGCCATCACCTCGCAGATGGCGCGGACCGGCGTGTCGGCCTCGCTACGGCCCTGGACGAACCCACGCCGCATCATGCGTCCACCTCCGCGGTCGCTTCCTCGTGCTGTTCGCGCAGCACCGCCTGGTACTCCTGCAGCGAGCGGACCTGGAAACGGCCCTGTTGCACGGCCCGGACCCCGTGCACCGCGGCGAGGATGCCGGCCAGGGTGGTGATGCACGGCACCCCGTTGGTCACGGCCGCCTGGCGGATCGCGTAGCCGTCGCCACGGGTGCCCGACCCGAACGGGGTGTTGAGCACCAGCCCGACGGCACCGGACTCGATGCGATCGAGGATCTCGCGCGAGCCCTCCGAGACCTTGGGGACGACCGTGACCGGGATACCGACCCGGTGCAGCACCTCGGCGGTGCCCGCGGTCGCGACGACCTCGAAGCCGAGGTCGATCAGGCGCATCACCGGGAAGACGACGGCCCGCTTGTCCCGGTTGGCGACCGACACGAACACCTGGGTGCGCCGGCCGTCCGCGACCGCCGCACCCGACCCCGCGTCCGCGTCCGTGGACGTGGAGGCCAGCGTGGGCGCGGGCAGCACCATCGACCCGGTCCCGGCCTGCGACTTGGCGAACGCCGCGCCGAAGTCGTGGTCGATGCCCATGACCTCACCGGTGGACCGCATCTCCGGTCCGAGCAGCGCGTCGACACCCGGGAAGCGGTCGAAGGGCAGCACCGCCTCCTTGACCGCGACGTGCCGGGGCTGGGGGCCCTCGACGGCGTCCCTGGCCGGCAGGACCCCAGCGTCGCGCAACTCGGCCAGGGTCTCCCCCGCCATCACCCGCGCGGCGACCTTGGCCAGCGGCACCCCGGTCGCCTTCGAGACGAACGGCACGGTGCGCGACGCCCGGGGGTTGGCCTCGATGCACCACAGCACGTCGTCCTTGAGGGCGTACTGGACGTTGAGCAGGCCGCGGACGCCGAGGCCGCGCGCGATGCCGTCGGTGACCCGGCGGATCTCCTCGATCTGTCCACCGCCGAGCGTGATGGGCGGCAGCGTGCAGGCCGAGTCGCCCGAGTGCACCCCGGCCTCCTCGATGTGCTCGAGCACGCCGCCGACGAAGGTCTCGGTCCCGTCGAACACGGCGTCGACGTCGACCTCGATCGCTCCCTCGAGGAAGCGGTCGACCAGGATCGGCGGATGCCCGGATGACGCGTGCGGCGCGCCGTCGGCCGCCGGTGCCGACGCCCGGACCGCCTCCTCGAGGTAGGTCCGCAAGCCGTCCTCGTCGTAGACGATCTGCATGGCCCGGCCGCCGAGCACGTAGGAGGGACGGACCAGGACCGGGTAGCCGATGCCGAGCGCGATCTCGCGCGCCTCGTCGAACGAGCGGGCGATCCCGCCCGGCGGCATGGCGACGCCGAGCTCGCGCATCAGCGATCCGAAGCGGCCGCGGTCCTCGGCCGCGTCGATCGCGTCCGGCGGGGTGCCCCAGATCGGCACACCGGCGGCCTCGAGCTGCGCGGCGAGCTTCAGCGGGGTCTGGCCGCCCAGCTGCACCAGCACCCCCACGGGCTGCTCACGGTGACAGATCTCGAGCACGTCCTCGAACGTCAACGGCTCGAAGTACAACCGGTCGGCGGTGTCGTAGTCGGTCGACACCGTCTCCGGGTTGCAGTTGACCATGATGGTCTCGAAACCACCGTCGAGCCGGGTCCCCTGGCTCGAACGCTGACGCTCGCTCGCCGCCCCCCGGCCCACCTCCTGCAGCGCCTGCACCGCGTGGACGCAGCAGTAGTCGAACTCGACGCCCTGGCCGATGCGGTTGGGCCCCGAACCGAGCACGATCACCTTCGGCCGGTCCGAGTCGGTGACCTCGTCCTCGTCCTCGTAGGTCGAGTAGTGGTAGGGCGTGTAGGCCTCGAACTCGGCCGCACAGGTGTCGACGGTCTTGAACACCGGGCGGATGCCGACCGTGTGCCGGCGGGCCCGGACCGCGTCCTCGGTGGTGTCGAGCAGGCGGGCCAGGTGGGCGTCGGAGAACCCGTCCGACTTGGCCTCGCGCAGCAGCTCGTCGGGCAGCGCCGCCAGGTGTTCGTGGGCGCGCAGCTCCCGCCGACGCTCGACCAGCTGCAGCAGCTGGTCGGTGAACCACGGGTCGAAGCCGGTGAGCCCGCTGACCCGCTCGACCGACCAGCCGCGGGTGAGCGCCTCGTCGACGGCGTCGAGCCGGGTCGCGGTCGGTCGGCGCAACATCGCCTCGAGCGCGTCGTCGTCGACGCCCAACGAGGGTGCGGCGCCGAAGCCGATCCGACCGTCCTCCAGGCTGCGCAGCGCCTTGTTGAACGCCTCCTTGAAGGTCCGGCCCATGGCCATGACCTCGCCGACCGACTTCATCTTGGTCGTCAGCGTGTCGTCGGTGCCCCGGAACTTCTCGAAGGCGAACCGCGGCACCTTGACCACCACGTAGTCGATGGAAGGCTCGAAGGCGGCCCTGGTCTTGCGGGTGATGTCGTTGGCGATCTCGTCGAGCGTGTAACCGATGGCCAGCTTCGCGGCGATCTTGGCGATCGGGAACCCCGTCGCCTTGGACGCCAGCGCACTCGACCGGGACACCCGCGGGTTCATCTCGATCACGAGCTGGCGGCCGGTGACCGGGTCGACGGCGAACTGCACGTTCGAACCACCGGTCTCGACCCCGATGCGGCGCAGCACCGCGAACGCGGCGTCACGCATCTGCTGGTACTCGGGGTCCGACAGGGTCATCGCCGGGGCGATCGTGATCGAGTCGCCGGTGTGGACGCCCATCGCGTCGAGGTTCTCGATCGAGCACACGATCACGCAGTTGTCGTTGCGGTCGCGCATGACCTCGAGCTCGTACTCCTTCCACCCGAGGACCGACTCCTCGACCAGCACCTCGTGGACGGGCGAGTCGGCCAGGCCCTGCCGGATCATCCGGCGCAGCTCGTCCTCGTCGTAGGCGATGCCGCCGCCCTTGCCACCGAGTGTGAACGAGGGCCGCAGCACGACCGGATAGCCGTACGCGGCGGCCGCCGCGTACGCCTGTGACTCCTGGCTGACGTAGGTCGAACGGGGCGACTCCAGCCCGATCTCGGCCATCGCCTCCTTGAAGCGCAGCCGGTCCTCGGCGGTCTGGATCGCGTCGAGGTCGGCGCCGAGCACCTCGACCCCGTACTCCTCGAGGACCCCGGACTCGTACAGCTCGACGGCGAGGTTGAGCGCCGTCTGCCCCCCCAGCGTCGGCAGCAGCGCGTCGGGCCGCTCCTTGTCGATCACCGCCCGGACCGTGGCGACGGTCAGCGGCTCGACGTAGGTCGCGTCCGCCATCGCCGGGTCGGTCATGATCGTGGCCGGATTGGAGTTGATCAGGACGACCCGCAGGCCCTCCTCGCGCAGCACCTTGCAGGCCTGTGTACCCGAGTAGTCGAACTCGCTGGCCTGTCCGATGACGATCGGGCCGGAGCCCAGCACCAGCACGCTCGAGATGTCGTCACGCCGTGGCACCGCGGACCTCCAGGACAAGGCGGGTGAACCGCTCGAACAGGTAGCGGGCGTCGGTCGGGCCGGGCGCCGCCTCGGGGTGGTACTGGACGCTGAACGCCGGGACGTCGCGCGCGGTGAGGCCCTCGACGACGTCGTCGTTGAGGTTCACGTGGCTGACCTCGACCCGCCCGTGCTCGCGCGTGGTGTACGTGTGCGCGTCGGTCTGCTCACCGAGAGCCGAGGCGCGGACCGCGAAGCCGTGGTTGTGGGAGGTGATCTCGACCGCCCCGTCGGCTCGCCGCAGCACCGGCTGGTTGACGCCGTGGTGGCCGAAGTCGAGCTTGTAGGTCTCCCCGCCCAGCGCATGGCCGAGCAGCTGCGAACCCAGGCAGATCCCGAAGGTCGGCACCTCCCCGAGCAGCTCGGCGGTGGTCGCGATGCCCTGGGTGACCGTCGCCGGGTCGCCGGGACCGTTGGACAGGAACAGCCCGTCCGGTCGCCGTTCGCGGACCTCGTCCGGGGTCGCCGAGGCGGGCAGGACGTGCACCTCGGCGCCCTGTTCGGCCAGGAACCGGCCGATCGAGCGCTTCATGCCGAAGTCGAGGGCCACCACCCGCAGGCGGCGGCCACCGACCGGGTCGAGGACGTACGGCTCGCGGGTGGTGACCTCGCTGGCCAGTTCCGCGCCGGCCATGCCGGGCGCGTCGAGGACCTGGGCCTGCAGGGCGTCGACGTCGAGGACCTCGGTGGACAGCCCGGCCCGCATCGCCCCCTCGTCGCGCAGCAGGCGGGTCAGCCGGCGGGTGTCGATGCCCTCGATGCCCACGACGCCGTCCTCGGTCAGCGCGGTGCGCAGGTCGCGCTGGGAGCGCCAGTTCGACGGCCGCCGGGCCGCCTCGCGGACGACGAAGCCGGCGACCTGGATCGCGTCGGACTCCATGTCGGCGTCGTTGAGCCCGTAGTTGCCCACGTGCGGGGCGGTCATGGCGACGATCTGGCGCCGGTAGGAGGGGTCGGTGAGGACCTCCTGGTAGCCGGCCATGCCGGTGTTGAACACCGCTTCGCCGAACACCGTGCCGGCCGCACCGATGGCACGACCACGGAACGACGAACCGTCCTCGAGCACCAGCAGCGCCGGCACGGAGGTCCTGGACGGCAGCGGGTTGCTGACCGCGGTCATGCCTGCACCTTTCCGTCGCGGAGGGTGAAGCGGCCGCGCAACAGCGTGTGCACCGGCCGGCCGACCAGTTCCGCCCCGTGGAAGGGGGTGTTGCGGGCCTTGGACCGCAGTGCCCGGCCGTCCACCGTCCAGCGCTGCGCCGGGTCGAGCACCGCGAGGTTCGCGTCCGCCCCCGGCGTGAGCGCCCCGCCGTGGGCGCCGACGTCGCGGACCCCGGCCGGACCGGTCGTGAACCGGGCGATCGCCGTCAGCGGGTCCATCAGCCCGGTGGCGACGAGCTCGGTGTGCACGACCGCGAAGGCGGTCTCCAGGCCGAGCATGCCGCAGGGGGCGTGCTCCCACTCCTGGTCCTTGAGCTCCGGCGCGTGCGGGGCGTGGTCGGTCGCGACGCAGTCGATGGTGCCGTCGGCCAGCGCGGTGCGCAGGGCCTGCACGTCGGCCTCGGTACGCAGCGGCGGGTTCACCTTCAGCACCGGGTCGTAGCTGCGGATCAGGTGGTCCTGCAGGCTCAGGTGGTGCGGCGTCACCTCGGCGGTGACCCGCACCCCGCGGGCCTTCGCGGCACGGATCAGTTCGACCGCACCGGCCGTGGACACGTGCGGGACGTGCAGCCGCGCCCCGACGCCGGCGGCGAGGATCAGGTCCCGGGCGATCATGATCTCCTCGGCCTCGTGCGGCCACCCGGGCAGCCCGAGCACCGACGACGCCTCGCCCTCGTTCATCTGGGCCCCGGCGGTCAGGTCGGGGTCCTCCGAGTGGTTGCAGATGACCACGTCGAACGCACTGGCGTACTGCAGCGCACGCCGCATCACGAGGCTGTCGGCGACCGGCTTGCCGTCGTCGGAGAAGAAGTCGACCCGGGCCGCCGAGTCGTGCAGCTCCCCGAACTCGGCCAGCTGCTCGCCCCGCAACCCCTTGGTGATCGCACCGACCGGGAACACGTCGGCCAGCCCGACCTCGTTGCCACGTCGCCACACCGACTCGGCCACCGCGGCGGCGTCGCACACCGGGTCGGTGTTCGCCATCGGACACAGCGCGGTGTAGCCACCGGCAGCACCGGCGGCCGAGCCGCTGGCCACGTCCTCGGCGTCCTCGAAGCCGGGTTCGCGCAGGTGGGTGTGCAGGTCGACGAACCCGGGGGTGACCCACCGGCCGGCGCAGTCGACCACCTCGGCGTCGTCGGCGGCGAGCTGCTCGCCGACGGCCTCGACCCGGCCGTCGCGCACCAGCACGTCGAGCACGGCGTCGGTCCCGGAAGCCGGGTCGAGCACCCGACCGCCGCGCAGCAGGATGGTGGAGTCGCTCATGCGCTTCCCTCGGTGGCGTCGGCGTCGCCGGACAGCAGCAGGTACAGGCAGGCCATGCGCACGGCGATGCCGTTGGTGACCTGTTCGACGATGACCGCGCGATCGCTGTCGGCGACGTCGGCGGTGATCTCCACACCCCGGTTCATCGGGCCGGGGTGCATCACGATCGCGTGCTCGGGCAGCAGGGCGAGCCGACGCTCGTCGACCCCCCAGACGCGGGCGTACTCGCGGGAGGTGGGGAAGAACGCCCGGTGCATGCGTTCACGCTGCACGCGCAACAGGTAGACGACGTCCGCGTCCGGCAGCACGGCGTCGAGCTCGCCGGCGACCTCGACCCCCCAGCTCGCGACCGAGGGCGGCAACAGCGTCGGCGGCGACACCAACGTCACCCGGGCCCCGAGCAGCTTCAGCGCCTGCACCTCGCTGCGGGCCACCCGCGAGTGCAACACGTCGCCGACGACCACGACGTGGCGGCCGGCGAGCTCACCGAGGTGGCGGCGCATGGTGAACACGTCGAGCAGCGCCTGGGTGGGGTGCTGGTGCCAGCCGTCACCGGCGTTGAGGATCGGCACCTCGAGGTAGCGCGAGAGCTGCAACGGCGCGCCCGACGAGCCGGAGCGGACCACCACGCAGTCGACGCCCATCGCGTCGAGCGTCAGGGCGGTGTCCTTGAACGACTCGCCCTTGGACACCGAGCTGCCCTTGGCGGAGAAGTTGATCACCTCGGCCGACAGGCGCTTGGCGGCCAGGTCGAAGCTGATGCGGGTCCGGGTCGAGTCCTCGAGGAACAGGTTGCAGACGACCTTGCCGCGCAGCGTCGGCACGGAGTTGCGGCGGCGGTCGGCGATCGGCAGCAGCTGCTCGGCGGTGTCGAGGACGGCGAGCACCTGGGACGGGTCGAGGTCCTCGATCGAGATCAGGTCACGGAGCGGCCTCATGCCTCGTCGCCCTCCCGCACGGCCGGAGACTCGGATGTCGGCTCCGAGACCACCTCGTCGCGACCGTCGACCTCCTCGACGAGCACCCGGATGCGATCACCGGCGCTGGTCGGCAGGTTCTTGCCGACGTGGTCCGCGCGGATCGGCAGCTCCCGGTGGCCGCGGTCGACCAGGGCGACCAGCCGGATGCGGGCCGGCCGACCCAGCTCGAGCACGGCTTCCATCGCGGCGCGGATGGTCCGGCCGGTGTAGAGCACGTCGTCGACCAGCACGACGGTGCGGCCGTCGACGGAGGCCGGGACGCGCGTCTCCCCCAACGAAAGCGGGCCGCGGCGGGTCAGGTCGTCGCGGTAGAGGGTGACGTCGAGCGCACCGGCGGGCACCTCGGTCCCCTCGATGTCCCGGATCAGTGCGGCCAGGCGCCGGGCGAGCGGCACACCGCGGGTCTGGATGCCGACGAGCACCAGGCCGTCGGCGCCGTGGTTGGCCTCGAGCAACTCGTGGGCGAGACGCTTGAGCGCCCGCGAGAGGTCGTCAGCCGACAGCAGCTGCGTCACGCCGGCCGGTCGATGCCGGGACGCGCACCCTGGCGATGGGCGCAGACGGACAGAGAACGCACCTGGGAGCTCCTTCCCGGCCTCACAGGACCGGTCGTTAAAGGAAGCGCGTCGCACGGGTGGCCCGCGTGCGACCGCGGGGTTCGACGGGGACCGTAGCAGCCGGCCGGCGGGCCACCGAACGCGCCGTCCACCCCGTCGAGACCCGACGGCCGCTGACGCACGTGCGTCGTGGTCCGCAACGCCCGGCGCTGGGACGCACGTGCGTCGTCGAGCCGCCGGAGGCACGGACGAACGTGCGTCCTGGTCCGCATACCCCCGTCCTCGGACGCACGTGCGTCCGGGCAGTCCGTCGCGGGCGTCGCGGGCGTCGGCCGGCCGCAGCTGTCGGGGCAGGGACGGGCGGCGGCGGGTCAGGGGCGGGCGCCGAGCCAGGCGGCGGCGGCGGCGTGACCGCGGTCGGCCAGCGCCGCACGCTGGACCGGGGTGAGGTCGAAGTCGAGCGACGGATAGCCGGTGGTGTCGACGAACACGGTGCGCGCGACCACACGGGGGTCGTCGAGGTGGCGCTGGTCCCAGGCGGTGACCGCCGTGCCGATGACCGCACGCAGGTAGCTGACCGGCCCGGTGACCGGTGTCACGATCTCGGCCGGGCCCTCGGGTCGGGCGGTCAGCTTCACCCCGATCGTCGGCCACCGGGGCGGGGCACCGTCGGTGCGGTCGAAGACGTCGACCGGGAAGTTCGACAGCAGCGCGCCGTCGACCAGCACGGCCGTGTCGTCGGTGTCGGGGAACGGCAGGCGCACCGGTTCGAACACCAGCGGGATCGCCGCGGACGCGGCGACGGCCGGCACCACCGGCTGCGCGTCGGGGTCGAGCCCGTACTCGTCGTAGTCCCACGGCAACAGCACCCGCCGGCCCCGCGTGATGTCCGCAGCGGCAAGCACCAGTCGGTACTGGCGTCGGCCGGAGACGTCGTCGCCGTCGACCTCGCGGCGCAGGTCGCCGAACGTCTCCACGCCCAACGCCGCCAACCGCTCGCGCAACCACGCCATCAGCGGACGGTGGTCGAAGATGCCGAGCTCGAGCAGCACCGACAGCCCGCGCAGTCCCTGCCCGACGCGACCGAGCCGATCGAGCGGACCGGCCGGGACCAGTGCACGCAGGTCCAGTTCACGCGCCAGCCGGTCGAGCTCCTGCGCGGGCATGCCGGCGGCCAGCAACGCGGCGACGATCGCCCCGGCCGAGGTGCCGGCGATCCGCTCGAAACGGATGCCGTGCGCGGCCAACCCGGCGACCGCGCCGGCCAGGGCCACACCCTTGGCGCCACCGCCCTCGAGGACCAGGTCCGACCGCACGTGCCCGCTCCCCCGTCGACGTGGCGACGCGGAACCTAGCCGTCGGTGGTGACGTCCCCACCGGCGACGTCGCCGCCCGCGACGTCGCCGCCCGCGACGTCGCCGCCCGCGACGTCCTCGCCGGCGACCGAGCGACGCACCGACTCGAGCACGCCGTTGACGTAGCGGCCCGAGTCCTCGGTCGACAACGACTTGGCCAGTTCGACCGCCTCGTTGATCACCACGGCCGGGCTGGTGTCCTCGTGCAACAGCTCGTAGGTGGCCAGGCGCAGCACGGTGCGGTCGACCACCGGCATGCGGCTGATCGCCCAGCGGCGGGCGAAGCGCCCGATGAGCTCGTCGATCTCCCCGCGGTGCTCGCTCACCCCGTCGACGAGCCGGCGGGTGAACGCGTCGACGGGCGCGACGCGTTGGCGGGGTGCCGCGAGCGTGGTGTCCGCGGCCGCGTCGAGGCGCGCCTGTGACTCCACGTCGGCGACCGCGTCGGTCTCGTCGTGCAGGTCGTCGAGGTCGTCGAGCATCGCTCGCGCGGACGGGTCGTTGGCGACCCGCTCCAGGGTGGCGACGGGGTCGTCGCCGCGCAGGTCGGCCTGGAACAGGATCTTGAGCGCCCGCTCACGGGCGCGGCGCGGGTCGCGCGTGTCGGTCCGCCGAGCCGATGGGCGCCGCGCCGCGGACGAGGAGTCGGCCTGCGCCATCAGGCGCGCGAAATGTACGCGCCGGTGCGCGTGTCGACCTTGATCTTCTCGCCCTGCTCGATGAACAGCGGCACCTGGACCTCCTTGCCCGTCTCCAGCGTGGCGGGCTTGGTGGCGGAGGTGGCGGTGTTGCCGGCGACGCCGGGCTCGGTGTAGGTGATCTCGAGCACCTTGGACGCCGGCAGTTCGACGCCGACGATGCGGCCGGCGTACATCTGGATCTGCAGTTCGTCACCCTCGACGAGGTAGTCGGCGGCCTCACCGATCGCCGGCGCCGGCGCGTTCTGCTGCTCGTAGGTGTCGTTGTTCATCAGCACGTAGTCGTCGCCGTCGCGGTACAGGAACTGCACCGTCGAGCGCTCGACGATGGCCTGCTCGACGTCCTCACCGGCACGGAAGGTCTTCTCGACCACCTTGCCGGTCTCGACCTCCTTGAGCTTGGTGCGCACCACGGCGCCGCCCTTGCCGGGCTTGTGGTGGTTCCAGTCGACGATCTGCTGGAGCTTGCCGTCGATCAGGAGGGTCATGCCGTTCTTGAGGTTGTTGGTCGAGACCACGAAAGGGACCTCTCGAGGGGCGGGGCGCACGTCTACAGGACGCGCAGCTCCCGGGGGGCGGTCGTCAGGATCGTCGGCGGTCCGTCCGCGGTGACCACGATCGTGTCCTCGATGCGGACGCCGCCGATGCCGGGCAGGTACACCCCCGGTTCGACGGTCAGCGCCGTTGCGGGCGCGAGCGTAGCAGCCGACCCCCTGGCGACCGCCGGAGCCTCGTGGACGTCCAGACCCACTCCGTGGCCGGTGCCGTGCACGAACCGGTCGCCGAGGCCGGCGGCGGTGAGGTGGTCGCGGCACGCCGCGTCGACCTCGGCGCCGGTGGCGCCGGCGACCGCCGCGGCGCGTCCGAGGGCCTGCGCCTGTTCGACCGCCGCGTACACCTCGACGAGCCGCGCGTCGAGGTGCCCGAGCGCGACCGTGCGGGTGCAGTCGGCGTGGTAGCCGTCGACGGTCGCGCCGGCGTCGACGGTGAGCACGTCGCCGGCCACCAGGGCCCGGTCGGTCGGCGCGTGGTGCGCAACGGCGGCGTTCGGGCCCGATGCCACGATCGAGGGGAACGCGACCCCGTCGGCGCCGAGGTCGACGAAGCGCCGTTCGAGGGCGGTGGCGAGCTCGCGTTCGGTGCGGCCGACGGCGACGACCGCATCGAACAGCCAGCTCAGCGCGTCGACGGTGATCCGGCACGCCTCGGCCAGCCGCGCCAGTTCCGCGTCGTCCTTGACCACCCGCAGCGCTTCGACCATCGCCTCGGTGGGGCACAGCTCTGCGCCGGCCTCCACCAGGCGCCCGTGCCACCGTCGGGCGTCGGCCCAGCTGACCGCACCGGCCTCCACGCCCAACCGCCACGACCCGCCACCGCCCAGCGACTCGACGGCATGACCCACCGGGTCGCGGGTGAGCACCAGCGGGAGCCCTGCGGCCTCCTCGGCTGCCCGCTGCGCGTAGCGGTCGTCGGTGACCAACACGTCACCGGCCGGCTCGGCGGCGAGGAGCAGCTGCCCGTTGCTGCCCGAGAAGCCGGTCAGCCACCGCACGTTGGCGGGTGCCGTGACCAGCAGCGCGTCGACGTCCGCGTCGGCGAGGTAATCCCGGGCGCGGGCTCGGCGGGAGGCGTGGTCGACCCGTGGCAGACCGGGTCGCGGGCCACCCGGTTGCGGACCCGCGGCGGACGGCCGGCTGCTCATGCGACGTGCCGATCGTGCAGGGCGAGAGCGGCGCGCACGGCCAGGGGGTAGCCGGCCGTCCCGAACCCGACGATGCTGCCGTCGCAGACGGCCGCGATGACCGAGTGCTGTCGGAACGGCTCGCGGGCGTGGACGTTGGAGAGATGGACCTCCACGACCGGGACCTCGAGCAGGTCGAGCGCGTCGCGCAGCGCGATGCTGTAGTGGGTCAGCGCGCCGGCGTTGATCAGCACGGCGCCGGTCCCGTCGGTCCGGGCGGCGTGCACCCGCGACACGAGCGCCCCCTCCGCCTCGAACTGCTCCGCCTCCAGGCGCGCCCCGGCGGCCTCCGCCTCCGCGCGGGAGACGGCGACCACGTCCTCGAGCGTGTCGGTCCCGTACTGGGCCGGGTCACGCGCGCCGAGTTGCGAGAGGTTCGGGCCGTGGAGCAACAGGATGCTGGTCATCGGGCGCCTCGGGTGATGGACGTCGGCGGCGGGTGTCGGGCAGTGGCACCGGGGGAGCGCGATCGGCACGCCGCCACGGGTACCGGCACCGCCGGTACGTCGGTACGTCGGTGTCGCACCGGGGTGGTTCGCTCCTCGACGTTCCTGCCGGTGGCCGGCAGGGACGTCGAGCTGCGTACCGGACGTAAGCTTACGTTGCTGACGCGAGGAGTCTGCGTGGGCCGCTCCCCCGCCACCAACCCGTTCACGCCCGGCTTCGGCAACCTGCCGCGCGTCTTCGCCGGGCGCAAGACCGAGTTCGCCGACCTCGAGTTGCTCGTCGACCGGTTGGCGCAGGGCATCTACGAGCAGGTGCGTCTGGTCACCGGTGACCGCGGCGTGGGCAAGACCACGCTGCTGCGCGAGCTCGAGGAGGAACAGCGCGAGGCCGGCCGGTGGGTCGTACGGGCGTCGGCCACCCGCGGCGACGCGGTGATCGGCCGCCTGTGCCGCGGCCTGGCCACCCTGCTCCACGAACGCGACGTCGCGGCCGGCCTGGCCCGCGGTGCCCGCGATGCGCTGCGCCGGCTGGCGGGCATCTCGCTCGGCCCCGGTGGGGTCACCGTGGAGCTGCACGAGGCCGGCACCTCCGACCGCGCCGACGAGCTCGAGGAACTGCTCGCCGCCGTCGGCGGCCTCGCCCGCGAGCGCGGGACGGTGCTCCTGCTGCTGGTCGACGAGGCCCAGAACATCGGTCTCGACGCACTGGGCGACCTCTTCCACGCCCTGCAGGAGGTCCAGGGTCGGGTGGTCGCCACCCGCGACGGGCGCTCCGGGGCGCTGCGCCGTGACGCACTGCCGGTCGGTGCGGTCGTCGCCGGGCTCCCCGGACTGGTCGGGCGGTTGAAGAACGCCGGCTCCACGTTCGGCGAGCGCAGCAAGCCCCTGCCGCTGCGCGGCTTCGGCGAGGGCGACATGCGCGAGGGGTTGCGCGCGCTCGCCCGTGAAGGCGGCGCGACGTTCGACGCCGACGCGCTCGAGCTGCTGATGGCGGCCTGCGGGGGCTATCCGTACTTCCTGCACCTGATCGGCAGCCAGATGTGGAACGCCGGTGACGGTGCGGTGATCACCCGTGCCGACGCCGCCGCCGGCCTGGCCGCGGCCCGGCCACTGGTCACCGACTTCTACGAGCAGCGCCTTCGCGAGCTCGGGCCGCTGCAGCGCCGCTACCTGCACGCTGCGGCGCGCCTCGAGGACCGCGCCCGGACCACCGGGGCCATCGCGGCGGCGCTCGGCCGCCGCAGCGAGCAGCTCGGTTCCACGCAGCAGGCGCTGACCGCCCAGCACGGGCTGCTGCGCCCGACCGGTGACGGTCGCCTCGAGTTCGCCCTGCCGGGGCTCGCCGACCACCTGCGCGCCACCGCCGACGACGCCTGACGGCCGCGCATCTCGTGCCCGGCCTGCCGTGGGGCGGGTGGACCAGCCAGGTCGATCTCCGGGCGCGACCGCCTCAGGCGTCGGCTGGCGCCGCTTCCTCGACCGGTTCGTCGATGACGCCGAGCTCGTCGAGGACCGCGTCCACCTCGGCCCGCTCCGGGGTCACCACGGCGGGCTCGGCGAGGTCGTCGAGGACGACGAAGCGCACGCCGCCGGCGTCGGCCTTCTTGTCGCGGGCGATGGTGGTCCACACCTGCGCGCGGTCGAGCACGGGACCGCGGGTGGGTAGCCCCAGCCGGTCGAGCAGCTGCTCGGCCCGGTCGGCGAGCGCCGCCGGCGTCCGCCCGAGCCGCACGCCCAGCCGCAACGCCACCACGGTGCCGATCGCGACCGCCTCGCCGTGCAGCACCTCGTCGTAGCCGGTGAGCGACTCGACCGCGTGTCCGTAGGTGTGGCCGAGGTTGAGGTGCGCACGCACGCCCCCCTCGCGCTCGTCGGCGGCGACGACGCGGGCCTTGACGGTGGCCGAGCGCAGGACGATGTCCTCCAGCAGCTCCGGGTCGCCGGCGAGCACGTCCTCGGCGCGGTCCTCGAGCAGCGCGAGCAGGTCCGGGTCGGCGATCAACCCGTACTTGACCACCTCGCCGAACCCTTCGACCCGGATGCGTGGAGCGACGGTGGCCAGGGTCGCGACGTCGCAGGCGACCGCGAGCGGCTGGTGGAAGGCGCCGACGAGGTTCTTGCCCTGCGGCAGGTTGATGCCGGTCTTGCCCCCGATGGCCGCGTCGACCTGCGCGAGCAGGGTGGTCGGCACCTGCAGCACACCGATCCCGCGGTTCCAGGTCGCAGCCGCGAAACCGGCGAGGTCGCCCACGACCCCCCCGCCGACGGCGACGACCAGGTCACGGCGGCCGAGCGGCGCCTCGGCACACGCCTCCCACAGCTCGCGGAGCACCCCTGCGCTCTTGGCGGCCTCACCGTCGGGGACGTCGTAGCGGTGGACCTCGACCTCGGCGGCCTCGAAGGCGGCGACGACCGGACCGAGATGGCCGGCCTCCTGGACGGGCTCCTGGCTGACGACGAGGACCCGGCCGACGCCGTCGGGCAACGCGACGTGGTCGAGCAGGTCGTCGAGCCAGCCGGTGCCGACCAGGACGGGGTACGGGGCGCCCTCGATCGGGACGTCCACGCGCTTGGGTGCGGTCAACGCATCACCTGTTCGTGTTCGGAGGGGGTCAGCACGTCCCCCTGGGCCAGCGCCCAGTCCAGGATGTCGTCGACGATCTGGTCCGGGGTGCGGGCGGCATCGACGGTGAGGTCGGCCACCTCGGCGTAGCGTCGCGCACGTTCGGCGTGGGTCCGCTCCACCCGTTGCCGAAGTTCGGCCGGTGTCCCCCTCACCCTCCCGTCCGGGCCGACCGTGCCGAGCAGCGGGCGGTCGGTGCTGCCGGCGAGCCGTTCGACCAGCACCTCCGGGGTGGCGCGCAACTCGACCAGCACGCCGGTCAGCAGCAGCGACGCGACGTTGTCGTCGCGCAGCACGGCGCCACCGCCGAGCGCGACGACCAGGTCGTGGTAGGTCGCCAGTTCCTCGACGACCCGGCGCTCGAGGTCCCGGAAACCGGCCTCGCCGTAGGTGGCGAACAGCTCCGGGATGGACCGGCCGGTCCAGGTCCGCAGTTCCTCGTCGGTGTCGGCGACCCGCCGGCCGAGGCGCTCGCCGAGCAGCACCGCGACGGTCGACTTGCCGGCGCCCATCATCCCGTGGAGCAGCAGGTTGCGGCTCATCATCAGCGCTCGGCCACCTCGTCGAGGTACGCGTCGAGGTTGCGCACCACCTCCGCGACGGTGTCCCCGCCGGTCTTCTCCAGCAGGGCGTCGGCGAGTTCGATGGCGACGACCGACTCGAGCACGACCCCGGCGCGCGGCACGGCGCAGGCGTCGGAGCGCTGGGTGATCGCGACCGCCTCGTCGTGGGTGTCGAGCTCGACGGTGCGCAGGGGCCGCGGCAGCGAGGAGATCGGCTTCATCGCCACCCGCAGACGCAGCGGCTGCCCGGTCGACATGCCGGCCTCGATCCCGCCTGCTCGGTCGGTGGGGCGGGCGTAGCCGTCGGGGCCGTGCAGGATCTCGTCGTGGGCCTGCGAGCCGGGCCGGTCGGCGAGCGCGAAGCCGTCGCCGAACTCGACGCCCTTCATCGCCTGCACCGACAGGCACGCGGCGGCCAGCCGGGTGTCGAGCTTGCGGTCCCAGTGGACGTGGCTGCCCAGGCCGGGCGGCAGACCGTGCGCGAGCACCTCGATCGTCCCGCCGAGCGTGTCGTTGTCGGCGTGGGCCGCGTCGATACGGGCGATCATGGCCGCCTCGGTGTCGGGGTCGAGGCACCGCACCGGCGAGGCGTCGACCCGCGCCAGGTCCTCGGGCCCGGGGCGGGCCGCGTCGTCGGCGGTACGCACGCCGCCGATGTTGACGACGTGGCTGACCACCGTGACGCCGACCTCGGCGAGCAGGCGCTTGGCGAGCGTGCCGACGACGACGCGGGCGGCCGTCTCGCGGGCCGAGGCGCGTTCGAGGGCGTCACGGACGTCGTCGTAGCCGTACTTGAGCGCCGCGGTGAGGTCGGCGTGTCCGGGGCGGGGGCGGGTCAGTCGACGGCCCCGGCCGGTGTCACGGATCGCCTCGAGGTCGTCGCGCGGCTCGGGGTCCATCGCGTCGACCCACTTGGGCCACTCGGTGTTGCGGATGACGACCGCAACGGGCGAGCCCAGCGTGCGACCGTGACGCACCCCGCCGAAAACCTCGACCTCGTCGACCTCGAACGCCATCCGCGGCGAGCGTCCGTGCCCGAGACGACGGCGGGCCAGCTCGTCGGCGAGCACCGCCCGGGACACCGGCAGGCCGGCCGGCAGCCCCTCGAGGGTGGCGACCAACGCCGGGCCATGGGACTCACCGGCGGTCAGGTAGCGCAGACGCGGCACGCGGACACCTCGGTCGCAGGCTCGAGGACGACGGACCTCGCAGCTTATCCGCGCCCGGGTACGCACCCGAGCTACAGCGCCTCCCAGTCGGTGACGCCACTGATCCCGAGGTTCGGGACGATCGCGTTGCCTGACGGCGGCATCAGGTAGTCGGAGTTCTTGGTGATCTGGTTGCGGTGGATGGGGCTGCCCGGCGTGCTCGACGACCGCGACGTCTCGCAGTAGGGCGAGTCGTGGCGGAATTCGGCGTCGAGCGCGGCGTCGCAGGTCATGAAGAACAGCCGGTCGTAGCGGCCGTTGTAGTCGATGCGGAACTGCTCGCGGGCGAACATGAGGGTCATCTGCCCGTCGGCGTGCATGTTCTTGTCGACCAGCAGGTCGACGTCGGCGACCGCTCCCACGCCGGGCCACGAGGTGAAGAACTTCGGGTTCTCGGTGTAGGTGATGTTGCCGGAGTGGCGGCCGTCGCCGGCCAGGATCCGGGCACGGTCGGCCTCGGCGAACAGCGTGATCCGCGTCGAGTTGCCGTTGCCGTTGTTCATGCGATTCACGACGTTGGCCTGGTAGGCGTAGTACTGCCCGTTGGGTGGCCCGGCGTTGCTCGTCCAGGTCCAGGTGTTGCCGTCGGTGGCTGCGGTGAACACCCAGTGCGCGCTCGGGGGGACCACCTCGGTCGAGGTCGCGGGGTTGCAGGGGGCCACGGCCTGCGGGGTGCTCTGACGGACGCTGCCATCGGGGCACAGCTCGTAGAAGGGGTCGGCCTGGGCGCCGGCGACCCCGGGCGCGTTGCGCTGCTGCCAGAACACCCGCGCGTGGTAGTTCGGGATGTTGCGCTTCGGCTGGCCGCCGGCACAGCCCCCGGCCGTGTCGCAGCTGCCGCTGGCGGTGTAGGGCACGCCGGCGGCGACCCGCGGGAAGCCGGTGATGTGGCAGTTCGAGTGGATCCCGCCGGCACCGATCTGGGCGTTGGTGTGGGCGAACTCGACGTCGCACCCGGTCAGGATCGACACGGTCGCGGCGAGCGGGACCACGGGGCGCACGTCGTAGGCCATGCGCACCACACGGCTCGAGCGCCGGTCGCGGCAGTCGGGCAGGAACGCCACGCCGTAGAGGTCGCCGTTGGTCTGGTCGAGGATCGCGATGCCGTCGCCGTTGGCGGTGCGCTCGAAGTTGCGGCAGTCGGGCGTCACGCGTGCGGCGGCCTGCCCGAGCGCCCACTGCCGGGCCCCGGCGGCGGTGGTGGGGACGTTGGCCACCGCCGGCGTGAACGGCTGCGCCGGATGGTTCGGGTCGGCCAGTGCGGCCACGGCCAGCTCGGCGGCGCTCTCGGCCACGTGCAGCCCGGCCTCGAAGGCCTGCGTGTCGGCCGTGGCCGCCTCCTGCGGTGCGGCGTGCGCGACGAACAGGCCGCTGAGCATGAGCAGGACGAGCATCGCCAGCAGGGCGGTCGGCAGGGCGATGCCGTGCTCGTCCGCATGCCGTCGGAGGGAGGTCGTGGTCACCCGGTCGCTGGTGGTCATCACTTCCGGAGCTCGATTCCGCGGGTCCCCACGGGGACGGTGGTGCCGACGCGTTGCACCGTGAACGTGGTCCGGCTGCCCGACGCGATCCCGTTGGCCTGCAGTCGGATGCGGCCCTGGGCGTTGGTGAAGCCGCTGCGCAGCGTGGTGTCGGTGGCGAACTGGCCCTCCACGCGTACCGCGTGGGCCGGGGCGCCGTCGGCGTAGCGGATCTCGATCTCGACGATGGGCAGCCAGCCGGACTTGACGCCGTCGGTGGTGCTGAGGTCGGTCAACCCCGCGACCGCGAACGCGTTGGGGGTGGCCGTCGGGTTGGCGTAGTGGACCTGCGAACCGGAGCGACCACCGGCGTCGGTCACCGTCAACGTGACGGCGTAGACCCCGGAGGCCGCATACTGGTGGTCGAGCTCGTACCCGGAAGCCGTGTGCCCGTCGCCGAGGTCCCAGTCGTAGCGGCTGATGTCGCCGTCGGCGTCGAACGAGCCGCTCGCGTCGAAGCGGCAGCCGCGGTCGCTCGCGCAGACCACCGTGAAGGCGGCGGCCGGGGTCGCCGCGCCCGAGTCGAGCAGCACTGCCTGCGTCAGGCTGTCCACCGCGCCCTTGTCGTCGGTCACCGTCAGCGTCACCAGGTACGGCAGGTCGTTGGGAAACACATGGACGGGCGGGAAGTCACCGGTCGCCGTGGCCGTGCCGTCGCCGAAGTCCCACTCGTGGCGGACCACCTCGCCGTCCTCGTCGAACGAGCCCCGACCGTCGAAGGCACACTGCCGCCCGGTGCAGGTCTGGGTGAACTGGGCCCGCGGCGGCCGGTTCGGGTTGATGACCGCGTCCGCCTGGGCCGCGTTGCGCAGCGTGATCCTCGAGTCGACCACCACGGGTGCCGTGCGACCGTCGGGAGCGCGGTCGCCCGCCAGCGCGAGCCCGACCGAGGCGACGCCGCCGCGGCCCTCGACGACCGCCGTCGAGGCGCAGTCGAGCGCCACGCCGGTCAGCGGCACCGGCAGGGGGTCGCCCTCGCGGTCGAAGTAGCTGAACGGAGACCCGGCGGCGAGCCCGCCGGCGAGCACGATCGGTGTCGCCACCCCCTCCTGGCGCTCGAGCCGCCCGGCGGTGACCCGGTAGGTCCGCAGCTCGTCGGCGTCGATGCGGTCGTCGCCGTCGGTGTCGCCGGTCCACACCACGAGCCGGTCGGCGTCGGAGACGTCGCAGACGCCGTAGGCCTGGCGCACCCCGTCGCGCACGCGCTCGGCCGCGACCCGGGCCGCGTCGGTGTTCCCGCGCAGGTCGAGCGCGCGGGTCTCGGCCCGGGCGGCGGCGCCGACGCTCGAGACCACGGCCGCACCGACGACCAGGGCCAACGCCAGAACGACGAGGAGCTCGACGAGGGTGAAACCACGCTCGCCGGCACCGGTCCGCGGGGGGCGCTCAGCCACGTTCCACCCCCGCGACGACGGAACTGGTACGTACCTCGCGGTGACGGCCACGATCCTCCCAGCGGACCACCGTCGTGACCCGCCGGGCGTTGGTGTAGCTCGGCACGGTCGTGACCACCGTCTCGACCTCGTAGTCGCCGTTGCGGCCCGTGAACGGCAGGGTGTCGGTGACCCCGCCGTCGGCGAGGCACAGGGTGGGTTCGCGCAGCGTCCCGGCGACGTCGACCGGGAAGGACTGCGCACACCGGGCGGCGTGGGTGACCTGGTGCAGGCCGAGGTCGTGCCACGGCAGCTGCCGGCTGGCCTCGACCGCCTCGGTGGCGATGGCGACGGCCGTCGTGCGGTCCGCCGAACCGCGCAGCGACAGCAGGCTCGCCGTCGCCACCTGCGCCAGCGCGAGGAACGCCGTGGCGAGCAGCGCCACGGTCACCAGCACCTCGACGAGCGAGGCGCCCTCCTCCCCGGCGCGGCGCGACGGGAACGCGTGACCACGCGTCTGCCGCACCGCGTCCTCGCTTCGCCGACGTCTCGACCGAGCTGTCGGCACGAGTGCCACGCGGCTTGAGCGACCGGGCGGGCGTGCCACGCCGGTCACCGTGCCGGCGTCGCGGCGAGACACAGACGGAAGGTCTCGGTCAGATAGCCGAACTCGCCACAGCCCTCGTCGAACCGGTCGAAGAAGAACGCGCGCGCGAAGACCTGTCCCGGCGGCACCAGGAACAGTCCGTCGTCGACCTGCACGAGCGCCTGCTGCTGGCCCTGCACGTCGAGGAAGATTCGTGCCAGACGCACGAGCTGGCCGTCACAGACGACGTCGCCGTCGCGCGTCTCGCACGTCGGCGACCTCGGCGACGGGCTCGGCAGGGTGGGCGAGGGATCGAGGACCGGCGGAGTCCCGGGCGTGGGCGCCGGTGACCGCGGGGCCGACGGCGCGGGCGCCGGGGTGACGGGTGCCGGGTCGGCGCCCACGGCGGGGTCCACGGCGGGGCCCACGTCCGTGGTCGGGACCGGGTCACCGCCCGTGGGGAGCGTGCCCGGGGACGGCACGGGCACCCGCTCTCCGGCGTCGGGGAGGGCGTCGAGGTCTTCCACGACCTCGGCGGGCAGGGCGAGGTCCGGGTCGGGATCGACCGTTCCGACGGGAGCGTCGGCCACGCGACGGAAGGGATCCTGGGCCTCCGACAGAGAGAACGGCTGGCCCCGGCCGGGCGCCGCGGGCGCCGGGACGGCCTCGGCCTCGGGGACCTGAGCCGCCGGCAGCGCCGTGACCTGCGCGTCGTCGGGACCGCTCGGCTCGCCGGTCAGGAACCTGACCAGCACGAGGCCGGCGATGGCCGCCACGAGCAGCGCCAGCAGTAGGGGCAGACGCGTGCTCCGCACCGGCAGGTCGGTGGTGTCCGTAGTCATGACGCGGCCTCCACGGAAACGCCGGCGCCCGTCTCGCCGGGCACGGGAACCTCCGTCCCGCCGCCGTCTGGCACGGGGGCCGATCCGGGGTCGCCGTCCGGCTGGCTCGCCCCGGCGGTGGACTCGGGCGAGGCCGGTGCCGTGGCGCCGGCGGCTGCCGCGTCCAGCGGGGTGACCGCGGCCGCGTCGACGAAGGCACGGCCCGTCAGCGTCGCGGTCAGCTCGGGGTATTCGGCAGTCGTGACGCTCACCGCGTCCCAGCGCAGCCCGCGGGGCGTGAGGGTCGGGTCCTCGAGACGGCGCAGGTAGTCGACGAGCTGGAAGAACGACCCGGACACACTCAGGCTGACCGGGAGCCGCGCCACCATGGCCGCCGGGGCCTCGGTGGCCGGCTTGCCGAGGGTCATCGTGCCGACCGCGACCCCGGCGTCGTCCGCGGCGGTCTCGAGCTGACGGACGAGCGCGGGCAGCGCCGCGGCGTCGGGCACGACCGCGCGGGCGGCGGTGAGCTCCCCCTCGAGCTCGGGGGCGCGCGAGCGGACCTGCTGCAGCCGGGCGATCTCGGCCTGCAGCCGTGCCTGGTCGTCCTGTGCGGTCACGGTGTCGGACCGGATCTGGGCGATCTCGGCGGCGCGTGGCTGGTGCAGCAGCACGACATACAGGGCGATCATCAGGACCCCGACGAGCCCCATCAACACCATCTGGGTGCGGGTCATCGCAACACCTCCGGCAACCCGTCGGCGTAGCGCTCCGTGCGACTGGAGGGCCGGACGTCGACGTCGACGACGAAGCTCGCGTTGCCGTGCTCGTCCAGCGTCGAGGAGGACACGTAGGGGTCGGCCAGCGTGACCAGGCTGGCGTAGTCCAGCAGCAGGCGTTCGACGCCCGGCGCGTGTCCGGCGGTGTTGGCCCCGGTGAGGGTGACCGTGCCAACGACATCCGGCGGCACACCGTCGACGGCCGGCGCCGCCCCGAGCGGCGGTTGCAGCCGGATGTCGATCGTCTCGAGTCCGGTCTCGGTGGCGGTGACCAGCGCGAGGTCCTGCAACAACCCGGCGACCGAGACCTCGTCGGCCAGCGCCGCGCGGACCTGCTCCTCGGCCGCCATCGCCTGCGCCGCGAGCTCGGCGTACGGGGTGAGCTCGGCCCGTGCCCCCTCGAGCGCGAGCACCTCGTGCTGCGCCGCGGCGAGCTCGGCCTCGGCCCCTCGCAGGGTCGCGTGCTGCACGGCGTGGACGATGCCGAGTGCCGCGACGACCGCCCCCAGCGCGACGACGACCACGGCGCGCTGCCGGCTGGCACGACGATGTGCGACGTTCGCCACCGGCAGCAGGTTGACCCGCACGCTCATTCGCGTCCCGCTAGGGCGAGGCCGACGGCCGTGGTCAGGGTCGGGCCGACGGTGCGCAGCGCCGGCGCGTCGTAAGCGGCCACCTTGGCACCCCAGTGGTCGAACACGCTGCCGAGCTCCACCGGAAGGCGCAGCGACTCCGCCAGCTGGTCCGACAGCCCGGGGAGGTTGGCGCCGCCGCCGGTGAGCGCGACACCGGCGAGGGGCGCGGCACCCGGCTGGGCGAGGTAGTAGTCGATCGAGCTGCGGATCTCCTCCGAGAGCCGCTCCACGTGACGCGCGACCAACGCCGCGAGACGCCCGTCGGCCGTCGGGTCCGACGTGCGCTTGAGGCGTTCGGCCTCCGTGTGGTCGATGCCGAGCTCCATGGCGATCGCGTCGGTCACCTCGTCGCCGCCCGACGTCAGGATGCGAACGAACAACGGGGTGCCGCCGTGTTGCACCACGACGTCGGTGACGCCGCCGCCGACGTCGACGAGCACCTCGCCGGCCTGTTGGTACGGCGAGTGGTTCCCGATGGCGCGCAGCATCGCGAACGGGTTGAGGTCGACGCCGACGGCGCGCAGACCGGCGCGCTGGACGGCCTCGACGTGACGGTTCACCATGTCCCGGTGCGCGGCGGCGATGAGGACCCGCTGGCGTCGTTCGCCGTCTTCGGTGACCTCCTCGGCCAGCACGTGCACGTCGAGTTCGGCGTGTTCGACCGGGATGGGAATGTGTTCCTGCACCTGGTAGCGGATCGAGGCGCGCAGGTCCTCGAGCGGCATGGCCGGCAGGTCGAGCTGGCGGACGACGACACGGGAGTTCGCCACGCCGAGCCACACCTTCCTGGTGCGGACCTTCGTGGCGGCGACGAGGTCGCGCAGGGCGTTGGCCACCGCATCGGGTTCGTGGACCTCACCGTCGACGACCCAACCCGGCGACAGCTCGATGCCGCCGAAGTTCGTGATGCGGGGGCCCGACCGGGAGGACGCGACCTCCGCGACCGTGACGGTGCGGGTGCCGATGTCCACCCCCACAGCGGTGGTTGCCACGTCTCAGTCCGTCCGACGGCGGCCCCTCGAGGGGCCGGACCACCTCCTCGTCGGCGGCGGTACGCGGGTCTTGAGCAGTCGGCGTTCAGTGACGGCGCCCGGCGAGCCCGACGGAACCCGGACCATCATCGCCTCACACGCCGAGCACGGTACGGACCGCGGTCGCGCTCGCGTCGGGGGCCAGCACCACCACCAGCGACCCGGCGGCGAGGTAGGGCCCGAAGGGCACCCGGCTGGCCAGGCGTGCCCGCCCCGACACCAGCAGGCCGACGACCACCACGACGGCGGCGCCGATCGTGGCGTAGGCGAAGGCCACCAGGTGGACGCCTCCGAGGTTGCCGACGACCAGGCCGATGGAGACGGCGAGCTTCACGTCCCCCATGCCCATGCCGGCCTGGCCACGGACCAGTCGGAACAGCTCCGCGAAGGTGAACATCACCGCCGGGACCACGAGCGCCCAGATCACGCCCCCGCGCAAGGCGGCCCAGTCACCGTCGAGCGCCGCGGCGAGCACCACCAACGGGAGCAGCACGAACGGCAGACGGTAGGTGAGACGGTTGGGGATGATGCGGTGCTCGAGGTCGATCGCGGTCGCCACCACGAGCGCCCAGACGAACACCAGCAGCGCGGGCAGCAAAGGGTGCCAGCCCCAGACCCACGTGACGGCGGCGAACAGCAGCGCGGTGGTGAGCTCCACCACGGCGTAGCGCGGCGAGATCCCCGCGCCGCAGGCGCGGCAGCGTCCGCGCAGCAGCAGGAAGGACAGCACCGGGACGTTGTCCCGCGGCGCGACCATCGCCCCGCAGGTTGGACACGCCGAGCGCTTCGGCTCGGTCACCGCCGCACCGCGCGGCCACCGGTGGATCGCGACGGTCGCGAACGACCCGAGGGCCAGCCCGAGCAGGCCGGCCAGCCCCACCACCACGACGGCTTCCACGGCGTCTCCTGCACGTCGGACGTGGACCCTACTTCGTACGACGTGGGGCGGCCCGAGGCCGCCCCACGTCGTGTCGAGAGAGCCGGCTACGGCGTGGCTGTGGTACATGCCTCATTGCCGAAGTCGCCGAGACGGCCCTGGTTCTCACCGTCGTAGACGTAGCTCAGGCAGTTGGTGCCGCCGTTGATGCGGGTGTGGGTGCCGTTGAGCCGGAACCCGATGGCCGCACCGGCGGTGTTGGGGACCGGGGCGTAGTCGAGGGTCATCAGCACGCCGTTCTCGAACGGCGTGACGAGCGCGTTGCCGTCGGTGGTGGTCGGGTAGTTGCCGTTCTGGGCGGTCGCGGCGGCGTCGACCTCGAGGGCGGCGTTGCGGACCGCGGAGGTCAGCTCGGCCTGCCAGCCGCGCTCGCGCTGTGACAGGAAGCTCGGGATGGCGATGGCGGCGAGGATGCCGATGATGATGACGACGACGAGGAGCTCGATGAGGGTGAAGCCCTCCTCCTCACGTGCGGTGTGCAGCTTCAGCGGGGACATGGGAACCCTGTTCTCCGGAGATGTCGGACGTGGACCTGTGCGACGCGCCGTGCGTGGTGTCACCTGCACAGGTCCCCATCGAGGGATGGAGAGTCCCCTGCGCGAGGTAGTCCGGCTGACCGTCCCGGCACGCGGCCGGGGTGAGGTCCCGTGACGTTGCTTGCCCGCCTTACGACGGGGTCGCCCTTCTCACGCGCTCACGGTTCGTCAACCGTTTCCGTCGGCGCGTGGGTCGCGAACTTGAGGGGCGGGATCCGCGACGTCGCAACAACGCACGAAGGTGGCGGCGCGGACCGCGCCGCCACCTCCGGACCACCGGACGTCGTCCCGCTTCAGTGGATCGCGTCGAAGATGCTGAACATCGGCATGTACAGCGCGATGACCATGCCGCCCACGATGGCCCCGATCACGCCGATCATGAGCGGCTCCATCATCGCCGTCAGCGACTGCGTGGTCGACTCGACCTCGGTGTCGTAGAAGTCGGCGATCTTGCCGAGCATGCCGTCGATGTTGCCGGTCTCCTCCCCCACCGCGATCATCTGCACCACCATCGCCGGGAAGACGGCGTGCTGCGCCAGTGGCCGGTTCATCGACTCGCCCTGGCGCACGGAGTCGCGCACGTCCCCCAGCGCCTGCGCGATCGGGCCGCTGTTGACGGTCTCGGCGGTGATCTCGAGCGCCTGAAGGATCGGGACACCCGCCGCGAGCAGCGTCGACAGGTTGCGGGCCAACCGGGTCAGGGCGATCTTGTGGAACAGCGGTCCGAAGACCGGCAGCCGGAGCTTGAGCCGGTCCAGCGCGAAGCGTCCCTTCGGCTTGGCCGCGATCGACCGGTAGGCGAACCACAGCCCGACCGGCGTGCCGAGCCACACGAGCAGCCCGAGCGGTGAGGTGACGAACTGCGACAGCGACTGCAGCATCCGCGTCGGGGTGGGTAGTTGCGAACCGAGCGTGTCGAACATGCCCGCGAAGGTCGGCACGATGAAGATCAGCATCGCGCTCGAGAGCACGATGGCCATGACCAGCACGATCACCGGATAGGTCATCGCCGACTTGATCTTCGCGCGCAGCGTCACGTCGGCCTCGAGCATGGCCGCGACCCGCAGCAGCACCTCGTCGAGCATGCCGGCGGCCTCGCCCGCCCGGACCATGGCGACGTAGAGCGCGGGGAAGACCTTCGGGTACTCCGCCAGGGCCGCGGACAGCGACGTGCCGGTCTCGACCGACTGACGGATGCCGTCGATCGTCGTCGCGAGCGTGCGGTTCTCGGTCTGCTCGTGCAGGATCGACAGGGCACGGATCAGGCTCAAGCCCGAGTTGATCATCGTGGCGAACTGCCGCGAGAAGACCGCCAGGTCCTTCAGCTTGACCCGGTCCGACAGACCGGGGATCCGGAGCTCCTGTTGCAGGCCACGCTCGTTGACCTGGGCGATGGAGACCGGTGCGTAGCCCATGGAGGTGAGCTTCGTGGCGACCGCGGCCTGCGAGTCACCCTCCAGCTGACCCGTGATGAGCCTGCCGGCCCGATCGCGGACCTTGTAGTCGAAGCGGTGCAGCACGGAGCTGGCCATCGTCATCCTCCCCTCTCAGGCCCGGCCGGCCAGGCGTTGGAACTCGGCCACGTTGTTCGCCTTCTCCAGCGCCGTGTCGTAGGTCACCAGCCCCCGCTTCACCAGGGAGGCGAGTGACTGGTCCATGGCGACCATGCCGTGCTGCGCGCCGGCCTGGATGGCGCTGTAGAGCTGGTGGGTCTTGCCCTCGCGGATGAGGTTCTTGACCGCGGACGTGGCGGTCATGATCTCGACCGCGACCGCCCGTCCCTCCCCGTCGGCCGTCTTGAGCAGCGTCTGACAGACCACGCCCTGCAGGGCCCCCGCGAGCATCACCCGGATCTGTTCCTGCTGGTGGGGAGGGAAGACGTCGATGATGCGGTCGACGGACTGCGGCGCGTCCTGCGTGTGGAGAGTGCCGAACACCAGGTGGCCGGTCTCCGCTGCGGTGAGGGCGACTTGGATCGTGTCGAGGTCACGCATCTCCCCCACGAGGATGACGTCGGGATCCTGGCGCAGCACGTGCTTGAGCGCCTGCTGGAAGCCGTGGGTGTCGCTGCCCACCTCGCGCTGGTTGACCACCGAACGCTTGTGGCTGTGAAGGAACTCGATCGGGTCCTCGACGGTCATGATGTGGGCCGGCCGGTTGCGGTTGATCAGGTCGATGACGGCGGCCAGCGTCGTCGATTTCCCCGAGCCCGTCGGCCCGGTGACCAGCACGAACCCGCGCGGCAGGTACGCGAAGTTGGCCACCTGCTCGGGGACACCGAGGTCCTCGAGCACCTTGATCTCGAAGGGGATGACCCTCATGACCGAGCCCAGCGCGTTTCGCTGCTGGAAGACGTTGACGCGGAAGCGGGCCCGTCCGGAAATCGCGTACGACAGATCCAGCTCGAGTTCGTTCTCGAACTGCTCACGTTGCTTCTGCGTCATGATTCCGTAGAGCAGGTTCTGCAGGTCGTCCGGGTCGCAGGGGGCGAACTCGTCGAGCGACACCAGGTCGCCGTGGACGCGGATCGTCGGGGGGATGCCGGCGGTGAGATGCAGGTCGGAGCCACCCCGCTCGACCAGCGCGACGAGCAGGTCGTCGAGTTCGAACGCGGCGCGCTGCTCGAAGGGCAGCAGGGTGTCGCGCCCGTCCGGGACGGCCGCCGGCGGGGGCGTCGCCGGTGTCGGCAGAACGGCCGCGGGGCTCGCCTCCGACGACGGTCGGTGTTCGTCGTGTCGGGCCGGGGACGACCCGGTGTACGCGGCGATCGCGACCTGCAGCTCGCGGCGTGACGCGAGCGCGAACGTGACCGGGACCGCGAGGGCGTCCTGCACCCGTGCGCGCAGCGTCACGTCCTTCGGGTCGGCGACCGCGACCACCACCCGGTCGTCCGGGCCGATGCCGATGGGGAGCGCGCCGAGTTCGGCGGCCAGCGGACCCGGCAGCAGGGCTGCCACCTCTACGTCGACGCTGCTGCTGTCGACGTCGACGTAGGACATCCCGAGCGTCAGGGCCAAGGCGCGCACCAGCGTGCGTTCGTCGGCCAGACGGTGCTCCATCAGCACCTTGGGCAAGCTGCCGCCGCCAGTTGCGGCCAGCTGCTCGGCCCACCGGACCTGTTCCGGGCGCAGCGTCCCCTGCTGCACCAGTGCGTCGCCCAGTGCGCTCACCAACGTCCTCCTCGGTCGTCAAGCGACGACCCGTCCGATCTCCTCGAGGGTGGTCTGCCCGAGCAGCACCTTCGCCAGGCCGTCCTGCCGCAGTGTCTGCATGCCCTGGGCCACGGCGACACGCGAGATCTCCTCCGACGATGCCCGCGCCACCGCCAGCCGCTCGATGTCCTCGGTGACGGTCAGCACCTCGTGCAGCGCCAGGCGGCCGCGGTAACCGGTGCCGCTGCACGCCACGCAGCCCACCGCCCGGAGGAGTTCGGGGCGCGCGGCGACCACGTCGTCGTCGTAGCCGGCGGCGCGCAGCAGTTCGTCGGACGGGCGGAGGCGCTCGGCGCAGCGCGGGCAGACCCGGCGCGCCAGACGCTGCGCCAGCACGCAGTCCACGGCCGAGCCGACGAGAAACGGCTCGATGCCCATCTCGGTGAGACGGGTGATGGCCGACGGCGCGTCGTTGGTGTGCAGGGTCGACAGCACCAGGTGCCCGGTGAGGGCGGCCTCGATCCCGATCTGGGCGGTCTCACGGTCCCGCATCTCCCCGACGAGCACGATGTCGGGGTCCTGGCGCAGGATCGAGCGCAGCGCGGCGGCGAAGGTCAGACCGACCTTCGGGTTCACCTGCACCTGCGAGATTCCCGGCAGCCGGTACTCCACCGGGTCCTCGGTCGTGATGATGTTCACACCAGGCTCGTTGAGGACGTTGAGGGCGGCATAGAGCGTGGTCGACTTGCCCGACCCGGTCGGTCCGGTGACCAACAGCGTCCCGTACGGCTTGCGGTAGGCCTCCTCGAAGCGAGCGAGGTTGTGGTCGAGGAAGCCGAGGTCGCCGAGCTCGAGCAGCACGGAGGTCTTGTCGAGCACGCGCATGACCACCTTCTCCCCGTAGACGGTCGGCAGCGTCGAGAAGCGCAGGTCGATGGCGCGGTTGTTGGTGGTGACACCGATGCGGCCGTCCTGTGGGAGACGCCGCTCGGCGATGTCGACGTCGGCCATGATCTTGAGTCGGCTGACCAGCCCGGAGTGGATCGTCTTGGGCGAGCGGACCACCTCGTGCAGCACCCCGTCGATGCGATAGCGGACCCGCAGGTCGCGTTCTCCCGGCTCGATGTGGATGTCCGACGCCCCGTCGGCCACCGCCTGTGAGATGAGCAGGTTGACGAACTTGACGACCGGCGCCTCCTCGGTGACCGCTTGGATCGAGGCGAGGTCGTCGCCGGCGTCCTGGACGTCGGCGAGGTCGTCGGCCATCGCCTCGATGTCGTCGGTCAGGTGGGCGTGACGTTCGATCGCGGCGAGGATGTCCTCCCGTCGGGCGACCACGGGCTGCACGTCGTGCGCCGTGATGGTGTGCACGTCGTCGATCGCGACCACGTCGGAGGGGTCGCTCATCGCGACGAGCAGCTTGCCCTCGCGCAAGGCGAAGGGCAGCACGCAGTGCTTGCGCAGCGTGTTCATCGGAACCAGCAGCGCCAGCCGGGCGTCGATCTCGGCCTCGCCGAGGTCGACGACGTCGAGTCCGACCTGCACCGCGAGGGCCTCGAGCAGCTGCTGCTCGGTCAGCGACCCCCGCGCGACCAGTATCCGACCGAGCGAATGGCCGGTGTGCTGCTGTTCCGCCACCGCCGCACGCAGCTGTGACTCGTCGAGCAGTCCGCGGCCGAGCAGGACCTGTGCCAGTGCCCTCATCGCCCGACCGCCGCCGTGGGGCACCACGTCGGTCCTGCGGGGCGCCGCGGGGTCAAGACCCGCTCACCCCCAGCCGCGGGTCCGGCCCCGTTACCGGACACGGACCGATCCGGTACTGGTGGACGCGCGTGGGCAGCCGCCGGGGACCGGACGGCGGGAAGTGGAGCACCCCGACCCCGGCGATCTGCAAGACGTCGGACCCGTCCGGGTCGAACGGGTCGGCCTCGTGCGGTTCGGGGTCGAGCAGGACGGGGTCGAGCAGGTCGGCGTCGAGCAGGTCGGCGTCGAGCAGGTCGGCGTCGAGCAGGTCGGCGTCGAGCAGGTCGGCGACGAGCAGGTCGGCGACGACGGAGGTCGTTGGGACGTCGTACGCGACGTCCTCGGTGCTCGATGCGGTCGCCGCGGCCACACGGAGCAGACCCCGGTCGAGCAGGTCGGCCACGGCCTCGTGCGCTCGAAGCTGCCCACGTCCCCAGCGGTCGGCGAGTTGCGCGATCGTCCGGGACCCGTCCACCTGGGCGAGCAGCCGCCACCGGTCGACGTCGACGACCACGTCGTCCTCACCGGTCGGGACCGCCAACGACAGCACGACGTCCGGTCCGCCGGTGCGAGTGATCAGCCCGGGCCACGTCGCCGCCCGTCGGCGAGCCGTGGGCCACAGATCCCCGTCGGACACGGCCGGGGTCGCGCAGGCGTCGGCCAAGAAACGGAACGCCCCGGCGGGACGGGTACAGAGCACGTCCAGCAGCACGTCGAGGGCGTCGCACGGTGCCGACCCACCGGCCCGCACGTGCGAGATCCGGCCGTCGAACAGGTCCACCTCGACGACCCAGTCGCTCAGTTCCAGGCACAGCAGGCCCGTCTTGCGGGAGCTGGTCAACAGCACCAGAATGTCCTCGAGTGCGAACTCGTCGAGTCGTCCTTCGAGCACGCCGCTCACCCCCGTCCCGGCGCGGCGACCTCGGGGCCGGCCCAGGCCGCGTCCTGGCGGTCACCACCCGTGGCGCGACGAACCTCCACCAACGCCTCGGTCAGCAGGTCGCGCTCGTCGAGTGCAACCGCCTGGTCGGCCAGGATGGCCAGCAGCTCGGCCTCGTAGTCGTTCGCCGGCGGCAGCTCCTCACCGTCATGCGCGGCCGACCCGGGTGCCTCCGCCGGCTCCAGCGGGACGTCGAGGGATCCCACCGGCCCGGACGGCGTGGCGAACGACGCCGGTGCGGGGACCGGCCCGGCGAGCGCGTGAGGTGCGAAGGGGGCCGGCGTGGCGAAGGGATCCGGGGTGGCGAAGGGATCCGGGGTGGCGAAGGAAACCGGGGTGGCGAAGGCGGTGACCTCATCCGCCGGCTCGACCTGCGGCGTGGTCGGGTGGCCCTCGGCGAACACACCCGGAACGACGGCGACCGTCTCGGCCGGCTCGGACCCGCACGGCGCGGTCACCGGGACGTTGTCCCGCAGCGTCGTGTCCGCCACCGACGGGACCGGCGCGAGCAGCGCACCGATGCGATCGGCGGCGACACGCAGGTCGGCGAGCAGCAGCCCGAGTTTCGCGGGCGCCGCCACGAGCGCGGCCAGCACGGCCCGGTCGTGAGCGTTGCGCACCAGCACGAAGCCCGCCTCACCCTCCACGACGACCTGCTCCAGGCGTCCGCGGGCGAAACCGGTCGATGCCTGCTGCGCGAGCCCGAGCATCGCGGCGCTCACGGCCGCGACGGCGCTCTCGTCGAGCTCGTCCGGCAGGGCGCTCGCGATCGGGACCCCGTCGAAGGACAACACGGCGGCCGCCTCGACGTCCTGCGAGCAGTACAGGAACTCGTCGAGAGCCTCGGCCAGCCGTGTGGCGCGGGTGTCGAGGTGCTCGGACACATCGGTCTCCGGGATCGCGGGCTCGAGATGGCGAGGCTCGGGATGCGAGCCCTCCGTCTCCTCCATCGGCCCGCGGGTCACCCCGCTAAAGCGCGCGCGGACGACTCAGGTCTCGCCGAGCGCCGCGAGCGCCGCGGCGTGGAACACCCCGTGGGGAGCGGGCCGGTCCGTCCAGCGCTCGAAGGACACCGCCGCCTGCCCGACGAGCATGGCGAGCCCGTGGTGGGCGTCCGCGCCACGGTCGCGAGCGGCCTGCAGGAACGGCGTCGCCTCCCGACCGGCCGGGACGGCCACGCGTGGGTAGAGCAGGTCGTAGGCGATCTGCCCGTCACCGAGCGCGCAGAACGGCGCCGGCAGCGACTCGCCGTGCAGTCCGAGCGGGGTGGCGTTGACCACGATCCTCGCGTTGGCCACGGCCGCTCGCACCATCGCCTCGTCGTCCAGCGCGACCGCCGCCGTCCGCACAGCACCGCCTCGCTCCCCTACCGCAGCGACCGACGCTGCGGCCGCGGGTCGGCGGCCGACCACCGTCAACGCCCCCGCCAGGCGAGCGACCGCCACCGCCGCCGCGCGGGCGGCGCCACCGGTCCCGAGGACGACCACCTCGTCGCCGGCCCGCGGCGCGACGTCACGTCGCAGCGCCTCGAGAAGTCCCACCGCGTCGGTGTTGTCCCCCAGCAGGCCATCGGCGGTGAACACCAACGTGTTGACGGCGCCGATCGACTCGGCCTCTGGTGTCAACCGGTCGCACCGGGCCACCACCGCCTCCTTGTGCGGCACGGTGACGTTGGCTCCGACGCCACCGACCACCCCGAGGGTGTGGACGGCCGCTGCGAGCTCGTCGGGCGGGCACGGCCAGGCGAGGTAGACCAGGTCCAGGCCCTCGGCGCGGAACGCGGCGTTGTGCATCACCGGGGACAGCGAGTGGGCGACCGGTCGACCCAGCAGCACGACCGGTCGCGTGGTCGCGCTCGGCCAGCCGCCCACGCCGGCCGCGACGCTCACTCCGACACGTCCTGTTGGCACCGTCCCGCCTCGCGGAAGGCGGCCACGTTGCGATTGTGCTCGTCGAGGGTCTCGGCGAACTCGTGGCTGCCGTCGCACTCCGGGGCCAGCACGTAGTAGCGGTAGGCGACGTCCTCGGGATCGAAGGCCGCCAGCAGCGACGCCCGCCCCATGCCCGAGATCGGGCCTGGCGGCAGCCCGTCCACGAGGTAGGTGTTGTACGGGTGCTCGACCTCGAGGTCCTCGAGCAGGACCACGTCCCGGGGCTCACCGACCGCGTAGATGACGCTGGCGTCGATCTGCAGGCGCATGCCTTCCTCGAGCCGGTTCTCGATCACCCCGGCGACCGTCTGGCGTTCCGCGTCGACCCGCGTCTCGCGCTCGACGAGGCTGGCCAGCGTGAGGACCTCGAAGCGGTCGAGCCCACGTCGTTCGGCGTCGGCGCGCCGATCGGCTGGGACCTCCTCGACGACGATCGCCAACTGGTCGACCATGCGCTGGAGCACCTCGAGCGGGGTCGCGTCCTCGGCGACCTCGTAGGTCTCGGGGAACAGCAGGCCTTCGAAGGGTTCGACGATCTCCTCGGGCATCTCGGCCGGCTCGGGCACCCAGTCCGGCAGCACGAGCACGCCCGGGTCGTTCGCCCCGGCCGCCACCCGCTCGTCGAGCACCTCCCGGAAGTCGTCCTCGTCGTGCGCGTCGAACTGTGCGTCCAGTCGCGCCAGGGTCTGTTCGACCGTCAGTCCCTCCTGCACCGTGAAGCGCAGGCCCGCGGGACCGCCGCGGACCGGCCCGGCGATCAGGGTGTCGATCGCCGCCTCCGAGCCCATACCGGTCTCGAGGTCGTAGGCCCCCGGTTGCAGCTGCGTGGCGAGGTCGGCGTCGCCGGCGGCGATCCGGAAGGTGGTGGGGTTGCGGATGACCCCGAGGTCGGCGAGCCGGTCACCGACGGCGCGTACGGACTCGCCCGACTCGACGGTGAGCTCGACCGGTCGCCCGGCCTCGATCCCGCCCTCACCCGGTTCGGGCAGCGCGTCGTTGAGCCAGGCCACCCCGACCCCGACGCCGACGGCCAGGACTCCGAGGAACCCCAGGAACCACTTCGAGCCCCGGCTCAACGCCACCGTCTCGCTCCTTGTCGTTCGTCCGCGGTCCGCGCTGGACCGCTCGTCTTCCCCGTGGCGCCCGGCGTGCCGGTGCGTGTTCTAGCCGGTACGCCGCCGCCGTTGCGCCTCGAGCACCGATTGGAGGATCAGACTGGCGGCCACGCGGTCGATGCTCGCCCGGCGGTCCGCGCGGGAGGCGTCCTGGGCGAGCATGACCCGTTCGGCCTCGGTGGTCGTGAAGCGCTCGTCCCACAGCGCCACCGGCAGGCCGGTCCGCTTCCGCAGGCGTTCGGCGAACCAGCGCGCCCGCTGCGCCGGGGCTCCCTCGCTGCCGTCGAGCTGTCGGGGCTCGCCCAGCACCAGGCCGGCGACCTCGTGCCGACCGACGGCGTTGACCAGGCCGTCGAGCGCAGGACCGTCCTGGTTGCGCGGGACCTCGAGGGTCTCGGACGGCGACGCGATCGTCTGCGTCGGGTCGGAGACCGCCAGGCCGATACGCACCTCACCGAGGTCGATCGCCAGCAGCCGGCCGGAGGTCGGGAGCTCGTCGGAGCGACGTTTGCCGAGCTCGTAGCCCATCATCGGCTCGCGGCGGCCGCCGCACGGGCCTCGCCGGCAGCGACCTGCAGCGCCTCGTCGAGCCGATCGCCCTGCTTGCCACCAGCCTGGGCCAGGTCGCCCTTGCCGCCGGCGCCACCCCCCACGACCTGCGCCGCCGGGTGCAGGATGGGGCGGGCCTCGACACCGGCCGCGGCGAGATCGGCCGACACCGCACAGATGAGCTGGGCCTTGCCCTCGTCGGTCGCGGTACCGACCACGATCACCGCCCGCTCGGCGAGGTGGTTGCGGATCTCGGTCGCCAGGCGCCGCAGGTCGTCGTGCGCCAGGCCGTCGGCGCGCGTGACGACCACCGCCAGCCCGTCCTCGCGGCTCGCCTCGTCGGCGATCCGCCTGGCCTCCTGCGACAGATTGGCGCCACGCAGCTTGGCGAGTTCCTTCTCCGCCGCCTTGAGCCGGTCGAGCAGGGCACCGACCCGCTCCACGGCCTGGTCGCTGGGCACGTCGACCAGGCGGGCGATCTCCTCGGCGACCATCCGCTCCTTGGACAGGAACCCGAACGCGTCGACGCCCGTGAGGGCCTCGATGCGGCGGGTGTTGGAGCCGATCGACTCCTCGCGCACGATCGTGATCGTGCCGATCTTGGCGCCCGAGGGCACGTGCGTGCCGCCGCACAGCTCCTTGGAGAACTCCCCGATGGTGACGACCCGGACCACCTGGCCGTACTTGTCCCCGAAGTTGGCCACCGCGCCGGACTTCTTGGCGTCGTCGAGGCTCATCACCTCGGTGTGGACGTGCGGGTCACGCAGGACCCGCTCGTTGATCGAGCCCTCGATCTCCGCCAGCCGGTCACGCGACACCGACTCGAAGTGCGGGAAGTCGAACCGCAGCCGGCCGGGCTGCACCAACGAGCCGGCCTGCTGGGCGTGGTCGCCGAGGAACTCCTTGATGGTGGCGTGCAGCACGTGCGTCGCCGAGTGGCTGCGGGCCGTGGCGACGCGACGGGAGGGGTCGACGTGTGCCTCGACCGGTTGCCCCTGACGGACCTCCCCGGCCACGACCCTGGCGCGGTGGACGATCAGCCCCTCGATCGCCTCCTGGGTGTCGGTCACCTGCAGGCGGCCGGTCGGTGTCTCGAGCAGACCGACGTCGCCGACCTGTCCGCCGCCCTCGGCGTAGAAGGGGGTGCGCGGCAGGACGATCTCGACCTCGTCCCCCTCCCCGGCGGTGTGCAGCAGGCCACCGGCGGTGACGATCGCGCCCAGTTCCGCTTCGGCGGTCAGCCCCCGGTAGCCGAGGAAGTCGGTGGTGCCGACCTGGGCGGCCGCCTCCCGGTACGTCTCGGCCGGGATCCCGCCGCTCCCCTTCTTCGCGGCGGCCCGGGCCCGCTCCCGCTGCTGCTGCATGAGCGCGTCGAACTCGCCCCGGTCGAGCGAGAGACCGGCGTCGGCGGCGATCTCGGCGGTGAGGTCGATCGGGAACCCGAACGTGTCGTGCAGTTCGAACGCGACCTCGCCGGGGAAGGCGGGGGCGTCGTCGCCCGTGGATCGCGCGGACGTGATGGCCTGGTCGACGCGCTCGAGCCCCTGGCGGATGCGCGCCCCGAAGTCGGTCTCCTCGGCGCCGGCCACACGGGTGATGAGGCTGCGCTGGCGCTCGAGGTCCGGGTAGCTCGGACGCATCTGTTCGATGACCTGTTCGACCATCGGCAGCAGCAGCTGCTGTCCGGAGCTGCCGATGTCCATGCCCAGCAGCTGGCCGTGGCGCACGGCGCGGCGCATCAGGCGGCGCAGCACGTAGCCGCGGCCCTCCTTGGAGGGCAGCACGCCGTCGGCGATCAGGAACGCGGACGTGCGGGCGTGCTCGGCGATGACCCGCAGGGACACGTCGCGCTCGGCGTCCTCACCGTACGCCGTGCCCGACAGCTCCCCGGCCCGCGCCAGCAGCGGCGCGAACAGGTCGGTCTCGAATACGTTGTCCACGCCCTGCAGCAGCACGGCCATGCGCTCGAGCCCGAGGCCGGTGTCGACGTTCAACGCCGGGAGCTGACCGAGGACGTTGCCCGCGTCGTCGAGCTCGTGCTGCATGAAGACGAGGTTGTAGAACTCGAGGTAGCGCTCGTCGTCGACCGCGGGGCCGCCGGCATGGCCGTAGGCCTCACCGCGGTCGTAGTACAGCTCCGTGTTGGGACCGCCGGGTCCGGCCGCGTGGGTCCACCAGTAGTTGTCCTCGGCACCCAGCCGCTGGATCCTCGCGGCGGGGATGTCGGTCTCCGCCAGCCACAGCTGCTCGGCCTCGTCGTCGTCCTCGTAGACGGTGACCCAGATCCGCTCCGGGTCGAGCCGGTAGTGCTCGACGGACAGCGCCCAGGCCCAGCGGATCGCCTCGCGCTTGAAGTAGTCGCCGAAGCTGAAGTTGCCCAGCATCTCGAAGAACGTCAGGTGGCGGGTCGTGTGTCCGACGTTCTCGATGTCGTTGGTGCGCGCGCACTTCTGATAGCTCGTGGCGCGTGGCGTCGGCGGCGTCGCGTCACCCATGAACCAGGGCTTGAACGGCAGCATCCCGGCGATGGTGAGCAGGACGGTCGGGTCCTGCGGGATCAGGGAGGCCGACTCGTAGCGGCGATGTCCGTGCTCGACGAAGAAGTCGAGGAACGTGTTGCGGATGCTCAGGGAGTCCAACGCAGTCGTCCTGGTCTGGGGGTGCGCCGCGGCCCGCCGGGGGCGTCGGGGGCGCGACAACGGTCGAGCCGTCCGGTCAGTCGCCGACGGCCGGTGCCGTGGCGGCGGTCACGTCCGGGACGCGGTAGCGGATGCGCAACTCCGCCTCCCGGTCGCGGGCGGCGCGTCGGCCCTCCTCGGCGGCGAACCGCACCCGTTCGCTGAAGGATCCGGCGGCCTGACCCGCGCGGCCGGCGACGTGCACCGGTGAGGCGGCCTGTCGGGCCGCGTCGAACCGGCGGACGGCGTAGGCACCGAGCAGCAGTCCGGCACCGAGGCCGACGGCGAGCGTGAAGACGCGCATGCTGGTCGCTTTCGGTCAGTCGCGGAGCGAACGGGCCGCCCGGGCGGTCCCGGCGGCCACGGCGGCGGCCTTGATCAGCGGACTGGCCAGGGTGGCGTGCACCACCCCGAGCACCCGGTCCGTCGTGGCGGTGATCGACTGGACCCCGGCCATGATGGTGTCCACCCGTGCCAGCTCGACGTTGACGCCCGCGACGGTCTCGTTGACCCCGCGCAGGATCGGCACCGTCTCGTCGGTGACGCGCCCTACGGTCCCGATCACCGAGTCGAGCAGCTTCACCGCCCGCAGCACCAGCACGCACAGCACCACGACCAGGACGGCCCAGAACAGTGCGGCGCCCACGATCGCCCAGTCGCTCACGGTCACGTCGGCTCGTCTCCCGGTCGGGTGTCGCTGTCGGCGGGTCGGCCGCGTGCCTGCTGACGCAGGGAGGCGACGCGATCGGCAACGGCTGCCTCGTGGCCGTGGCGGGACGGCTCGTAGAGCCGGCTCCCGCCCAGCTCGTCGGGCAGGTACCGCTGTCCGGGCGCGAACCCGCTGGGGTGGTCGTGAGGATAGTCGTAGCCGACGCCGTGCCCGAGGGTCCGCGCGCCGCGGTAGTGGGCGTCGCGCAGATGCGGGGGTACGGCGGCGTTGCCGTGCCGCCGCACGGCCTCGAGGCCGGCGCCGATCGCGCGCGTCACGCTGTTGGACTTCGGGGCGACGGCCAGCGCGATCGCCGCGTGCGTGAGCGCGTAGCGGGCCTCGGGCAGCCCGACCTTGTCGAGCGCGTCGAAGGCCGCGACGGCCAGCGGCAGCGCCTGCCGGTCGGCCAGCCCGACGTCCTCGGAGGCGAAGATCACCATGCGGCGGGCGACGAAGCGGGGGTCCTCCCCGCCCTCGAGCATCCGCAGCAGCCAGTAGACGGCCGCGTCCGGGTCCGAGCCGCGCAGCGACTTGATGAACGCGCTGACGATGTCGTAGTGGTGGTCCGACGCCTTGTCGTAGCGGAACCGCTGCATCGCGTCGGCGACGTCGGCGAGGCTCAGCTCGGCGCTGGGGCCGTCGCTGCCGGGGCGGGTGACGCCGGCGGCCGCCGCCGCGATCTCCAGGGCCGTCAGCGCGGCACGCGCGTCGCCGTCGCCGACGTGGACGAGGTGGGCGACGGCGTCGTCGGCGAGCGCGACCCGCCCGCCGAAGCCCCGCTCCGGGTCGGCCACGGCCCGCTGGAGCAGCACACGCAGGTCCTCGTCGGTCAGCGTCTGCAGCCGCACGAGCTGACAGCGCGAGAGCAGCGGCGGGTTGAGCTCGAAGAACGGGTTCTCGGTCGTCGCGCCGATGAGCGTCACCCAACCGGCCTCGACGCCCGGCAGCAGCGCGTCCTGCTGGGACTTGTTGAAACGGTGGATCTCGTCCACGAACAGCACCGTGCGGCGACCCCGCAGCTCGAGTCGGCCGCGGCCCTCGTCGACGATGCGGCGGACGTCCTTGACGCCGGCCGTGACGGCGGACAGCTCGGTCCACGACGCGTCGACGTGGGCGGCGATCACGGTCGCCAGGCTGGTCTTGCCCACGCCCGGCGGTCCCCACAGCAGCAGCGAACGCAACTCGCCCTGGTCGAGCATGGCCCGCAGCGGCTTGCCGGGCCCGAGCGCGTCGAGCTGGCCGACGTACTCGTCGAGGTTGCGTGGACGCAGGCGGGCGGCCAGCGGCATGCCCGCGGGCACCGTGGACGGGCGCGAGCGGTCCGCGGCCACGCCGGGGCCGAGCGACGCCGGGGTCGCCGGCGCGTCGTCGAACAGCTGGCCGCTCATCGTGCGCACGGTACCGGCGCGCACGGTGGTGCCGGGGTGGTCGCTCCCGCGCAGCCGTGCGTGCGTCCTCCACCCGGCGCTGGACCACCAGATGTTGTGCCACAACGGGCGGGGAACGGCCACATCTTGCGGCGAAGTACTTGCGTCGAACTACACGGCTGTCCTAGGGTCAGCCGCGTCGTTGGTTCGACGTCCGCCCCGACCGGGGGTGGACGCCGAGGCAACAGGGAACCCGGTGGAACTCCGGGACTGCCCCGCAGCGGTGAACGAGAACGAACGCGACCCCCGCCCCCGGCAACCGGCCGGGCAACGGGAGCAGCACTGGGACGCACCTGCGTCCTGGGAAGCGGTCGCCAGTAGGCCCCCGCCCGACACCCGCCAGGTGTCGACGGCGACACGGCTCGTGAGTCCGAAGACCTGCCAGCGACGCGTCGCGACGCCCGTCGTGGCGCGGCCACGGGACCTCGAGGGAGGGTCCCCGAGCACACGCGACCCGCAGACCTCGTGCACCCGGTGACCGAGTCGTCCGCGGTGTCGGCGGCTCGTCGCCCCTCCCCGTGACCCACGGCCTTCCGGTCCGAGGTTCACGAGGAGAGAACCGTGACCACGCTCACGCTGCCCGACACCGGCCCCGCCGGGGCCGACCGTCCGCCCACCCGTCCGGATGCCGGCCCGGTCGACGACGTGCTCGTCGTCCGCCGCGACCGCACCGTCGTCGCCTTCGACGCCACCAAGATCGCCGTCGCGCTGACCAAGGCCTTCCTCGCCGTCGAGGGCGACGAGGCCGCCGCCTCCAGCCGCGTGCGCGCCGAGGTGGACGCCCTCACCGACGCCGTCCAGCGCGCACTGGTCCGCTACGTCGGTCCCGGCGACGTCCTGCACATCGAGGTGATCCAGGACCAGGTCGAGCTGGCGCTCATGCGTGCCGGCCACCAGCAGGTCGCCCGCGCGTACGTCCTCTACCGCGAGGCGCGCGCCCGGGCGCGCACGGCCGCCTCCGTCGCGTCCACCGCCCCGGGTGGACTCGCCCTGCCGTCGACCGATGCCGCCACCGACGCGCTGCACGTCACCGACGACGACGGCGGCCGCGCGCCGCTCGACACCGCCCGGCTGGCGCAGGTCGTGGCGGAGGCCTGCGAGGGCCTCGAGGACGTCGACGCGCAGCGGGTCGTGGACGAGGCGGTGCGCAACCTCTACGACGGCATCGCCCGCCGGGAGCTGTCCCAGGCCCTGGTCCTGGCCGCGCGCTCGCTGGTCGAGACGGAGCCGGCCTACACCTACGTCAGCGCCCGCCTGCTGCTCGACGAACTGCGCCGCGAGGTGCTGACGACCCTGGTCGGGACACCCACCGAGGCGACCCAGGCCGAGCTCGGGCGGCGCTACGGCGACGTGCTGCGCGCCTCCGTGCAGCGTGGCATCGCCACGGGACAGCTGGACCCGGTGTTGGCCGAGTTCGACCTCGACCGGCTCGGCGACGCGATCCGCCCCGAACGTGACCTGCAGTTCACCTTCCTCGGCCTGCAGACGCTCTACGACCGCTACCTGCTGCACGACGCCGACGTGCGCTTCGAGCTGCCGCAGACGTTCTTCCTGCGGATCGCGATGGGGCTGGCCGAGCAGGAGCCCGGCGACCGCGACGCCCGCGCGATCGAGTTCTACGAGCTGCTCTCCAGCTTCGACTTCCTGGCCTCCACGCCGACGCTGTTCAACGCCGGCACGACGCGCCCCCAGCTGTCGTCGTGCTTCCTCACCACCGTCGAGGACGACCTCGACGGCATCTTCGGTGCGATCAAGGACAACGCGCTGCTGGCGAAGTACTCCGGCGGCCTCGGCAACGACTGGACGCCGGTCCGCGGCACGGGTGCCTGGATCACGGGCACCAACGGCCGCTCCAGCGGGATCGTGCCGTTCCTCAAGATCGCCAACGACACCGCCGTCGCGGTCAACCAGGGCGGCAAGCGCAAGGGGGCCGTGTGCGCCTACCTCGAGACCTGGCACATCGACGTCGAGGAGTTCCTCGACCTGCGCAAGAACACCGGTGACGACCGCCGCCGCACCCACGACATGAACACCGCAAACTGGGTGCCCGACCTGTTCCTGCAGCGGGTCGAGGCCGACGCGCACTGGACGCTGTTCTCCCCCGACGAGGTCGGGGACCTGCACGACCGCTACGGCAAGGACTTCGCCCGCGCCTACGAGGCCTACGAGGCCGCCGCCGAGCGCGGCGAGCTGACCGTGCACCGTCGGGTGCGAGCCAAGGACCTGTGGCGCCGCATGCTCACCATGCTGTTCGAGACCGGTCACCCGTGGATCACCTTCAAGGACCCCTGCAACCTGCGTTCGCCGCAGCAGCACACCGGGGTCGTGCACAGCTCCAACCTGTGCACCGAGATCACCCTCAACACGGTGGCGACGCGACCCGGACCCGCGGCGGCATCCGACGCCGAGGTGGCGGTGTGCAACCTCGGCTCGGTGAACCTGGCCCGGCACGTCACCGCCGAGGGCATCGACGTCGAGCGGCTGCGGCGCACCGTCACCACCGCCGTGCGCATGCTCGACAACGTCATCGACATCAACCTCTACACGATCCCCGCCGCCGAACGCTCCAACCGGCGTCACCGCCCGATCGGGTTGGGCCTGATGGGGTTCGCCGACGCGTTGACGACCCTGGGGCTGCCCTACGCCAGCGAGGAGGCGGTCACGTTCGCCGACCGGTCCATGGAGCTGATCAGCCACGCCGCGATCAGCGCGTCGAACGACCTGGCGGTAGAACGCGGCAGCTACGCGAGCTTCGAGGGGTCGCTGTGGTCCCAGGGCGTGCTGCCCATCGACTCGCTCGAACTGCTGGCACAGGCGCGCGACGGTGACGTCGAGCTGGACCGCTCGACGACCCTCGACTGGGACGCGCTGCGCGAGCGGGTGCGGACGTCGGGGATGCGCAACTCCAACGTGATGGCGATCGCCCCGACGGCGACCATCGCCAACATCGCCGGCGTGAACCCGTCGATCGAGCCGCTGTTCCGCAATCTGTACGTGAAGTCGAACATGTCCGGCGAGTTCACCGTGGTCAACGCCGACCTGGTCGCCGAGCTCAAGGACCGCGGGCTCTGGGACGAGGTCATGGTCGGCGACCTGAAGTACTTCGACGGGCAGCTCGGCCCCATCGCCCGCATCCCGGACGAGGTCAAGGAGCGGTTCGCGACCGCGTTCGAGCTCGACCCGATGTGGCTGGTCCGCGCCGCGGCCCGACGCCAGAAGTGGATCGACCAGGCCCAGTCGCTCAACCTCTACGTGGCCGAGCCCAACGGCCGGCAGCTCGACGAGTTGTACCGGGCGGCGTGGCGCCACGGCTGCAAGACGACCTACTACCTGCGCTCCCAGTCCAGGACGGCGGTGGAGAAGTCCACGCTGCGCGGCACGGACGGCAAGTTGAACGCCGTGTCCCCCGTCGTGCCGGCGCCCGACCCGACCGCCGCGTGCGCCGTCGACGACCAGGACTGCGAAGCCTGCCAGTGAGGAGCCCCGTCATGTCCACGCTCGACCCCACCGTGCTCGCCAACGCCTCCGGGCTCGGCGCGATCGACCGCTCCGGCGGCCGCGTCGACGTGTCCGAGAAGGCGATGATCAACGCCCGTGCCGACGTCAACCAACTCCTGCCGCTCAAGTACCACTGGGCGTGGGAGAAGTACCTCGCCGGCTGCAACAACCACTGGATGCCGACCGAGGTGTCCATGCAGGCCGACATCGCCCTGTGGCGCTCCCCCGACGGACTGACCGCCGACGAGCGGCTGATGCTGCAGCGCAACCTCGGCTTCTTCGCCACCGCCGAGTCGCTGGTCGCCAACAACATCGTGCTGGCCGTCTACCGCCACCTCACCAATCCCGAGTGTCGGCAGTACCTGCTGCGGCAGGCCTTCGAGGAGGCGGTGCACACCCACACGTTCCAGTACATCTGCGAGTCGCTGGGGCTCGACGAGGGCGAGCTGTTCAACATGTACCGCGAGGTGCCCTCGATCGCCGACAAGGACAGCTGGGCGCTGCAGTACACCCAGACGCTCGAGGACCCGGACTTCACCACCGGCACGACCGAGAAGGACCAGGCGTTCCTGCGTGACCTGCTCGCCTTCTACGTCGTGTTCGAGGGCATGTGGTTCTACACCGGCTTCGCGCAGATCCTGTCGCTGGGCCGACGCAACAAGATGGTCGGCATCGCCGAGCAGTACCAGTACATCCTGCGTGACGAGTCGATCCACCTGAACTTCGGCATCGACGTCATCAACCAGATCAAGCTCGAGAACCCGCACCTGTGGACGCAGGCCTTCCAGGCCGAGATCCGCACGATGTTGGGCGAGGCGTGCGAGCTCGAGGTGGTCTACGGCCGCGAGACGATGCCACGCGGGATGCTCGGGCTCACGGCCGCGTCGTGCGAGACCTACCTGCGCTTCATCACCGACCGGCGGTGTGCGCAGCTCGGGCTCGCGCCGCTGTTCGGCGTGACCGACAACCCGTTCCCGTGGATGAGCGAGGTGATGGACCTGCGCAAGGAGAAGAACTTCTTCGAGACGCGCGTCACCGAGTACCAGACCGGCGGCGGCCTCAGCTGGGACTGACGCGTCGCCACCCGCGCGCGAACCGGGGCCGGCGGATCGCCGCCGGCCCCGGCGGCATGGTGCGTCAGTCGGCCTTCGGCCTGGGCAGCTCGCGCAGACCGAGCTCGCGCAGCGCGTCGGGGTCGTAGGGCGCGGGCGCGTCGGTCAGCGGGTCCGAGCCGGTCTGGGTCTTCGGGAAGGCGATGACCTCACGGATCGACTTCTCGCCGCAGATCAGCATCACGGTGCGGTCGATGCCCGGGGCGATGCCGGCGTGCGGCGGCACCCCGTGGGAGAACCCGCGCAGCAGGAAGCCGAACTTCTCCTCGGCGGCCTCGTCGGAGATGCCGAGGAACCGGAACACCCGCCGCTGCAGCTCGGCGTCGTGGATACGCACCGACCCGGAGGCCAGCTCGGTGCCGTTGAGGACGATGTCGTAGGCGCGGGCGGTCGCCTCGCCCGGCCGCTGCTCGAAGTCGTCGAGGAACTCCGGCGCCGGCGAGGTGAACGGGTGGTGGTTGGGGACCCAGCCGGCCGAGGTGGCCGCGGTCGGGTCGTCGGACTCGGCGGCCGGGTCGAACATCGGCGGCTCGACCACCCAGACGAACTCCCAGCGACCTTGTTCGGTCCCGCCCTCCCCGATCAGCCCGCGGTCCTCGGCGAGCGCGACGCGCAGCGCCCCCATCAGCTGCCGGGCGAACGAGCGCGGCCCGGCGCCGAAGAACACCGCGTCGCCCGGCTGCGCGCCGGTCTCGCGCTTGACGCCGGCCAGCTCCTCGTCCGACATGAACTTCGACAGCGGGCTGCGCAGGCTGCCGTCGTCCTCGACCACGCCCCAGGCCAGGCCCTTGGCGCCGCGGCGCTTGGCCCACTCGGTCCACGCGTCGAACTCGCGGCGGGTCAGCTCACCGCCCTGCGGCAGGGCGAGCGCGACCACGGCGCCGCCGGACGCGAGCACACCCTGGAACACGCCCACCTCGGTGTCGGCGAACACCTCGCCGAGGTCGGCGAGCTCCATCGCGAAGCGCAGGTCGGGCTTGTCGGACCCGAAGCGCCGCATCGCGTCGTCGTAGCGCAGGCGCGGGAACGGGGTCGGCAGTTCGACGTCGAGGACCTCGGCGAAGATCTCGGCGAACATCTCCTCCATCAGCGCGTAGACGTCCTCCTCGTCGCCGAAGGACAGCTCGAGGTCGAGCTGGGTGAACTCCGGCTGCCGGTCGGCGCGCAGGTTCTCGTCGCGGAAGCAGCGGGCGATCTGGTAGTAGCGCTCGATGCCCGAGACCATCAGCAGCTGCTTGAACAGCTGCGGCGACTGCGGCAGCGCGTAGGTCGTGCCGGGCTGCAGGCGCGAGGGCACGAGGAAGTCACGCGCGCCCTCGGGCGTCGGACGGGTCAGCTGCGGCGTCTCGACGTCGATGAAGCCGTGCCGCTCCATGACCCGTCGGATGATCGAGATCACCTGGGCCCGGACCTGGAGGTTGCGCAGCATCTTCGGCCGGCGCAGGTCGACGTAGCGGTGGTGCAGTCGCCGTTCCTCGGCGACCTCGACGTCGTCCTCGACCGGGAACGGCGGCGTCTGCGCCTCCGAGAGCACCTCGATCGACGTCGCGGCCAGCTCGACGTCGCCGGTCGCGAGCCGGTCGTTGCGCATGCCCTCGGGACGCGCGCGGACGGTGCCGGTCACCCGGACCACCCACTCGGTGCGCACGCGGTGCGCTGCCTCGAGCGCCCCGCCGGCCGGCCCGGTCCCGCCGTCCTCCCCGGCGCCGGTGTCGGCGACGACCTGGAGGACGCCGCTGCGGTCGCGCAGGTCCAGGAAGGCCACGCCCCCGTGGTCACGGCGGGTGTCGACCCAGCCGGCCACGGTGACGGTCTCGCCGGCGTGCTCGGCACGCAGGGTGCCGGCACCGGAGCTGCGCAGGGCGCCGAAGGGGGTGATGCTCACGTCGAGGTCCTCGTGTGGAGTCGAAAGGGGTGCGGGTCGTCGCCGCCCGCGATCGGGGACGGCGCGCCGGGGCGCTCAGTCGGCCAGCAGGCGGGCGAGGTGGTCGGCGAGGTCGGCCTCGGCGACGGTGGTCTGCTCCCCCGAGGCCAGGTGCTTGACGGCGACCGTACCGGCGGCGCGCTCGTCGGCCCCGCGGATCAGGGCGACGCGGGCCGCCCGCCGGTCGGCGTGCTTGAGCTGCTTGCCGAGCTTGCCGCCACCGACGTAGAGATCGGTCGAGAAGCCCTGGCCACGCAGGCGCTGGGCCAGCGCCATCGCGTCGGTCGCACCGTCCTCGTCGAGGACGGTGACCAGCACGTCGGGACCGGAGCGACGCCCGGCATCCTGTCGTTCGAGCAGCAGCAGGATCCGCTCGATGCCGAGCGACCCACCGGTCGCCGGCACGTCCTGGCCCTGGAACATCCCGATCAGCCCGTCGTAGCGGCCACCACCGGCGATGGTGGCGTCGAGACCGTCGTGCACGACCTCGAAGACCGGGCCGGTGTAGTAGGTGAGCCCGCGGGCGAGCACGGGCGCGAAGGCGATGTCCCCACCGGGAACCGTCCCGACCAGCTCGAGCACCCGGTCGACCTCGGCGAGCCCGGCGCGGCCGCGATCGGTCCGCTCGAGTCGGCCGCGGACGCGGTCGACGAGGTCGGTCGCGGCGAGGTCACCCGCCAGCGCGTCGACGGCGTCGGACGGCACCCCGCGTTCGAGCAGTTCGCCGGCGACCCGGTCCAATCCGATCTTGTCGAGCTTGTCCAGCGCCACCAGCGTCGATCCCTCGAGCGCCTCGGGCACACCGTAGGCCTCGACCAGGCCGTGCAGCGCCTTGCGGGAGTTGAGCTGCACCCGGAAGCCGGACAGCCCGAGCTGGTCGAGCACATCGGTCACCGCGTGCAGCGTGGCGGCGTCGGCCACCAGCGAGTCCGAGCCGACCGTGTCCACGTCGCACTGGAAGAACTCGCGGTAGCGGCCCTTGCCGGGACGGTCGGCCCGCCACACCGGCGCGACGTGGTAGCGCTTGAACGGCATCGGCAGCTGCGAGCCGTAGCGGGCGGCCACCCGCGCGAGCGGGACCGTCAGGTCGTAGCGCAGCGCCAGGTCGGCCTCACCGGTGGCCTCGTGCTCACCACGGCGCAGGATCTTGAAGATGAGCTGATCACCCTCCTCGCCGTACTTGCCGGTGAGGACCTCGAGGCGCTCGAACGCGGGCGTGTCGAGCGGCTCGAAACCGTGGGCGCCGAAGACCCGGCGGATGGTCGCGAAGGCGCGTTCGCGTCGCGACACGTCCGCGGGCAGGAAGTCACGCGTGCCCGACGGCGGGTTGGCGTCGATGGTGGCCATGGCGGGGTACTCGACCTTCGGCGGAGGGCGGCGGCACGACCGACGCGGGCAACGGGGCGGACCGCGACGTCGGCCTCGGACAGGCGTCACGTCGCCGCGAGGCTAGCGCCGCGGTCCCCAGCCGTCGGTGGGGCCCTGCGGGCCGGCTCGTCGGCACGACGAGTCCGCCGACCACCTGCGCACGGTCCGGTCCCGCGCTCCGCCGCTGGCGCTGGCTGCGGGAGTGGACGAGGGTCGCTCGCGGGGCGCCTCCTCCAGCGCCCCGCGACCGACCAGCGGCGTTCCTACCTGCTCGTGTCGGGCATCGGCGCCCCGGTGCGCACCGCGCTCGGCACGACCCCCGACGAGGTCACGCCGCCCGTTCGTCGTGCCCTCCGGTTCCCACGTGTCGAGCTCAGCGGGAGCCGACGCCGGGCAGCTGACGGAGGAACGGGTTGGTCGCGCGCTCGTGACCGACCGTCGTGTCGGTCCCGTGGCCGCACAGCACCAGGGTGTCGTCGTCGAGCGGCAGCACCGTGTCCGTGAGCGAGCGCCACATGTCGTCCGTGGACCCGCGCGGGAAGTCGGTGCGACCGATCGACCCGGCGAACAGCAGGTCGCCGGAGAACAGCACGTCCTCGGTCGCCACCTCGGCGTCGCCGAGGGCGAAGGTGACGGGCGTGTCCGCGAGCTCCCGGCCGAGGTAGGTCACGTGGCCGGGCGTGTGCCCGGGGTTGTGGCGGACGTCGAACCGGAGGCCGGCGAAGGACAGCCGGGCACCGTCACGGAGCTCGCGCAGGTACTCGTCCGGGGGGTCCCAACGCAGGCCGAACTGCTGCTCGAGCAGTTCGGGTGGCGCCCCGAAGGCCGCGGCGGGATCGTCCCACAACCAGCGGTCGTCGGCGTGCAACAGCACCGGCGTCTCGAGCGAACGGGCCAGCTCCGGCACCGCCCAGGCATGGTCGAGGTGCCCGTGCGTGAGCAGGATCGCCTCGCAACGCACACCGGCCCGCTCCAACAGGCCTGGCACCTGCTCCGCGCCGTGCTCACCCGGGTCGACGACGACCGCCGACCCGCGGCCACGGTCGCCGACGATCCAGCAGTTGGTCTGCCAGCGGCCCAGCGGGACACCGAGGATGAAACGGTCGGTCATGTGGGCCTCGGACGGGTACGGGCGCGCGGAGGTCGGAGCCTAGACCGCCCGGCTCAGGGGACGACCTTCGGCGCGCGCGTCACCGGTTGCTGGTCTGCGGGATCACCCGGTAGGCGTCGTAGACACCGTCGACCCGGCGCACGCTGCGCAGGGCGTACTCGAGATGCGTCGGGTCGCCGAGCTCGAAGGAGAAGCGCAGCACGGCGACGCGGTCCTTGCGGGTGGCGACCTGCGCCGAGGTGATGTTGATGTGCAGGTCACCGAGCACCGCGGTGATGTCACGCAGCAGGTGCTTGCGGTCGAGTGCCTCGATCTGCACCGACACGAGGAAGTTGGCCGTGACCTCGCCCGACCAGTCGACCGGCACGAACCGCTCCGGCTCGTTCTCGAGGTCCCCGACGTTGGAACAGTCGGCACGGTGCACCGACACGCCCCGGCCGCGCGTGACGAAGCCGATGATCTCGTCACCCGGCACCGGCGTGCAACAACGGGCCAGCTTGACCAGCATGCCGCTGTCGCCCTCGACCTTGACGTCGTCCCCGCTCCCGCGTGAGAGCCGGATCGGGGACGCGCTGGGCGTGCGGGGCAGCTCCTCGGCCGGGTCCTGTTCGACCTCGGTCAGCTCGTTGAGGACCTGCTGAGCCACGGTGGCGGCGCTGATGTGGCTCTCGCCGACGGCGCGGAACAGCGCCTCGACGTTCTTGTACGACAGACCCCGGGCGACCTCGGTGAGGTCGCCGGCCGCCATCGCCCGGGCGTAGCTGATGCCCTTGCGGCGCAACGCGCGGGTGATCGCGTCGCGACCGCGGGTGATCGCGTCCTCGCGGCGTTCCCGGTTGAAGTAGGCCCGGATCTTCGACTGGGCGCGGGTGGAGGCGGCGACCTGCAACCAGTCGCGCGACGGGCCGGCGTCCTCGGCCTTGGAGGTCAGCACCTCGATGCTGTCACCGTTGACCAGCTGGTGGTCGAGCGGCACGAGCCGCCCGTTGACGCGGGCACCGATGCAGCGGTGCCCGACCTCGGTGTGCACGGCGTAGGCGAAGTCGATCGGCGTGGAGCCGGCCGGCAGGCCCATGACCTCACCCTTGGGGGTGAAGACGAACACCTCGTCCTGGTAGAGGTCGATCTTGAGCGACTCGAGGTAGTCGCCCGGCTCCTGCACCTCCTGCTGCCACTCGAGCAGCTGCTCGATCCAGGGCAGGTCACCGGCCTGGCCGGCCTCGCCGTCGTTGCCGCGGGCACCGTCCTTGTACTTCCAGTGGGCCGCGACGCCGAACTCCGCCGTCTCGTGCATCGCACGGGTGCGGATCTGCACCTCGAGCGGGCGACCCTTCGGACCGATCACCGAGGTGTGCAACGACTGGTAGAGGTTGACCTTCGGCATCGCGATGTAGTCCTTGAAGCGTCCCGGGACGGGACGCCAGGCCGCATGCAGCTGGCCGAGGACGGCATAGCAGTCGCGCACCGACGAGACGATGACGCGGACCGCGACGAGGTCGTAGATCTCGTCGAACTCCTTGCCACGCAGCACCATCTTCTCGTAGATCGAGTAGTAGTGCTTCGGACGCCCGGTGACCTCGCCGCGCACCTTGAGCTCGCGCAGCTGGTCCCGGATGGCGGCCATCACCTCCTCGATGTAGGCCTCGCGTTCCGGGTTGCGGTCGTCCACCATCGCCACGATCTCGTCGTAGCGCTTGGGGTGCAGGGTCCGGAAGCCGAGGTCCTCGAGCCGCAGCTTGAAGTTCTGCATACCGAGGCGGTGCGCCAACGGCGCATAGATGTCGAGCGTCTCCTGCGCGATCCGCTTCTGCTTCTCGCGCGGCATGTGCCCGATGGTCTCCATGTTGTGGAGCCGGTCCGCGAGCTTGATGACGAGCACCCGGATGTCGCGGGCCATCGCCAGGATCATCTTGCGCAGCGTCTCGGCCTGTTGCTGCTGCTTGGACTCGACCTGCAGTCGGTCGAGCTTGGTGACCCCGTCGACGAGGTGGGCGACCTCCTCGCCGAAGCCCTCGCGGATGTCCTCGAGGGTCGCCGGAGTGTCCTCGACGGTGTCGTGCAGCAGCGCGGCGGCCAGCGTCGGCGTACCCAGTCCGAGCGTCGCGAGCTCGGTGGCGACGGCGACCGGATGGGTGATGTAGGCCTCACCGGACTTGCGGCGCTGCCCCTCGTGCATCAGCTCCGCGAAGCGGTAGGCGCGGACCACCTCACGGACGTCGGCCCGGGTGGAGGCCCGGATGGCGGCAGCGAGCCCCTCGAGTTCGGGCGGGACCTGTTCGCGTCCGATCGGCAGGCGGGAGAACACGCCGAGCACGCCCGACGGGCGCGCCGGCCGAGGCACGGGACGCGTCTCACGTCCCTGCTCGATCCCGGTACCCGACTCCTGCGCCAGCTCGTCCACCTCTGCTCTCGCCGACGTCCACTGTACCCAGCACCGCCCGACCCCCCGTCCGCGCCCGTCGCCGGTGACCGGCCCCGCTCCCCGGTCGCTGAGGAACGGCGGCGACTCCCTCAGGCCGCGCCGACCCGGAGCTGCGCCGCCGCCGGTGACCGTTCGGCCCTCGACGCGTGACCGGCCCCGCTCCCCGGTCGCTGAGGAACCGGCGGCGACTCCCTCAGGCCGCGCGCCGACCCGGAGCTGCGCCGCCCGCCGGAGACCGTTCGGCCCTCGACGCGTGACCGGCCCCGCTCCCCGGTCGCTGAGGAACCGGCGGGAAGAGAGATCAGTACGTGAGCAGGGACACGTGATCGTGCGTGAGCCGCTTCGCACCCTCGAGGAAGCCGAGCTCGATCAGGAACCCGAGTCCGACGACCTGACCACCGAGCTGTTCGACGAGGCCGACGGTGGCCGCGGCCGTCCCGCCGGTGGCGAGCACGTCGTCGACGATGAGCACCCGCTCCCCCGGCGCGATCGCGTCGCGGTGCAGTTCGAGCGTCTCGTGGCCGTACTCGAGCTCGTAGGTGACCGACACCGTCTCGCCCGGGAGCTTGCCGGTCTTGCGGGCCGGGACGAACCCGGCACCGAAGTGGTAGGCGACCGGGGCGGCCAGGATGAACCCGCGGGCCTCGATGCCCACGACCTTGTCGACCGTGCCGCGCCCGAAGCGGGTGACCAGCCAGTCGACGGCGGTCGAGAAGCTGACGTGGTCGCCCAGCAGCGGTGTCACGTCCTTGAAGACCACGCCCGGCTTGGGGTAGTCGGGGACGTCACGGACCTTGTCGGCGAGCACGGCCGGGTCGAGTTGGATCTCCACTGCACTGCTCCTGTCGGGCGCCGGACCACGCCGTCGAACGTTCGGCCGGTTGCCGCCGGTGCGGGGTGTCGCGTGACGCGCGACGCGTCGCCGGGCCGCGAAGGTCAGCGGCGTCGCTTCCTGCGCTTGCCCTCGCCACGCACGTAGTCGGTCGTGATCGGCGCGCGGCGTTCGGTGCTGGCCGTCACGGACGGCACGTCCTCGTCGGGGTCCTCACCGCGCTCGAGCCGTTCGGCCTCGCGCTCGGCGGCCCGGACCTGCTCGGGCTCACGCATCTTCCACCACGACAGGAACGGCGCGGCGACGAACAGCGACGAGTACACGCCGACGAGCATGCCGACGAACAGCGCGAGCGCGAGGTCCTGCAGCGTCGTCGCGCCCAGCAGCTGCGAGCCGATGAGCAGCAGCGCGCCGACCGGCAGCACCGAGGTGATCGAGGTGTTCAACGAGCGGTACAGCACCTCGTTCATCGAGGCGTTGACCAGCTGCGCATAGGTCCGCCGCCCGGGCTCCCCGAGCTGGACCGCGTTCTCCTTGACCCGGTCGAACACGACCACGGTGTCGTAGAGCGAGTACCCGAGGATGGTCAGCAGGGCGATCACCGTCGCCGGCGAGACGTTGAACCCGACCAGCGAGTACAACCCGATGGTGATCAGCAGGTCGTGGACCAGCGCGACGACGGCGGCGACCGCCATCTTGAACTCGAGCCGGAACGAGATGTAGATCACGACCACGACCATGAACACCAGCAGGGCCTCGAGGGCCTGCTGGGTGATCCGCTGGCCCCAGGTCGGGCCGACGAAGCTGATCGTGGAGTTCTCCGCCCCCGAGGCCTCGACCAGCGCCTGCTCGACGGCCAGGGCCTGTTCGCTGCCCGGTTCCATCGCGTCGGTGCGCACCAGTGCGCCCCGGTCGTCGCCCGCTCCCTGGAGTTGCGGGATGACGTCGACCGCGCCGGCGTCCTCGGCGGCGTCGCGCAGGTCGCCCGAGGTGGTGCCGGGGTCGATGCCCTCGAGGCGGTAGGCGGTCCCGCCGACGAAGTCGATCGACAGGTCGAGACCGCCGATCCCGAGCGAGCCGAGGCTGATCAGGATCAGGGTGCCGGAGATCATCGCCCACAGGCGGCTGCGTCCGACGAAGTCGAAGGTCGGCGTCCTCATCGGCGCACCCCCGCGGTCGCGACGGCCGGTTCGGCGGCGCGCACCGTCCGACGATTCATCAGCTTGGTTCCCGCGAGCAGGAACACCAGCGGGCGGGTGAAGGCGACCATGATGAGGATGTCCAGGACGCTGGCGATGCCGAGCATGAGGGCGAAGCCGCGGACCGGGCCGACGGCGAGGAAGTACAGGATGACCGCGGCCGCCAGCGTGACGGTGTTGCCGGCCAGGTTCGTGCGGAACGCCGAGGCGAAGGCGGTCTTGACGCTGGTGCGCACCGTCTTGCCCAGGTTGGCCTCGTCACGGATGCGTTCGAAGAAGATGATCGAGGAGTCGGCGGTGATGCCGATCGCCACGATCAGACCGGCGATCCCCGCCAGGGTGAGCGCGAAACCGACCGTGCCCAGCGCCGTCACCAGCGACAGGGTCACGACGCCGAAGATCGCCAGGGCCGACAGCGCGACGACGCCGAGGACCCGGTAGAAGAACAGCAGCCAGACGCCGACCAGCGCGAGCCCGATCGCGCCGGCGAGCAGGCCGGAGCGCAGCGACTCGGTACCGAGCGTCGGCGAGACGACGTCGAAGGTGGCCGCCTCGAGGCTGATCGGCAGCGCGCCGGTGCGCAGGATCAGCGCGAGGTCGACGGCGTCGGCCTCCTGCTCCTCCTGGGTGGCGCCGCCGGTCGTGATCGAGGCGGTGCCGCCGGTGATGCCGACCCCGCAGGCGACCCCGGGGTTCATGCCGGGAGCGGACTCGACGACGTCGTCGAGCACGATGGCGAGCATGCCGGGCTGTCCCTGGTCACGTTCGCAGGCGAGCTCGCCGGTGATCTCGGCCCACTGTTGCGCACCCTGGTTGTCGAGTTCGAGGGTGACCTCGAAGCCACCCTGCCCGAGCGTCGGGAAGGCGTTCTCGATGCGCTCACCGGTCAACGCCACGGGGCCGACCCGGTACTTGTCGACCGGGGTGGTCGCCGCCGTCTCGGCCGGGTCACCCGGCGTGGCGCCGTCGAACGGGGAACCGCACAGGATCCCGGACTCGTCCGACGCGAGCTGCTCGCGCTCGTCGATCGGTGCGGAGCAGTCCGGACCCTCGTCGTGGGCCGGGGCTCCGGGCGGGATGACCTCCTCGACCGGGCGGAAGGCGAGCTGGGCCGTGGTGCCGATGATCTCCTGCACGCGTTCGGCGTCGGAGATGCCCGGCAGCTGGACGATGATGTCCGTGCCGGCCCGCGAGATGTCGGGTTCGGCGACCCCGAGACTGTCGACCCGTGCGCGGATCACCTCGACGGTCTGGTCGAGGATCTCGTCGAGCCCTTCCTCGGGTTCCTCGCCCTCGATCTCCGCGGTGTAGATGGCGCTGATGCCGCCCTGCAGGTCGAGCCCGAGGTTGGGACGGTTGCCCAGCCCGAGGTAGGTGCCGGCGAGCAGCACCACGAGGAGAGTCACCGTCAACGTGGCGACCAGGCTCCGCTTGTTCACGTCGGTTCCTACGAGTGTCGGACCGGCGGCGCTCAGCCGAGCGGCACGCCGTTGGCGGTGATGCGGAACTCGCACCCGAGCGTGCGCGCGGCGCGGCGACACATCACCATGCGTTCCAGGAAGATCTCGAAGTACTCGATGACCGTCGAACGGTCCGTGTCGAGCTCCAGTTCCAGCGTGATGGTCGCACGCTCCGCGTCCACGCGCAGGAACGAGTGCGTGACCGCGTCGTTGACGCGGTCGTGGATGTCGGTGGCCGTGTCGGCGCCCTTGCGCACCCGGCTGCGGTGCACGTCGGCCTTGTCGGCCAGGATGACCGCGGCCCCGACCGGACCGATCGAGGACCCGTACTGCTCCTCGTGGTTGCCGATGGCGGAGAGGACCAGGCCGATCCGGTAGGGGTCGACCTCGAGCCGCCGCAGCGCGTCGTAGGCGATCCACGCCCCCGACAGCCCGTGGTTCATGCGGCTGACCACGTTGCCGACGTCGTGCAGGTAGCCACCGACGGCGGCCAGGTCGCACAGCTCCCGGTCGGCGCCGAGATGCAGCAGCACGTTGTGCGCGATCCGGCCGACCAGGTTGGCGTGGCGGAAGCCGTGCTCGGTGAAGCCCTGCGCGTCGAGGAACTGGTCCGAGAGCTTGATGAAGGCGCTGACGACCTCGTCGGACTGCAGGCGCGTGAGGATGTCGACCGGTCCCCCGGTGCGGCGCTCGGCGTCGAGCGCGACCTCCGCTGCCTCCGCCACCGCGTCGGTCGCGTCCATGCCGCGCACCAGGGCCGCCTCGGCGGACTCGGCGATGAAGCTGGCCGGATCCGTGAGCTGCTCGGGACGCTCGACCTCGGCCGCGTCGGGCGGGGCCGGTGCGGCCTCGCGCTCGGCGGCGGCCGGGTCCAGCGACTGCTGCTCGTCGCTCACGCCGTCTCCGGCTCGTCGCGCACGACGCGCGCGAGCGCGCTGCGCTGGAAGCGGAGGACCACGTCGTCGGTCACCAGCAGATCCATCGCGTCGTCGCTGAGCGCCGTGATACGGCCGTGCAGACCACCGATGGTGACGACGTCGTCACCGACCTGGAGGTCGGCCACCTGTCGCTGGTGGGCCTTCTGCCGCTTCTGCTGCGGGCGGATCAGCAGCAGGTAGAGCACGACGAGGAACAACAGGGGCAACAGCAGGCCGCCGAGGCCACCACCATCCACGGGCACGTCCTTGGTCGCAGGTCTTGATCACCAGATGTCGAGAGGGCGTCGCGCGGGACGCCGGATCGGCGTGTCGCTGCGCGACGAGAGCCGCCCGCGATCGAACGGCGGGCGTACGGACGGCCAGCCTATCGCTCGTCGTCGTCGGTGCCAGGATGCGCCGTCGCGGGGCCGGCAGCCCCGGGCGCTGCGGGGTCGTCGTCGGCCGTGACGGGGTCCCCGGTGTGCCCCAGGGCGGTGGACCCGCCCGTGGTCGGAACCTCACCGCGCGCCCAGGCGGTCATCCGCGTCAGCACGTCCCCCTGGCGGTGGGTGGTGAGCAGCAGCACGTCCCCCGTGGCCAGGCGGGTGTCCCCGCGCGGGATGAGCACCCGGTGCCCGCGCACGATGGCCGCGACCAGCGCGCGGTCGGGCGGCGGGACCTCGTGCAGGCGACGGCCGTGCAGGGCGAGGTCCTCGGTCACGAAGACCTCGACGAGGTCGACGTCGAGCCCCTCGATGGGCAGCGCCTCGGCGACGGGCGCCCACGCGGGACGGTCGACCTGCAGGCGCAACCCGCGCACCAGCGGCCGCAGCGTGGTCCCCTGCACCAGCACGGAGACGAGCACGACGAAGAACACCACGTTGAAGATCGCGCCGGCATCGTCGGCCGCGGCGGTCGCCGGGAACGTGGCGAGCACGATCGGGACCGCGCCGCGCAGCCCGCCCCACGACACCAGGGCCCGCTCCCGCCACGAGAAGCGTTGCCCGAGCGTGCACAGCCACACCGCCACCGGGCGGGCGACCACCGCGAGGAGCAGGGCGACCAGCAACCCCGGCAGCGCGACCGGTGGCAACTCGGAGGGGGTCACCAGCAGGCCGAGCAGCAGGAACAGCCCGATCTCGGCGGCGTTGGCCAACGCCTCGTGCACCCCGCGGATCGAGCGTCGATGGCGTGGGACCAGGGCGCCGACCAGCAGGCCGGCGAAGTACACCGCCACGAACCCGGAGGCACCCGCCCACGCCGCCGAACTGTACGCGAGCGCCCCCAACGCCCCGGCAACGACGGGGTACATGCCCTCGACGCCGAGGTCCAGGCGCCGCAGCGTCGCGACCCCGATCCCGCCGACGGCCAGCCCGACCAGCGCGCCGCCCAGCAACTGCACGAGGGCGAACACGGCCCAGTCCCCTGCCGTGACCTCGTCGCCCGCGAGGGTCGCGAGCAGGCCGACCGTGAGCATGACCGCGATGGGGTCGTTGGCGCCCGACTCGATGCGCAGCAACGCCGAGATGCGCCGCGGCAGCGGTGTGGTGCGCATCATCGAGAACACGGCGGCGGCGTCGGTCGAGGCGACCACGGCCCCGAGCAGCAGCGAGGTCACGGGATCGAGGTCGAGCACCAGCCAGATGCCGAGTCCGGTGATGCCGGCCGTGACCGCCACGCCGATGGTCGCGAGCAACGCGCCGGGCAGGGCGGCGAGCCGCAGGTCGGTCGGCTTGGTGGTGAGCCCACCCTCGAACAGGATGAACAGCAGTGCCACCGTGCCGACGTTCTGCACCAGCTGCGGATCGTCGAGCAGGACCAGGCCGAGCCCGTCGTTGCCGGCCAGCATCCCGAGGCCCAGGAACAGCAGTGCACCGGGGACACGGAACCGCGCGCCGGCCTTGTCGAGCACGGCCGAGGCCAGGCCGGCGAGCAGCAGCAGCCCGGAGCCGACCAGCAGCAGCGCGTCGACACCGATCTCGAGCTGCACGTCGCTCCTCGCGGTCGTCGGGGCACCTCGACGCGGCCGTGCCGCCCGAGGCGCGGGCACGCTACCCGGCGTCGGGAGCGTCACCCTCGGTGTCGTCGAACAACGGCACGGCACCCGGCGTAAGGTGAGGCAGGGCGCGGCCCGGCGGCGGCAGCGGACGTCCCAGGTGCGCGTAGGCGCCGGCGGTCGCCACCCGTCCCCTCGGCGTGCGTTGGAGCAGGCCGCAGCGCAGCAGGAACGGCTCGACGGCGTCCTCGAGCGTGTCGGACTCCTCGGCCACGGACGTGGCGAGGGTGTTGAGGCCGACCGGCCCCCCACCGAAGGCGTCGACGACGGCCTCGAGGACCCGGCGGTCGAGCCGGTCGAGCCCCAGTTCGTCGACGTCGAAGACCTCGAGGGCGGCGCGGGCGACGTCGAGGTCGATGCGGCCGGAGGCCTCCACCTCGGCGTAGTCCCGCACGCGCCGTAGCAGGCGGTTGGCGATGCGGGGCGTGCCCCGCGATCGGCTGGCGATCTCCGCCGCACCCTCGTCGTCGACGTCGACGGTGAGCAGACCCGCCGAGCGGCGGACGATGGCGAGCAGCTCCTCGGTCTCGTAGTGCTCGAGGTGCGCCGCGAAGCCGAACCGGTCCCGCAGTGGCGACGAGATCAGCCCTGTGCGGGTGGTGGCCCCCACCAGGGTGAAGCGCGGCAGGTCCAGACGGATCGATCGTGCCCCGGGTCCCTTGCCCACCACGATGTCGAGCTGGAAGTCCTCCATCGCGGAGTACAGGACCTCCTCCACGGTCCGCGGCAGCCGGTGGATCTCGTCGACGAACAGCACGTCGCCGCCCTCGAGCCCGGTCAGGATCGCCGCGAGGTCACCGGGCCGTTCGATGGCCGGCCCCGACGTGGCGCGGAAGTGCGCCCCGACCTCGGCCGCGACGATCGCCGCCAGCGTGGTCTTGCCCAGGCCGGGTGCGCCGGAGAGCAGCACGTGGTCCGCCGGCTGGCCGCGACGCCGGGCACCGGTCAGCACCAGCTGCAACTGGCGTCGGACGCGGTCCTGCCCGATGAAGTCGTCGAGCCGCGTCGGTCGCAGACTGGCCTCAAGCCCTTCCTCGTCGACGTGCGCCCCACCGTCGAGCAGCGGGTTGCCCGGTTCCCCGGCGCTCACGGGCGCGCACCGTCGAACGCCGCCGTGCCGAGGTGGCGCAGGCAGGCGCGCAACAGCTCACCGACCGGAGCGTCGGCGTCGGGCCCGCCCTCGCCGGTGACGGCCGTCAGGGCCTGCTGGACCTCGCCGGACGAGTAGCCCAGTGCCAGCAGGGCGTCGCGCGCCTCGCCGAGGACCCCGGGGTCGGCCGTGCCCCCGGTGGAGGCCACGGGAAGCTCGCCCCCACCAGGTCCACCGACCTTGTCCTTGAGCTCGAGCACGAGCCGCTCGGCGACCTTCTTGCCCACCCCGGGGATCGCCGTGAGCGTCGGCAGGTCGGCTCCACCGATGGCCGTGCGCAGCACGTCGGGGCGATGCGTGCCCAGGGCCGCCAGCGCGAGCTTGGGTCCGACCCCCGACGAGGTCAGCAGCAGCTCGAACCATTGGAGCATCCCGCGTTCGGGAAACCCGTAGAGCGTCATCGACTCCTCGCGGACCTGCAGCGAGGTGTGCAGGACCACCTCCTCGCCCCGGGCCGGGATGCTGGCCGACGACGGGACGTGCACGAGATAGCCGACGCCGGCCACGTCGACGACGACGGTGGTCGTGTCCCGGTGGGCGACGCGACCGCGCAACGACGCGATCATTCAGCGACCTTTCGGGGACGGACGGGCGGAGCGGGTCGGGGTGCGTCGCGCCGAGGACGGTGGGAGCCGGTCGCCGAGCACCGCCTCCCAACCGCCGCGCGCCGCCACGTCGGCGGCCCGGTGGGCGTCGGCGAGCACGGACGCGGACGCGGTGCCGACCACGCGGGCGGCCAGACGCGAACGCGCCAGGTGGGTGAGGGCGACCGCCAACGCGTCGGCCACGTCGGCCGGTCGGGGCACCTCGTCCAGCCCGAGCTGGGCGGCCACCAGCCGCCCGACCGCGGCCTTGTCCGCCGCCCCGGTCCCCGCGACGGTCTGCTTGACCTCGTTGGGGCTGTAGGGCGTCACCGCGAGGCCCGCCCGCGCCGCCGCCACCAGGGCCACCCCGGCCGCCTGCCCGGTCGCCATCGCCGAGCGCACGTTGGCGGAGAACAGCACCCGCTCGACCGCGACGGCGTCCGGGCGGTGCTCGGCGATGACGGCCTCGATGGCGTCCTGCACGACCAACAGCCGCTGCTCGAGCGGCTGGTCGGGCTCGGTGCGCACGCAGGTGGCGGCGACCACCCGCGGTCGACGGTCGGGACCGCACACCACGCCCAACCCGCAGCGCGTGAGTCCGGGGTCGATCCCGAGCACCGTCGTCGCCCGTGCCGGTCCCGGCGTCGCTTCGACCGCCACGCCACCTCCTCGAACAGGCGTTCGCCCGAGCCTAGCAGCGCCGGCCCGACCGGCCGCGCAGGAGGGTCACTCCTCGAGCGACTCGATCAGCTCCTCGGGGATGTCGAAGTTCGCGTAGACGTCCTGCACGTCGTCGTTGTCGTCGAGCGTGTCGAGCAGGCGCAACACCTTCTTCGCCTCGCTCGCGTCGGCGATCGGGACGGTCGAGGCCGGCACCATGGTCGATCCGGCCTCGACGATGCCGAACCCGCCGTCCTCGAACGCCTTGCGCAGGCCGGCGACGTCGGTCGGGTCGCACCAGGCGGTGTACTGCTCCCCGCTGTGGTCGAGGTCCTCGAGTCCCGCGTCGAGCCCGACCAGCATGAGGTCGTCCTCGCCGTGTCCGTTCGCCTCGACCACGACCTGACCCCGACGCGAGAACAGGAACGACACCGAACCGGGCTCGGCGAGGTTGCCGCCCGCCTTGTTGAAGGCGCTGCGCACGTCGGAGGCCGTCCGGTTGCGGTTGTCGGTCAGGCAGTCGACCAGCACGGCCACGCCACCCGGCGCATAGCCCTCGTACTGGGCGATCTCGTAGGCGGCCGCCCCGGCGTCCTCCCCCGACCCGCGCTTGCACGCCCGCTCGATCGTGTCCTTAGGGACGTCGGCGTCCTTGGCCTTCTGCACGGCCAGCGCCAACGAGGCCGACTGCTCGGGATCGGCGGTACTGGCCTCGCGGGCGGCGGACTCGATGGCGCGGATCAGCTTGGCGAACGTCTTGCCACGCTTCTTGTCCTGCGCCGCCTTGCGGTGCTTGATGTTGGCCCACTTGCTGTGGCCGGCCATGCGTGCCTCCGCGCGCGCTCGCGCTACTGCTGGGACGGTGAACTCGACCGGCGAGCGTAGCGAACAGGACGCCGGTCACCGCCGCCGTCCGAGCACGTGCTCACGTCAGCAGCAGCGCCCAGGCCGGCAGCGTGGCCATCGAGGCGACGGCCCCGATCGCGACGAGTTGGGCCGCGAGCCGGTCGTCGAGACCGGCCGCGGCGGCGATGACCCCGCCCATCACCATCGGCGGCATCGCCGTCTCGAGCACCGACACCTGCCAGACCGCGTCCATGCCGACCGCCCGGGCCAGGACGTACACGAGGGCGGGCGCGAGCAGCATCGACCAACCGAGGCCGGCCGCCAGCATCCCCGGACGCCAGCCGCCTCCCGCCAGGCGGAGCCGCAGACCGACCGCGAGCATCGCCAGTGGCGTCACCGTCGCGCCCACGATGTCGGCGACCTCCTGCAACGGTGCGGGCAGGGCCGTCCCTGCCATCGCGAGCGCCAGCCCGATCACCAGGAACACGAGCGGTGGGAACGTCGCCACCCGACGCGCCATGGTGCGCGGGCCGGGGGGCTCGCCGCGCCCGTACCGGGCCGCGACCACCGAGGTCAGCGTCGCGAGTGCGAGGAAGGAGCCGACTTGGTCGTAGACGATGGCCGGCGGCAGGAACTCGGGTCCCAACAGCGCCTCGACGGCCGGGAACCCGAGGAAGCCGGTGTTGCTCAGCGGCACGACGACCAGCAACGTGCCGGTGGTGCGGCGGTCGAGGCGTGCCAGTCGTGACCCGACCCAGACCGCCGCGACCGAACCGAGCAGCACCGCCCAGGCGACGACGGCCGGCAGCAGCAACGACGCGTCCACCGGGATCCGTGGGACCACCGCGAGGATCAGGCCCGGGAGCGAGACCCGGACGAGCACGAGGTCGAGCGCGGGTCCCACGGACGCCGGAAGCCAACGCAGGTTGCCCAGGACGATGCCGACGACCAGCAGGACGAGGACGGCCAGCACGGCGGCTCAGCGCCGCGGGCGGGGTGGGCGCTGCAGCCGCCACCGGACGCGCACGGTGTAGACCAGCGTCGCGAGCAGCACGATGCCGGCGACCAGCAGCGAGCCACGCACGGCCAGCACCACGGCCAGCACGGTCCCGAGCCAGGGGACCAGCGGGGCCGCGGCCGGCGGCGCCGGCGAGCCGGTCGCGGCGGGCTTGCGCAGCAGACCGAGCGCCGCCGCCAGGGCGAGGGTCCCGAGCCCGATCGCGACCAGGACGGCGGCCGGGACGAAGGGATCCCTCACGGGGCGCGACGGACCTGGCGTACCGTGTCGACGAACGCGGCGTGCAGGCGGTCGTCGCCGGTGACCTCCGGGTGGAACGCGGCGGCGAGCAGCCGGCCCTGCCGGACGACGACCGCGTGGCCGTCGACCTCGGCGAGGACCTCGACGTCGGTCCCGAGCACCGCCTCGACGCGCGGTGCGCGGATGAAGGACACGTCGAGCGGTCCGCCCTCGACGCCGGTCACCTCGAGCGCGGTGTCGAACGAGTCGACCTGCCGACCGTAGGCGTTGCGGCGGGTGCGCACGGCCAGGCCGCCCACCAACGGCTGCGCCCGGTCCTGGTCGAGTTCGTCCGACAACAGGATCATCCCGGCGCAGGTACCGAAGACGGGGAGCCCGTCGACGATGCGTTCCCGGAGGAGGGGCATCAGGCCGAAGCGCTCCAGGAGCTTGCCGATGGTGGTCGACTCACCGCCCGGCAGGACCAACCCGTCGACCGCGGCCAACTGCTCGGCCGTGCGGACCTCGACGGCCTCGGCGCCGCAGCGCCGCAGCGCCCGCAGGTGCTCGAGCACGTCGCCCTGGAGCGCGAGCACCCCGATCCTCGGCGCGTCCGCGGGCACGTCGGGGGCCGGCTCGCGGTGCACGAGCCGGTCACCGGGCACCCACGCCCCGCGCGATCGCCCCCTCGGAAGGTCGCCGGCGACGCTCACCAGCCGCGGTCGGCGTACTTCTGCCCCTCGGGCAGCGACTGGATCTCGATGCCGACCATCGCCTCTCCGAGGTTGCGCGACACCTTGGCGACCACGCCGGCGTCCTCGAAGTGGGTGGTGGCCTCCACGATCGCGCGGGCGCGCTGCTCGGGGTTGCCCGACTTGAAGATGCCGGAGCCGACGAACACGCCGTCCGCGCCGAGCTGCATCATCAGCGCGGCGTCCGCCGGCGTCGCGATGCCGCCGGCGGTGAACAGCACGACGGGCAGGCGGCCGGTGTCGGCGACCTCCCGCACCAGCTCCACCGGTGCGCGGTGCTCCTTGGCGGCCGCGTACAGCTCGGTCTCGTCCATGGTCGCCAGCCGGCGCACCGCGCCGGTGATGGAGCGCATGTGCCGGACGGCCTCGACGACGTTGCCGGTGCCGGCCTCGCCCTTGGAGCGGATCATCGCCGCGCCCTCGGCGATCCGACGCAGGGCCTCGCCGAGGTTGGTCGCACCGCACACGAACGGGACGTCGAACGCCCACTTGTCGATGTGGTTGGCCTCGTCGGCCGGGGTCAGCACCTCCGACTCGTCGACGTAGTCCACGCCCAGCGACTGCAGGACCTGGGCCTCGACGAAGTGGCCGATGCGGGCCTTGGCCATCACCGGGATCGAGACGGCCTCGACGATGCCGTCGATCATGTCGGGGTCGGACATGCGGGCCACGCCGCCGTCGCGGCGGATGTCGGCGGGTACGCGCTCGAGCGCCATGACGGCGACCGCCCCGGCCTCCTCGGCGATGCGTGCCTGCTCCGGCGTCACGACGTCCATGATGACGCCGCCCTTGAGCATGTCCGCGAGGCCGCGCTTCACGCGGGTCGTGGCGGTGGTCTGCCGGGCCTGGTTCGTGTCGGTCATGGGCGTTCTCGCGAGGTGGAGGAAGTGACCAGCAGCGTACTGCCTGCCCACGAGCGACAGGGAGACCGGTCCGACGCGTCCCGTCACCCGTGCGGGTCCCTCGTCAGCGCGACTGGACCGCGCTGTAGATGGCGCGCAGCCGGGAGGCCACGACCGGCCAGTCGTAGGCGGCGACCGTTCGGCGTCCCTCGGCCCCCATCGCCGCCCGCAGGTTCGGGTTGTCGAGCAGGGCGGCGATGGCCTCGGCGAGCTCGCGAGGCGCACCCGGCGTCACGAGCCGCCCCTGGACGCCGTCCCGCGCGACACTGCGGTAGCCCGGCAGGTCGGAGGCCACCAGCGGCCGACCGGCCGCCATCGCCTCGAGCAGCACGATCCCGAACGACTCCCCGCCCAGCGCCGGCGAGACGTAGAGGTCGCACGAGGCGAAGAACCGGGGCAGTTCCTCGGCGGACACGCGTCCGAGGAAGACGACGTCGGCACGCAGGCGGGCCGGCAGCAGCTGTTGACAGCGGTCGCGCTCGGGCCCGTCACCGACGACGTGGAGGCGCAGTTCGGGCCGTCGGGTCTTGAGCAGCGTGAACGCGCGGATCAGGGGTTCGAGTCCCTTGCGGGGCTCGAGGCGCCCGACGAACAGCAGCGTCGGCCGCTCCGGGTCGACGACCTGGGGCAGCGGTTCGGCGTCGGCGAAGCGGGCCACGTCCACGCCGTTGGGGACGACCCGGAACCGACCGACGGGGACGCCCAACGCCTCGGCGTGGTAGCCCGCGGCGGCATCGCTGACGGCCACCGCCGCGGCGAGCCGGTCCAGGACTCGACGCGCATGGGGCCGCACCGACCGGTACGCACGCGTGCGGTCGGACCAGGCGTGGAAGGTGCCGACCACCGGCGCCACCGCGGCCCGCACCGCGGCCGTCCCCGCCCACGGCACGACCGGCTCGTGCACGTGCACCACGTCGGGTCGCGCGTCGACGAGCTGGGCGCGCAGTCGGCCGAGGCTGCGTGGCGAGGGCACGATCGGGGCGACCGAGCCGTTGAACGGCACCCGCAGGGCGCGTCCGAGCGACGGCGCCTGGTCGCTGCCAGGCCCCAGCACGTGCACCGTGTCGCCCCCGGCGCGCAGCGCCGCCGCGAGTTGGGCCACGTGGGACTGCACGCCACCGGGTACCTGCAGGTCGTAGGGCGACACCAGGGCGATCCGCAGCGGCGGTGACGACGATGGACCCGTGACGTCCGGTCCGCTCACCGCGCACCACCCTGGCGGCCACGCCGCTGCTGCCAGTCCGCTCGTGCCAGTGCGCGCCAGTCCTCCCCCGCCCGCCACGCCGTGACGACCGGGTGGTCCGGCTCACGGTCGGCCAGCCAGTTCGGGACGAACACGTGCCACTGCTCGGGCGCGAAGCGCACGAGGTGCTCGAGCTCGGCGGCCACCGCCTGCGTTCCGGCGTACACGTCGAGGTCGGCCACCGCGATCGGCGCGCGGACGTAGCCGTGGAAGCCGTCGTCCCCGCGCGTGAAGAAGGCGCCGGCCGACACCGGCCGACCGGTGCGTCGGGCCAGTGCCGCGGTCCCCGGAGGCAGGCGGCACGGCTCGTCGAAGAACGCGACGATCGGGCCCTTGCGGGTGAGGTCGCGGTCGGCGAGCAACGTCGCCAGCGCCCCGTCGTCGCGGACGCGACGCTCGAGCTGGTCGAGCATGTCACCGCCGCGCACGAGCGGGATCACGCCGATGCCGGCCTGCTCGCGCAGTCGGACGAAGCGCTCGAACAGGCGGCGGGGTTCGACCAGTTCGGCGACCACGACCATGCCCCACCGCCGTTGGCTGGTGAACAACGCCCCCACGTCCCACGAGCCGAGGTGGCCGGTGGCGAAGATCCCACCACGCCCGCTGTCCCGAAAGGCGTCGACGTGGTGCAACCCCTCGGACGTCGAGGCCGCGACGACCTGCCCGCCGTCCATCCGGTGGAGCCGGAAGCTGTCGAGCCAGTAGCGGGCGTAGGACACGTAGGCCTGCCTGACGAGCTCGGTCAGCTCCGACGGCGAGGCCCCGGGAACGACGCGGGCGAGGTTGCGACGGACCTGGTCGCGCTGCCGCTCGGACGCGCCCCGGAACCAGAGCGGACCGAGCTGGGCGGGCAGACGTCGCGCGAGCGGCCCGGGCAGGGTGGCCGCGGCGTCCCAGACCGAGCGGTACTGCCAGTAGGCGGCCCGCTGCCGCAGCGTCTCGGGCGGAGCGGGTGGCAGGTCGGCGAGCGTCGCCGACCGTCTCACGTCCCGGCCTCGTCGCCACCGCCGACCTCGCCGCGCCGCGAGGGCGCACTGCGGGCCTGCTGCAGACGGTCCGGTCCGCCGCCCCCGTCGGGCTCCGGACGCGGCAGCTCGTCGGTGACCTGGGCCGCGCGCTGGGCGGAGTCGACCGCCGGGTCGAAGTTGTACTCGCCGTAGAAGCGGCGGGCCGCCCGCAGGAAGGCGCGGCTCCAGGCGCGGTCGGCGACGGCGAGCTCCAGCAGTTCCTCCGGGATGTCGCGGTCGATCTGGCACCACACGTGATGGATGCGCTGGACGACCGTCACCGTGCCGCCGACGGCGAGCAGCCACATCACCGGCTCCAGGAGCAGCGGATGCAGCAGCAGCGCGAGGATCAGCGCGATCGCCCGCTCGGCGCGCTCGAGGATGCCGATGTCGCAGGTGAGGTCGATCGACTCGGCCTTCGCCCGGACATAGCTGGTGACCTCGGCGGCGACCAGGGCGACCACGGCGAGCACGAAGACGCGTGGCTCGTCGCGGACCCACCAGGCCACGCCCGCGAGGATCAGACCGTCGGAGATGCGGTCGCTGACCGAGTCGTAGAAGCCGCCGAAGGGCGTGGAACGACCGGTGGCCCGGGCGACGGCACCGTCGAAGGTGTCCATCAACCCACCGGCGACCAGCACCCATCCGCCGACCATCGGCTCGCCGTTGGCCACGAACCACGTCGCCACGGCGGTCAGCACCAGACCGAACGTCGTCAACCAGTTCGGGGTGACCCCCGTCCTGGCGAGACCACGACCGATCGGTGTCGTCACCGCGTCGACGTAGCCCGGGAACCGAGACCGCAGTGCCACGTCGTCCTCGCTCGCCCGCACGGGCGCGTCGTCCACGTTCGACGCCGCGACGGCGCACACGGCCCGTCGACGGCACCCTCACGCTAGCAACCTCCTCCCGCGCCGCTCCGGACCCGACGTCCACCGGGCGCGCGGGACCCGGCCGGTCCGCCAGCGGTGCCCGACACCCGTCGTCCACAGCCGGCTCGCCACCGCACGACGACGGTTCCCCGCCGAGCTGGCACGGTGGCCACCTGCCGTCGTCGCCGGAGCCGCCCGTTGCTCGCCGCCCTCCCGCCCGTGCCGTGGTCCTCGGCCACCGCCGTGCTGCTCGACCTGGCCCGGAGGGACCTCACGGCCGGGTCGCTGCCCCGCCCCCGACTCACCGCCCACGCCGGTGGGGACGGCCTCGGCCTCGCCGAGCTGCGACCGCACGCCGCCGACGTCGTCCCGCCACTGCTCGAACTGCTGGCGTTGTTCCTGCCCCTGGGCGCCGACCGGCTCACGCTCGCCGTGGTCGGACGGGCCTGGTCGCTCGACGACCCCGTCGTCCCCGTCTGCCGGACCGGTGACCTGCGTCAACGGGTCCTGGTCGTGCTGCGTGCCGACGCGCACCGAGGACGGTGCCGGCTGTCGGGCGTCCTGTACCCGATCGAATCCGTTCCCGGCGCGAGCGCCGAGGGCCCCTGGCGACTCGGCGCCGCCGTCCGGACCACGGACGAGCCCGAGGGTCGGACCGGCGCCGCGCTGCAGGCACTGCTCGACGGCCGGGCACGGCTGCTCGGCACCCGCCGCCCGCACCAACTCGCCACCCAGTACGCGCGCGTGCTGCTGCTCGGACACCGGGTCTCGGTGACCGACGGTCGGGTCGAGCAACTGCTGGCCGACACCGTCGCCCTACCCTGAGCCGTCAGCCCGAACGACGAGGTGGCATGGCGGAACAACGGCAACTCACCGACGCCGAGTGGCGGGAACGCCTGAGTCCGGCGCAGTACCAGGTCCTGCGCCGACAGGGCACCGAACGTCCCTTCACCGGGGCCTACTGGGACGAGCACGGCGAGGGCACCTACCGCTGCGCCGGGTGCGGTACGGCGCTGTTCGCCTCGACCACCAAGTTCGATGCCCACTGTGGCTGGCCGAGCTTCTACGAGCCCCTCGACGCGTCGGCCGTGGAGGAGCACGAGGACCGCAGCCACGGCATGCGCCGCATCGAGGTCACCTGCGCCACCTGTGGCGGGCACCTCGGCCACGTCTTCGACGACGCGCCTGACCAGCCCACCGGCCTGCGCTACTGCATCAACTCGGTCAGCCTCGACCTCGAACGCGCCGACTGAGGGGCGGACCGGGCCACGCGCAGCGGTTCAGCCGATCGCCCGCCCCGAGCCGCGCCGGTCCGCGTCCGTGGTCTCGGGGAGCGACAGCGTCTCGTCCCCCGTCAGCTCGACGGGGTCGTGCGCCGGCCCCCGGGTCGCGACGTCGGCTTCCGCCGCGCGCGTCGGGGACGCGCCGGGCTCGACCGTCAGGTCGACCGCGCCGGACTTCACCTTCGAGGCGTACTCGTCGACGTACTCCTGGCCGCTGAGCAGCATGATCTCGTACATGAGCTCGTCGGTCGCCGAGCGCAGCACGAACGGGTCGTCGCGCTGCTCGCGATAGCGCGACAGGTCCAGGGGCGGGGCGTAGCGAACGGTGACCGGCTCGCGCCTGGGCACGTAGGTCCCCGTCGGCATGGCCCGGTCGGTCCCCACGACCGCGCAGGGCACGATCGGCACACCGGCCTCCAGCGCCATGCGCACCGGCCCGGTCTTGCCGCGGTAGAGCCGACCGTCGGGGCTGCGTGTGCCCTCGGGATAGATGCCCAGCAGGTCGCCGCGCTGCAGGATGTCGACGCCCGTGCGCAGGCTGTCCTGCCCCTTCTCCCCGCCGCCCCGGTGGACGGGCACCACGCCCGTGCTCGAGAAGAACCAACGGGTCCGCCACGAGTCCCAGTAGTCGGCCTTGCCGAGGAAGTACACCGGCCGGGTGACGTGCAGCGGCAGCATCAGCGAGTCCACGAAGGACAGGTGGTTGCTGGCCAGGATCGCCGGCGTCGTGGTCGGCACGTGCTCGAGCCCCTCGACGTGCAACCGCAGGTAACGGTCGGCGACCGGTGGCAGTCCCTGCTTGATCATGCGGTACATCAGCGGTGCCTGTGCCATCCCGGCCACTGCGCTCTCCTCGATGGGGGTGCCGGGGGCCGCCCGTCCCGGCGGACGCTGCGCGAGCCACCCGGGCGACCAGCGACACTCCCGACCCCGCTAGCCTACGGTCGCCCCCGGGAGGCGTCGAGCGTCCGACGCACCTCCCTTCGCACCAGTGTGCGGGTGCCGGTGTCCGACGCCGGTCGACCACGACGACGAGGAGCTGGAGTTGGCGAGCGACCTCGGAGCCTGGCCGGCGGAGCAGGCCACCGTCCTGGTCGAGGTGCTGCAGCGCGACGGGTTGCAGCCCGAGGCCAAGCGCACACGTGAGGGCATCCTCGTCACGGTTCCCGACGAGCAGTCGGACCAGGCCCATCAGGTGCTGGCCGCGAACATGGACGTCATCGCCCAGGCCGCCCGCCCCCGTGGCCCGGGCGCACGTCGCCGCGGTCGCTCCACGGCACGGCCGTCGCCACAACCACGTCGCGAGCCGGACCGTGACACGGACGCCCGGCTCACCAGCGAGCGCCTGTTGCGCGCGGGTCCGGTGATCGTGCTGTTGCTGGTCGCGCTGCTCGTCGCCGGCCTCGTGCGCCAGCTGGCCTTCCCGATCATCCTGGGGGCCGTCATCGCCGGTGTCTGGCTGCTGGGCAAGCAGACCCAACGCGAGCAGGACGACTGACGCCGCGGCCCGGTCGCCGGTCAGGCCGGGCGCAACGCTCGGTGCAGGAAGTCGACCTGCAGCCGCAGCAACTGTTCGGCCACGACCTCCTGCGGGGTCATGTGCGTGACCCCCGACAGGGGCAGGAACCGGTGCGGCCGCCCATCGGCGAGCAGCGCGGCCGACAGTTGCAGGGTGTGCGCGGCCACGACGTTGTCGTCGGCCAGTCCGTGGACGAGCAGGAGCTCGGGCACCCGCTGGTCCCAGGGCGCGGCACCGAGCAGGTGACCGTCGGCGTCGACCAGGCTCGACACCTCGTAGGCGGCCGGGGAGGTCGCCGGATGCCCGAGGTAGCGCTCGGTGTAGTGGGTGTCGTACCGACGCCAGTCGGTCACGGGTGCGCCGGCGATCGCGGCCGCGAAGACGTCCGGACGGCGCAGCACCGCCAGCGCGGCCAGATAGCCCCCGAACGACCATCCGCGGACGGCGACGCGCGAGAGGTCCAGCCGGGGCTCGTGCTCGACGGCGGCGTACAGCGCGTCGATCTGGTCCTCGAGCACCGGGGTCGCGAGGTCACCGGCGATCTCGCGCTCCCAGCGTGGCCCGCGTGCGGGTGACCCGCGCCCGTCGACGACCAGCACGGCGAAGCCCTGGTCGGCCAGCCATTGGGACGTGAGGTGGGCGGCACCGCTCTGCAACACCCGTTGGGCGTGTGGGCCGCCGTAGGGATCGAGCAGCACCGGGAGCCGCGCGTCGGCGGCCGCGTCGGTGGGCAGCAGCAGCGCCGCGCGCAACTGCCGCGGCCCGAGTTCGAGCAGGCGAACGTGCGGCCGGACGTCGGGGTGTGCGGCGAGCACGTCGACCTCCGCGAGCTCCGCTCCCCCGGCGTCCACGACGCGCACGCGCGGCGCCGTGGAGGTCAGCTCGCGGCTCGTCACGACGGCCCGACCGGCGGCGACCGCCCCGCACCCGTGCACGCCCGGGGTGGCCGGACTCCACCGGACGAGCTCCCCGTCGGCCGCCTGCCACGCCCACACGTGCACCTGGGTCGGGTCCCGGTCCGAGGCGGTGAAGACCACCACCTCGGCGTCGGCGGCGACCAGCGCCCGGACCTGGAGTCCGGGTGGGGTGACCGGTCGGCCGTCGACGACGAGCGCCCGGGAGCCGACGGGTCCGTGCTCGGACCGGTCCTCGACGGTCACGAGCCGACCGTCCGACCAGGCCGGGGCGCCGTCGACCAACTCGACCCACGCGTCGTCGACGAGCTCGCGGACGAGCGTGGTGGTCCCCGTGTCGGGATCGGCGGTCAGCACCTGGGCGGTCCGCTGGTCGCGGGACTGGACGAGCAGCAGCAGACCGTGGTCGTCCCAGCCGACCCGTGCCAGGTAGGGCAGTCGCGCACGGTCCCACACCACGTCGACACGCCGACCCCCCTCCACGGCGAGCAGCGACAGCCGGACGTCGGCGTTGTCGGTCCCGGCCGCCGGGTACGCCAGCCGCTGGGGGCGGCGTTCGGGATGCGCGGGGTCGGCGATCCACCAGGTCGCGACCGGCGACTCGTCGACGCGGCAGACGGCGACACGTTCCCCGTCGGGCGACCACCAGGTGCCCCGTCCGCGCCCCATCTCCTCGGCGGCCACGAACTCCGCGCGTCCCCAGGCGATGCCGTCGTCGACCACCAGTGGACGGGTGACGCCCGGCTGCGTCGGCCCGCCGACCAGGTCGAGCAGGTGCAGGGCGTCACCGCTGACGTAGGCGACCCGCCGACCGTCGGGAGAGGGACGCGGATCGAAGACGGCGCCGGCCGACGGGTGCTCGACGAGCGTCGCGGAGCCGCGGTCGAACGTGAACAGTCGACCGCCGAGCGCGAACGCGACCAGCTCGACGTCCCGGTCGGTCGCGAACGAGGTGATACCGCCGGCCATCTCCCGGGCGCGCTCGCGTCGGGCCCGTTCCTCGGGCGGGAGTTCGGCCGGGTCCTCGTCACCGAGCGTGACCGGGTCGACCAGGCACCGCTCCTGCGTGCCACCGTCCTCGGACAGATCGAGTTCCCACAGGGCCGTCACGGGGTCCTCGCCACCGTGCGAGCGCAGGAACAGCAGGTGCCGGCCGCTCGGGTCGAACCGGAACCCCCGTGGCACCCCGAGGGTGAAGCGTCGGGTCCGGGCGTGTTGGCGGGGGAAACTGCTCACGCGGGTCTCCGTCGGGGCGCAGATGGCGGGTGGTGTCCGTCGCCGGTGTCGCGCGCGGCGTCGGCCCGTGCGACGGGCAGGCGCGTCGCGTCGTCGTCCCGGCCGGCGAGATCGGCGACGACCGGCAGACAGGAGCTGGCCAGTGGTGCCGGCACCGCGGTGGCGACGAACGCACCGAGCACGTCGAGCGAACGGTCGACGAGCACGAGGTCCTGCCGCGTGCGCGGGTCCGTGCTGGGACGGGTGGCGCCGGTACCCGTGCCGCCGACCAGGTGTGCGTCCTGGAAGCGTTCGGTCAGCACCGCGAGCACCCCGGAACCGACCGGCTCGTCGAGGGATGCGGCGACGATCCGGGCGGCGTCGACGCCGTCGAGGAAGGCCTCCAGTGCCGCGACACCCACGTTCCGGTCCTCGGCACGCCCCGGGAGCCGGGCCGCGGTGACCGACAGACGCAGCCCGCCGACCCGGCACACGACCGCGGCCGCCTCGTCCCCGGCCGACCCGTCCCTGCCTGCGCCGTCCGTCGATGCCCCGTCCCGGAGCGGCACCGACGCGGCCGTGTCCACGCGCACGTCCGGGTGCACCAGGACCGCGGTGGCGGCGTCGTGGCGTCCGCAGCGGGCGGCGACCTCCAGACCGGCGCTGGTCGCCAGTCGACGCAGTCGCACCGGGTCCGGCGCCGACGTCAGGCACACCAGTCGCGGCTCGACCTGGGTGAGCACGCGTCCAGCGGCGTCGAGGTCGAGTCCGACGCCGAGGTCGTAGGCGACGACGCGGATCACGCCAGGCTGCTCGGTCCGGTCACCTCACCGGCCCGGTCGGCCGCCAGTTGGGCGGCGCCGACCATCCCGGCGTCGTCCCCGAGCGCCGCCAGCTCGATCGGGGGCGGCGTGCGCCACTCCCGGCCGATCATGCGGGCCTCGAGTGCCTCGCTGGCGGCCGGCACGATCCAGCGGGACGTGGCCAGTGCGGCCCCGCCCCCGAGGAGCACGACCTCGGGGTCGAGGAGGTTCACCAGGCTGGCCGCCGCCACTCCCAACCAGGTCCCGGCCTCCACCAGCACCTGGACGGCCAGCGCATCACCACCGAGCGCCGCCTGGCTGACGTCGCGGCCGGTGGGCGCCTCGATGACCCGCAGGGGGCTGTCGCCGTCGCTGGCCACCAACCGTTCGGCGGCGATACGTCCGATCGAACTCCCGGAGGCGTAGGCCTCGATGCAGCCCCGGTTGCCGCAGGGGCAACGGCGGCCGCCTTCCTCGACGATCACGTGCCCGATCTCGGTCGCGAACCCGTGCGCGCCGAGCAGGAGCTTCCCGTCGACGACCACACCACCGCCGACGCCGGTGCCCAGCGTGAACATCACGACGTCACGGTGACCGCGGGCGGCCCCCGCGCGCTGCTCGCCGAGCGTCGCGGCCGACGCGTCGTTGACGACGGCGACCGGCCCCGAGGTGACCTCGCCCAACTCCTCGGCGATGGCCACGTCCCGCACGCCGATGTTCGGGCCGTAGCGGATCACGCCGTCCGGGCTGACGAGCCCGGCGATGCCGATGCCGACCGGCAGATCGGTCCGGTCACCGGACAGCTGGCGGATCGAGGTCCGCAGCGTGTCGAGCAACAGGGCGCTGTCGTGCGCGGGCGTCTCGCGGCGCTGACGGTCCAGGACACGACCGTCCGCCGCGACGGTGGCGGCGACCAGCTTCGTGCCACCGATGTCGATGCCGATGGCGACGGGGTCGGACACGGAGAGGGCCTTTCGGGGGTGGGCAGGTCAGTCGAGGTCGATGTGCTCGAACGGTTCGTCGTCCGGGTCGCCGGTCGTCGCGTCGTACGGTGATCGACCGGGCTCCGTGCGGTGCAGGTCGCCCGCGAGGGCGCGCACGGCGTCGGCGAGGTGACGGGCGGCCTCGGTCAGGTGCCCGACCACCTCGGGGTGTGTGGTGGCGAGCAGGCGCAGACCCACGCACCACGGACAGACCCCGCAGACGTCGGGATCGTGGCCGTCCGGGGCACCGGGGCGTGCGCCCGCAGCCGGGTCGTGATCACCCGGTTGCCCGCCCGCCGCACGGGGGTCCGGGCCGACACGCTCGTCGCCAGCGGCGCCGTCCACCGGGCCGGTGCCACGGCGGGCGGTGCGGTGGGCATCGACGGGATCGGCGTCGTCCAGCCCGTCCGTGCCCGGCGGCGAGGACCACCAGGGGTCGGACGCGGCACTCACGAGCCCACCTCCACACCGGCCGCCTGCGGACGGAACCGGACCTCGAGCCAGCCGTCGGCGAGGGCGGCGCCGGCCACCCGGTCGCGTCGCAGCGATCCCGGCAGGGCGACCGTCCGGCGGACACCGGCGACGCGCACGTGCAGGTCGCTGCCGCGCCGGTGCAGGTCGAGTTCCCCACGGGTCGCGAACGGCAGCGCGATCCGCAGCAGGTGCCCCTCGGCCGTGCGCTCGACGGTGACGGGTCGGACCGGTTCGCGCCACCCCGTCGCGTCCGCGTCGGCGTAGAGGGCGTCGGCGAGCCGGCGCAGCCCGTCGACACCGATGACCTCGTCGTCGAGCAGCGGGGCACGCAACACCGGGGTGGGCGCGAACGAGGTCCGCAACTCGGCCAGCTGGGCGGCGTGCCGGTCCTTCCAACGGGCCAGGTATGGGTCGGTGACCTCGTCGGGCAGCACGCGGTTGACCACCAGCGCGTCGACGCCGTAGCCGAACAGCGACAGGGACGTCGCCGTGCGCTCCGTCTCCGCGACCGAGAGCCGTTCGGGGGTGCACACGAGGCGGATCGCGGCCCGGGCCGGGTCCTGCAGCAGCGTGTGCACGCGGGCGAGCTGGTCCTGGATCCGCTCGACGGCGGCGAAGACCGGCTCGTCGGGCATCGGTAGCGCTCCCAGGCCGGCGCCACGGACCAGCGGGCCCAGCGCGCGGGCCATCCGCCTTCCCGGTCCGGCGATGCGCTCGACGTACCAGCCCAGCGCGTCGGGCAGGGCCAGCAGCCGCAACGTCTCCGCGGTCGGTGCGCAGTCCACCACGACGAGGTCGTACTCCCCGCTGGCGACCTGCTGCTCGAGGTCGATCAGCGCGAACAGTTCGTCGATCCCCGGCAGCAGGATCAGCTCCTCGGCCGCGACCGCGCCCATCCCGCCCCACCCCAGCAGCGACACCAGGTAGTCGCGGACGTCGCTCCAGTGATGCTCGAGCCGCGCCTGCGCGTCGATCTGCAGTCCGGTGAGCCGACCGGGAGCGCCGGGGACGTCCACGGCCCGCGGGCGGTCGTCGAGCGGCTGCGCCAGGGCGTCGGCCAGCGAGTGCGCCGGGTCGGTGGAGGTGACCAGCACACGTGCCCCGGCGGCTGCGGCGTGGACCGCGGTCGCCGCGGCGACCGACGTCTTGCCGACGCCACCCTTGCCGGTGAACAGCAGCACGCGGGTCAGGATCGTCTCGATACGACGGTGGGTGACACGAACGGTCCGAGGCTAGCGAACCCTGCCGTGGGGCTCGTCCGCGGGACGTCAGGGGACCAGACCGGCCGAGGTCCGGGCCTCGAGGTGGAGGCGGTCCTTGAGTCCCCACAGGCCTTGGCGTACCGCCCGACGGTAGTCGCGCTGCAACCGCCGCGACGACGCGGACGGGACGGTTGCGGTCAGCAGGTGGTGCACGACGGTGCCGCCGCCGGTCGGCTCGAGCCAGAACTCCGCTCGACCGTTCACCTCCCCGCGCAGTGCCAGGAGGAAGCCCTGCTCGTGGCGCCGGTCGTGCAGGCGCGCGGCGACCCGCAACCGCCGCAACGGTGCCGCCGGCAGCTCCAGTGCCCACACCTCCTGCGCGGGCCCGTCCGCCCCGGCGCCCGGGGCTCGTTCCGGCGGCATCGCGCGCACCCGGAGGCCCGGCCACCACGTCGGCCAGTCGTCGACGGCGCTCAACCGGCGGTGGACGAGCGCGACCGGGGCGCGGACGAAACCGTCGTCGTCGACGTGCAGCTCGAGCAGCGGCGACCCCTTCAACCGACGTGCTCCGCCACGAAGGCCAGCAGTGACGCCCGCAGCTTGTCGGCGTCGTAGTCGAGTTGCGGCACGTGGTACGAGCGCTCGCAGACGACCTCGGTGACCTGTTCGCTGCCCACGAGGTCACGCAACGCGCGGGCGTTGGCGGCCGGGACGGTGTGGTCGTCCGGCGACCAAGCGACCAGCAGCGGCATGGTCAGCCGCTCGAGCTGTCGACGCAGGCGCGGCAGTTGGCCGATGAGCGACTGTGCCGCGCGCGTGGACACCAGGGGGTAGGCGCCCTCGGCCGTGCCCGGACGCGCGATGTCGTCGGCGGGCAGCCCGGCGAGGTCACGTGGGACGTAGGGCACCACGTACTGCAGCACCGGGGCGAGCCGCGCCAGTGGCTGGACCGGGTCCGACACCTGGGCGTTGAGCGCCGCCACGGCGGCGACGCGCCCGGGGTTCCGGCTGGCGAAGTCGAGCGAGAGCGTGCCACCCATCGAGTGACCGACCAGCACGATGCGCGAGCAGCCACCGGCGAGGTGGTCCACGGTGCGCTCGAGCGCGGCGTACCAGTCGGCGTACCGGGTCCGGCCCAGCTCGCGGACCGAGGTGCCGTGTCCCGGCAACAGGGGCACCTCGACGGCGTACTCCTCGGCCGCGAACCACAGGCCGATGGGCCGCGTCGCCCGCGGATTGCCGGTGAACCCGTGGGTCACGACCACCCCGATGTCGGCGCGCTCCCCGCTCCCCAGCGAGCCCCAGGGCTCGGCACCCTCGATCGCCACCACCGCGTTCACGACCCGCTCCTCCGCCTCGTCGCCCTCCATGCCCCCCGCGGCGCACGGTAGCGCGCCACGCGGCGTCTCAGGCCCCGACAACCTCGTCGAGCACCCGGGCGAAGCCGGCAGCGATCGCGTCCCAGGACCACTGCCGCTCGACCCACGCGCGGCCGGCCGTGCCGGCGCGGGCCCGTGCGGCCGGGTCCCCCAACCAGGAGTCCAGCGCGGCGAGCAACGCCTGTGGATCGCGGCCGTCGACCACCGTGCCCGTCTCCCCGTCGCGGACGGCCTCGGGCGCGCCACCGCTGCGCCCGGCGATCGCGGGCACGCCGCAGGCCTGCGCCTCGAGGTAGACGATGCCGAGCCCTTCGACGTCCGTCCCGGCCCGGCGGGTCCGGCACGGCATGGCGAACACGTCGAGCGCGGCGTAGCAGGCGGGCAACGCCTCCCAGCCGACGCGCCCGGCGAGCACGATGCCCGCGCGCCGGCCGCCCAGGGCCTCCGCGCGGCGTCGCAGGGAGGGCTCGAGCGGCCCCTCGCCCACCAGCACCAGCCAGGCGTCGGGGTGCCGCTCGCGCACGCGCGGCCACGTCGCGAGCAACTGGTCCTGCCCCTTGCGCGGGACGAGTCGGGAGATGCAGCCGACCAGGGGGGCGTCGGCGGGGACCTCCCAGGCACGACGCATCGCGCTGCCGTCGACGTCGGGCGTGAAACGGGCGACATCGACGCCCGGGGGGATCCGCACGACGCGTCCTGCGGCCACGTGCGGGACCAGGCGCTGTTCGGCCCAGTCGCTGATGGTCGTCAGCGCCGCGAGGTCGCGGGTGGCGCGACGCACGAGCCGTCCGAGCCCCACGCCGGGCAGTCCCGCCTCCAGTCCGTGCGACAGCGACACCACCGGCACGCCCAGCCCGTCGCGGAGTCCGGCGGCGAGCTCCCCCAGGGGCCACGACGCGCCGAGCACGACGACGTCGGGCCGGTGGACGCGCCCATGGGCGAGCACGCGACGCCGCGTGGGTGGGGTGGGAAGCACCGCACCGGGCAGGCGCACGGTGGCGTACGGCTGCCCGGCGTCGTGGGCGGCCGCCTCGGCGTCGCCGGCGGGGCCGACCACCAGGGTCTCGGCCGGATGCACCCGTTCGAGCAGGTTGCCGACGAACTGTTGGATGCCACCGGCACGGGGTGGCAGGTCGTTGGTGACCCACAGGACTCTCACGGTCGGGCTCCTCCCGGCTCCCGCGGCGGCGCGTCGGACACGGCCGGGTGGTGCTGGTCCTCCTCGGCCCGCTCGAGCTCGGCCAGCGTCGGCAGCTCGATGCCCTCGCGCTCGGCCCACCCCTCGAGGTAGGTGATGCGTTCGGTGACCGTCGGGTGCGTGCCGTGCAGCAGACGGACCCAACGCGGCGGGGTCGGCGAGGCCAGGTCGCGCACGGTGAACACGCGGGTGGTCGACAGCAGCAGCGCCGGGTCCCGGGTCAGCTCGACGGCGCGCGCGTCGGCCGCCGCCTCGGCACGACGGGACACGGCGTTGCCGATCGGGGTACCCACCAGCTCCAGGACCGCCGCGGCCAGCAGGACGACCGCGACCATGCGGCCGTCACCGGGAGCGTCCGCCCCGGCAGCACGCTGGAGGCGACGGCTGGACAGCACGAACCGCAACAGCACCAGCGCGGTCAGCAGCGCGGCACCCGACAGGGCGACCCCGCGGGTGAGGTCGGCGTGCTCCTGGTGCGCCAGCTCGTGGGCGAACACGGACGCGACCTGTGCGGGCGGCAGCTCGAGCAGGTTGTCGTACACGACCACCCGCTGGGTGGGGCCGAGTCCGGTCACCAGCGCGTTGACCCGCGTGGTACGCCGGCTCGCCTCCCCCACCCGCACGTCCACCGGCGGGTCGCCGGCACGGTCAAGCACGTCGGCCATGGCGTCGGCCGCGGGCCCGGCGGCCAACGGCACGCTCGGCAACGTCCACGGCTGCACCACGACCGGGTGCAGCAACACCGCCCCGGCGACGAGCAGCGTGCCGCCGACGGTGGCGCGGAAGGGCCACGAGTCCGGCCATCGCCGGACCACCGCGAACAGCAGCACGACCAGGACGGCGATTCCCAGCCACCGACTGCCGGCACGGACGCCCCAGTCCAGCAACCAGCCCGGGACCGAGCGGGTGCGGAAGCCCCAGCGCCCCTCGTGGAGCACGCCGCTGTAGACCGCCAGGGGCAGGACCGCGAGGGAGCCGAGGATCGACAGGCGCAGCGCCACCAGGCCCGCCCGCCAGGGGCCGGCGGCGTCACCGGCCCAGACCCGGACCCGTTCCCGCCCCCACCGCGTGGCGACGAAGCCGAGCGGCACGGCGATGCCGAGCACCGTCGCGATCGCCGAGACCACGTAGCGTGGTGCCCGGTAGGCAGCGACGGCCGTCAGCACGCCGTCACCGAACGTCGCCAGCTGCCCGGTGGTCGCCGGCACGGCCGGTGCGAGCGGTCGCCAGACGGACGCGGCCAGGCCGAGGGCCGCCAGCCCCACCGCGGCCAGCGCCCACACCCGCGTGTGCTCGCGCGGTCGGCTCGACCGCCCGGTACCCGTCGACGTGTTCCGCATCGCTCAGCCGAGCGCCGACACGAAGGCGTCCGTGCCGGTCACGTCGGCCCCCGACGCCGACACGCGGGCCTGCAGCTCGCGGTCGTCGGTCACCACCAGCACGGGCTCGTCGGTGGCCTCGACCGCCAGCACCACCTCGTCGTCGGCGGTGATGCCGGCCGGCGTGAAGCGGACCTCGACCTCGCGGCTGGCGAGCGCAGGGCGGGCGACACTGGCGCGCTCGCCGTCGAACACCGCGACCGGGCGGATCCGTCGTTGCAGGGCGGCCGTCGCCAGCAGCCGGACCAGCCACGACCGCTGCGTCTCCAGGTCGAGGTGGTCGCGGTGCCGCCGGGTCAGGTTGTAGCCGTCGACCAGCACGAGCCGGCCGGCGTGCAACAGCATGCCCACCGCCTCGGCGGTACCCGGCACCACCCCTGACGGCAGGGTGCTCGGGCGCCCGGGCACGACGCGGGGCGCACGCGCACGTCGGTTCCGACGCCGTTCCTCCTCGAGGCGTCGGGCCTCGGCCTGCTGCGCCTCGCGACGCTCGTCCGCCCGGCGACGCTCGTTGCGGCGCTCGTCCTCGCGTCGGCGCAGCTCGGCCAGCTCCTCGCGCAGGCGGGTCTGTGCCGCCTCACCACGTCGGCGTTCCCGCGCGACGGCGCGTTCGCGCTCGACCTCCAGCTGCGCCAGACGGTCGCGAAGGCGCGCGACCTCCTCGTCGGCCGTCTGCCGGCCGCGGGCGAGCTCGACCGCGGCCGCGTCGCGGCGCTCGAGCTCCGCCTGCGCCGCGTCCAGCCGCCGGCGCAACGCGTCACGTTCCTCGCGGGTCGCGCGCAGCCGCTCGCGGGCGCGCTCGAGCTCCCGCCGGGTGGCCTGCAGCTGCGCGGTCACGGATCGCTCGTGGGAGGAAGGTTCCGCGGGGACGGAGCGCGCCTCGAGCGCCGAGGCCCAGGTGCGGGCGAGCTCGGCGTCCTGCAGCCGCTCGCGCAGGGCCTCCCAGAGCGGACCGCCCTCGGCGATCAGTGCGCAGACCTCCCGACGGACGCGCCCACCGGCGAGCCGGCCCGTCGGCGCGGCCCTCAACCGCCGCAGGGCCGGCGTGGCCACGGCGTCGTCGACGTCGTGCAGCGCGTGGCGGACCGTGGGCAGCAACGCCGCCCACGCGTCGGCCGGCAGTTCGGTCAACGCCGCCGTCGACGGCGGCCCCGGTGGCGACGCCGACCGTGCCTCGGTCGAACCGTCGGCCGGCACTAGGTACCGGCCGGCGACGTCTCCACCTGCACCGCGTCGGTCCGGCCACACCAGCGGCAGCTGACCGACTCGACGGTCTGCTCCAGGATCTCCTCCTCTTCGACCCGGCCATCCCCACCGAGGTCGAAGTGGTGGAAGCGGCGGGTGCGGGTCGTGGCCACGACGTCGAAGCGGGTCACGTTGCCGCAGCCGTCGCAGCGGAACCGGGCGCCGGACTCGAGGCCACGGGCGAGGGATTCGGACACGGTGGAGGAACTCCTGGGTCGTCAGGTGGTGCGACGCCGCGGGGCACGCGCGCGGCCCGCGGTGAGCCAGACCGGCTCGTCGGACAGGGGTGTCGGGAGCTCGGGCGGCCGCAGTGCCGAGGGGTCGGGCGTGAACCACGGCCCGCCGTCCATCGCGGGGAACTCGGGGAAGCCGATCTCGATCACGGCGTCCGCGTCCTGCAGCGCGGCGCGTGCGCCGGTGCAGGCGACCCGCAGCTGCTCGACGTCGATCCCGCGGTGGACGTCGGGATAGCCGGCCAGGCGGTCGGCCGCACGTCCGAACAACGCCGTGGCACCCGCGAGGTTGCCACGCTGGAGATGGACTCCGGCCACGGCGACCTGGATGACGCCCTGCCAGAACTCCCGATCGGCCTCCGGTGCGGCGTGCCAGACGTGCTCGAGGCACTCGTGCGCCTCGAAGAAGCGCTCGTCGTTCCACAGCGCGACGCCGAGCAGCAGCGCCTCCTCGACCGAGCGCGGCTCGTGCTCCTGCGCCAGGGGCACGTCGGTGGTGCCGTAGGGCAGCGGTCGTCCGGTGCGATCGCGCGGCCGAGCCTGTTCGGGCCGGCCGTCGTCGCGGCGGTCGCGCTCCTGCTGACTCATCCGCGCATCCTCGTCCGCTGCCGTCCGTGCACCGACCGCGAGCGTAACCGCCGCCTCCGACGGCCGACGGCCCGCCCGGCCGGCACCCCTTCGTCGTGGACGTCGGTCGCTCCGGCCTCGGGTACGGGCCGCAGCGCCGGGTACCGTCACGGCATGCCAGAGCTGCCGGAGGTCGAGTCGGTGCGCCGGCAGCTCGCACCGGAGCTGTCGGGTCGGCGGGTCGTGGACGTGTGGTGGGACGCGCACCCGCACGCGAGGTTGTCGGACCTCGACCTGCTCGTCGGTCGCCGCCTCGAGGCGGTGCGGCGACGGGGCAAGTTCCTGCTGTGTCCACTGGACCCGGGCCCGGACGGGGACGAGCTCGAACTCGTCCTGCACCTGGGCATGACGGGCTCTTTCCGGTTCGTGCCCGCGCCGACGGGCGACGGCGGGATCTCCCACGTGCGGGTGCGAGCGGTCCTCGACGACGGCCGGGCGCTGCTGTTCCGGGACCCGCGCCGCTTCGGTCGCGCGTCGGTCGTGCCGGCCGGGGACTACGGCCGCGTCGTGCCGACGCTGGCGACGCTGGGTCCCGAACCGCTGTCCGAGGCGTTCGACGCGGAGACGTTCGCGGCCGCGCTGGCACGCAGCCGGGCCCCGGTGAAGGCACGCCTGCTGGACCAGCGACTGGTGGCCGGGGTCGGCAACATCTACGCCGACGAGGCGTTGTGGCTGGCGAGGATCCATCCGGCGTCGCGGCGGGTGGGACGGTCGCGGGCCCACGAACTGCACGCCGCGATCCGGACCGTGCTCACGGCAGCCATCGAGCGGGAGGGCACGACCTTCCGCGACTACCAGATGGTCAACGGCGAGTCCGGCCGCAACGCCGAGTTCCTCGAGGCCTACGGCCAGGCCGACCGGCCGTGCAGCCGGTGCGGGACGCCGTTGGTGCGCTCGATGGTGGCCCAGCGGGGGACGACGTCCTGCCCGCGCTGCCAGCGGCACTGAACCGGCGCAACGGCTGAGGAGGGCCGGCGCGCCCGACCACCCGAGAGGGCGTCGGTCATCGGGCTCGGAAGCCACCGGCGACGAGCGCGTGGGCGAAGGCCCGGGCCTCGTCCTCGTCGTCGACGCGGACGTGCAGCGGCGGGATGCTGAAGTAGGACAGCATCAGCCGCATGATGACCTCGGCCCCGGCGGGAGGATCCACCCGCCGTAGCTCGCCGGACGCGACGCCGCACGCCAGCAGGTCGGTGAACAGCTCCAGGCCCCGCCCCACGAGCGGCCCGCCGTTGGCGGTGATGCGCGGCAGCAGGATGCCGGGTTCCTCGTCGCGACCGCGGGTCATGACCGGGTGGGTGACGAAGAAGGTGACGCCGGCGACGAAGGCGGCCTCGATGCGTCCCGGGGCGTCGTCGTGGTCGTCGACGGCGGCACGCAGGCGCCGGTCGAGACGGTCGGCCTCGCGCTCGAGCAGCGCGTCGATCAGGGCGTCCTTGTTGGCGAAGTGGCGGTACAGGGTCGCCTTGCCCGCGCGTGCCTGCTGGGCGACGTCCTCCATGGTGGTCCGGCGGATGCCGTTGGCGACGAAGCACCGCGCGGCGGCGGCGAGCAGGTCCTCACGACGGTCGCGGCGGCGTCGGGGGCCGTCGGACACCGCGTCGGCGGGCGGGACCGGGGACTCGTCGTGCGTGCTGGTCACCCGTTCGTCCACCTCGTCGCCGTCTGCCCTGTCCGGGACCGTCCGGACGACGGTGCCGGCTCCGGGCCATCGACGACCACGCTGCGGACGCCCGGAACGGCACACCGTAGCGCCACCGCGGAAGGAGCATCCGCCCGCCGCAGCGCTGCCGCCACGGGTGCCCCCGTCCCCTCGACCCCACGGAGTTCCAGTGTCCTCGCCGCTTCCCTTGGTCGTCCCCGGCTCCTGGCACGAAGAGGCCAACTGCAAGGACGTCGAGGTCGACGTCTTCTTCTCCCTCGACGAAGAGGACCAGCGCGAAGCGTTGGCTCGCTGCAACGGCTGCCAGGTCCGCCCCCAGTGCCTCGAGTACGCGGTCGTCAACCGTGAGCAGTACGGCATCTGGGGCGGCACCCGCGAACAGGAGCGCCGCCGCCTGATGCGGGATCGTCGGCGGTACGCCGCATAGCGACCGGCGGTACGCCGCAGAGCGACCGGCGGTACGCCGCAGAGCGACCGGCGGTACGCCGCAGAGCGATCGGCGGTACGCCGCAGAGCGACCGGCGGCAGGCCGCGGACATCGTCGGCGCACCGGAGGAGGTCCTGTCACGCCCAGCTGGTAGAACACGCGTTCACACGAACGGGTGTTCGATCCGGAGATGGACAGTGACGGCGACCGCGACGCAGTTCGGCTTCGAGGAACTCGGTACGCCGCTGTTCGACGCCACGTTCGTGGTGCTCGACCTCGAGACGACCGGGCTGCAACCGGGCCATGACCGCATCACCGAGGTCGGCGCCGTGAAGGTCCGCGGCGGCGAGGTCCTCGGCGAGCTGCGCACCTTCGTGCGGCCCGACCGGCCGATCCCCCCGGCGGTCACGGCCGTGACGGGGATCACCGACGCGATGGTCCGCGACGCGCCGTCCGTGGCGACGGTCGTGCCGGTGCTGCGCGAGTTCCTGGGCTCGGCGGTGTTCGTGGCCCACAACGCACGGTTCGACCTGTCGTTCCTCCGTGCGGCATGGGCAGTCACCGGTGCCGGCGAGCTCGACCCCGTGGTCGTCGACACGGCGCGACTGGCCCGACGCCTGCTCGCCGACGAGGTGCGCAACTGCCGGCTGGAGACGCTGGCCCGGCACCTGCGCGCCCGCACGCTGCCCGAGCACCGTGCGTTGGCGGACGCGCGCGCGACCGTCGACGTCCTGCACGGGCTGATCGAGCGCGCCGGGACCCTGGGTGCCACGACCCTGGAGGACCTGCGCGACCTGTCACGGTCGAGTTCCGACCGGGCATTCCGCCGCATCGATCTGGTCCGCGACGCCCCGTCGACCTGCGGCGTCTACCGGTTCCTCGATCCCCGGGGTGAGGTCCTCTACGTCGGCAAGGCCACCGACCTGCGGTCGCGGTTGCGCACCTACTTCGGCCAGGACCGGCGCCGCCGGGTGGCCGACCTGGTGCGCGAGTGCGGCTCGGTCACCTGGACGCCGACCCCGACACTGCTCGAGGCCGAGGTCCGCGAGCTGCGGGAGATCCACCGCCACCGGCCCCGGTACAACCGGCGGTCGAACCGCCCGGAGGCGGCGGTCCACGTCGCGTTGACGCGCGAGGCCTTCCCGCGCCTGTCGGTCGTGCGCTCCCCCGGCCCCGGACACCGCAGCACACTCGGACCGATCCCGTCGCGGCAGTTGGCCCAGCACCTGGTCGAGGCGCTCCAGGACGCCTATCCACTGCGTACCTGCACACCCCGACTGCGGCGGGCACAGGACCATGCCGCGTGTGTGCTCAAGGAGCTCGGTCGCTGCGGCGCCCCGTGCGACGGCACGCAGACCGGTGACGACTACGACGCGGTCGTCGCGGCGGTCGAGACCGCCTGGGAGGACCCGACGGAGCTGCTCGAACGGCTGCGCACCCGCATGCGCCGGTTCGGGCAGGACGGGCGTTTCGAACGCGCGGGCGAGGCGCGCAGCCGGCTGCACACCGCGGCGAGGGCCGTCCACGGTGCGCGTCGTCGCGACGCCCTGGCCGGCGTGGACGAGCTGGTGGTGCGCCGCGAACTCGCCGACGCCTGCGAGGTCGCGGTCGTGCGCCGCGGTCGGCTCGCCGGAACCGCCCGGCTGGATCGCCGGGCCGGCGACGCCGAGGCGCTGGCGTGGCGGGCGCAGGCGACACTCGACGACTGCGCCGGTCCGTGGCAGCGCGACGACGCCGAGGAGATCGAGCTCGTGCTCGACTGGCTCGAGCGTCCCGACACCCGCGTCGTCGCCGTCGAGGGCGTCTGGGACAGCCGGATCGCGGGCGGCGCGGCGCTGCACGCCGCCGTCGAGGAGGCGCGCCGGCTCGGTCGCCAGCTGCGCCGCGACCGGCAGGTGCTCAACGGCGCGAAGGTCGTGCGGCGGGCCGAGGCGCCGCTCGTCGCGTCCGGCTGAGCGTGACCCAGCGACCCGTCGGGGACGCCCTCGCGGCGGCGGCCCGATCGACGTCACCTCGACGAGCGAGGCCGGACCCTGGTGCGCGTGCGTTCGGCGGTCGTCGCCCGGGTGCCGCCGGCAGGGTCTCGCCGAGCGATCCGTGCGCCCGGATCCGCACCGCCCGACGTGCGGACGCACGGATCGCGCTCAGTGCCACCGCGTCCATCGATCCGTGCGTGCTCACCTGCACAGCGCCGGCTTCCGACGCACGTGCGTCGCACCGAACGTGCTGCTGGGTCGGGAGGCACGGATCGCGACCGCCGGGCCGGACCGTCGAGCGACGCCCGTTCCGCGCACCACTTGCGCCGGTCTCGGCAGAACCGCTGACGAACTCAGGTGAGCGTGAACCAACGGCTGAAGGCGTCGGGTAGTCCGGCGCCGGAGTTCGGCTCGCGGCCGAGCCAGGTGACGCGAACGCGGTAGCGTCCCGGCTCGGCACGCGGGCCCGGTGGCTGGTCGCTCCAGCCAGGCACGACCGCACCGGTGGTCTGGTTCCAGTAGGTCGGCACGACGAGCATCTGCCCCGGCAGCCACCGGTCGAGCGCCGGACCGTCGGCGCCGCGGTGCACGGTGTCGTCGGCGACGACCCGGTGGTACTCGTCGCGGACGCTGAGGACGTAGCGCTGCCAGCCCGGGTAGCGGTGCTCGACGAAGCGGTCGCCCGCGTTGGTCGCGGTGACCGTGATGCGCACGGTCTCGTCCGGCGCGTACGCCGGCCGCTCGACAAGTACCCCGACCTCGAAGTCGGCGAAGGGCTCGAGGTCGATGCGGAAGGGGACCTCCGGTGGCGGTGTCTCGCTCATCCGACCACCGATCCGGGCGCCAGATCACCGTCGACCTCGAGCAGCCGCACCGTGCCGTCGGGTTCGAGGCCACCGAGGACGAGGAACTCACTGACGAACCCGGCGATCCGCTTGCGGCCGAGGTTGACCGCGCCGACGACCTGCCGGCCGAGCAGGTCCTCGGCCGGGTAGTTGGTGACCTTGGCGCTGGTGCGCAGCGTGCCGAGGTGCGGGCCGAAGTCGACCGTCAACTTCCAGGCCGGGTCACGCGCCTCGGGGAACGCCTCGACGTCCGTGACCCGGCCCACGCGCAGGTCGAGCGCGAAGAAGCCGGCGGCGCCGACCTCGTCCTTCGGCGGCAGCCGTGCCGGGTCGAACGGGCGGGAGGCGGCGTCGAGGTGGTGACGGTCGGGGTGTACCGCCGGGGAGCTCGGGTCAGCCATGCGCGCGTCCCTGGGTCGACAGTTCCTTGGTGCGCTGCACCCAGCGGTCGCGCAGCTCGCGGGCGGCCCCGGAGTCGATCGCCGTCCGGGCCGCCTCGACTCCCGCCGCGAGGTCCGCGACGGCGTCCGCGGCGTACAGGGCCGCGGCCGCGTTGAGCACGACGATGTCGCTGGGTGCCCCCGGTTCCCCGGCCAGCACCGCGTCGGCGATGGCGACGTTCTCCTCGACCGACCCGCCGCGCAGATCGGCCAGCGTCGCGGCGGCGAAGCCGAACGCGACCGGATCGAGCTCCCATTGCGCGACCCGGGCGTCGCGGACCTCCCAGACCGTGCTCGGTCCGGTCGTGGTCAGCTCGTCGAGGCCGTCGGCGCCGCGGAAGACCAGGACGTGCCGCTTGCCGAGTCTGACGAGCGCCTCGGCCATGACCGGCGCCAGCCGGGCATCGCTCACACCGACGACCTGGAAGGGCGCGCCGGCCGGGTTCGACAACGGCCCGAGCACGTTGAACGCCGTCCGGATCCCGAGTTGGGCCCGGACCGGGGCGACGTGGCGCATCGCGGGGTGGAACGAGCGGGCGAACAGGAACCCGATGCCGAGCTCGGTGACGCAGCGCGACACCGCTGCGGGCGGGAGCTCGATGGCGACCCCCCATGCCTCGAGCAGATCGGCGCTGCCGCAGACGCCGGAGGCGGCCCGGTTGCCGTGCTTGGCGACCGGCTGGCCGGCGGCGGCGGTGACCACGGCGGCCACGGTCGAGATGTTGAACGTGTTGGCGCCGTCCCCCCCGGTGCCGCAGGTGTCCACGAGACGCTCGGCGACGCCGGGGTCGAGGTCGATCGGCTCGGCCTCGGCCAGCATGGCCCGGACGAATCCGGCGATCTCGGCCGGGGACTCGCCCTTGGCCCGCAGGGCCACCAGCAGGGCAGCCACCTGGGCCGGCTCCGCCTCGCCGCGCATCAGGGTGCCCATCACCTCGGCGGCGGTGGCCTCGTCGAGGTGCTCACCGTGCAGCAGGCGGCTGAACACCTCGGACCACCGGAAGGGCTCGTCGGTCATGGCTCGGTCCTCTCGTCCGGGCGCGCGGCCTCGCGCCACGACGCGAACGGGCCGCAGACGGTAGCGCCGACGCCCGTCACCGGGCACGCCGGTGACCGTCGGCACCGACGGGCGGCCGACGGCGCCACGGGCCGGTACCGCACGCCGGTGCTAGCGTCGACCGATGTCGTGCCGACGACGCCGTACGACCGCGCCGACGGGAGGGATGTCGTGGAGGGGGCGCACCTGCTCGTCGTCGACGACGAGCGCGAACTGACCCAGCTCATCCGGCTCAACCTCCAGCAGGCCGGCTTCACCGTGCGAACCGCGGCGGACGGCCGGGAAGCGCTGGACCTGCTCCGTGAGCAGCGCCCGGACCTGTTGCTGCTGGACGTGATGATGCCCTCGCTCGACGGTTGGGGCGTGCTCGCCGAACTGCAGTCGCACGAGGGCCTCGCCGACCTGCCCGTGGTGATGCTGACCGCCCTGTCCGGCGAACGGGACGTGATCCGTGCCCACCTCTCCGGGGCCGTGCGCTACCTGACCAAGCCGTTCGACCTCGAAGGTCTGCTGTCGACGATCAGCGAGGCACTGCAACCGGAGACCGACGAGCAGCGCGCGCAACGCCGTCGACAGCTGCGCGGCTTCGTGCAACGGCTGGCCGAACTCGACGCCGGCCGGCACGCGGCCGGCCCGCGGGTCACGTTGTCGCGGTTGGAGTCGCCGCCCCGACCCACCTCCCCGCAGGAACGTGGCCGGGAGCTGCTCGCCTCGCTGACCGACCGTCAGCGCGAGATCGCGTTCCTGCTCGCCGACGGGGTCGAGGCACGGGCGATCGCCGACCGGCTGGGCACCTCGCGCAGCAACGTCTACGCGGCACGCCAGCGCATCGCCCACCGACTCGGCGTGGAACCCGAGGAGGTCGCGGCGACGGCCAGGGAGCTGGGTCGCCGCGACGGGCCGTGACCACCTCCCGGCCTGCACCCGCGACCGACCGACACGGCCGGGGCACGCGACGACGAGCGAGGTGCGGCTTCGGCGGACCGGTGCTCAGCGCCCGCCGTCGCCGGTCTCGCCCAGCGCCGCAGCGACCTGCTGGGCGGTGCCGCCCGAGCCGCCGTACGGCGGCGCCGTCTGCCCGACGAGTTCCTTGACCCGCTTCGACAGGCGGAACGAGTCGACGGGCTTGAGCATCGTGTCGTTGGCACCGGCCCAGTCCGCGAGCCACCGGTCCTGCTCACGAGAGATCAGGACCAGCGACGGCAGCGGCGTCAGCTCCTGCAGCGTCGCCTGCTGGCGCAGGTCGTAGAGGATCGCGAAGCCTCCGCGCGGCTGCAGGTCACCGTCGACCACCACGACGTCGTAGGCATCGTGCTCCGCCAGCAACTCCTGGCGCGCCTCCTCGCCGCTCGCTGCCTCGGTGACCACGGCATCCGCATGCAGCGCCAGGGCACTGACGGCCCGCAGGCGCTCGGAGACGTTCTCGGCTACCACCAGGACACGCACGCGGACTTCCGTTTCTTCGCTCGGCCGGACGGGACGGACTCGGACCGCAACCGTACCGCGCGGCGGGCCCGCGCCCGACACGGCGCACTCGTCCGCAGCGCCTACGGTGGGCGCCATGAACCGGATCTATCTCGACCATGCCTCCGCCTGGCCCCTGCGTCCCGAGGCCCGTCAGGCGCTGGCGGATGCGGCCACCATGGCCTGGGCCGATCCCACGCGTGGCCACCAGGAGGGGCGGGCGGCCCGCGACCTGCTCGACCGCGCCTCGGCGACCGTGGCCTTCGCGCTCGGCGCGGACGAACGCGACCTGGTCTGGACCTCCGGCGGGACCGAAGCGGTGCACCTCGCCGTCCTCGGTTCGGCCCGCGCGGCCGAGCGGCGCGGCGAGCGGCGACGCCACGTCGTGTGCAGCGCCGTCGAGCACTCCTCGGTGCTGCGCGCCTGCGAACGGCTACGGACCGAACACGGCTACGACCTCGACGTGGTCGGCGTGGACGCCTCCGGGGCGGTGGACCCCGACGCCGTCGCCGCGGTGGTGCGCGACGACACCCTGGCCGTCCACGTGCAGCACGCCAACCACGAGATCGGCACGCTGCAGCCCACCCACGAACTCGCGAACGCGTGCCACCGCGTCGGCGCACTGCTGCACGTCGACGCCTGCCAGACGGTCGGCCAGCTCGGCGTCACGCTCGACCAGCTCGGCGCGGACCTGCTGTCGGCCTCGGGCGCCAAGTTCGGCGGTCCGCGAGGAGTGGGGCTGCTCGTGCTCGGCCCCCGCGGACGCATCGCCGCCCTGCAGGAGGGCGACGAGCGGCAACGTCGACGCCGGGCCGGGCTCGAGGACGTCGCCGGCATCGCTGCGACGGCCGTGGCCCTCGAAGTGGCCCGCGCCGAACTGCAGACCGCGTACTCCAGCCGGGAGGTGGTGCGACGCCGGCTGCGCGAGCGCCTTCCCGCGGCCGTCGAGGATCTGCAGGTCCACGGGCCGCTGGCCGACGCCCATCCCGGCATCGTCGCCGTCAGTGCCCTGTACGTCGACGGCGAGGCGCTGGTCGGCGAGCTCGACCGTGCCGGGTACGCCGTGCACTCCGGGTCGTCGTGTGCGTCGGACTCCGGACGGCCGTCCCACGTCCTGGTCGCCATGGGCGTGCTCACCCATGGTCACGTCCGGCTGTCGTTCGGCCCGTCGTTCGACCTCGCCCAGGCCGACGCGTTCGTCGCCACCTACGCCGACACGGTCCGGGCGCTGCGTCGACGCGGCGGGCTAGGCTGAGGGCTGCGCCGAACCCGGCGATCGCCGGGGCGGGGGAACCACGCACGTGGGGCGAGTCCCGACACACCCGTCGGGTAGGGCTGCTCCGGCCCGAGCCCGTCAGCTAACCCCGCAGGCAGCGAGGAGGCCGACGTGCCCGCGCCCGCACGCTCCATCCTGGTGCCGATCGCCAATCCCGCGTCGGTTCGACCACTGCTCGCCCTGGCCGCAGCCCTGGCCACCGACGGCGAGACGCTCGTGCCCCTGGTCGTGGTCCGCCCCTCGGCGTCCTCCGGCGAGCGGGCCGAGGCACTGGCGAGCGTGGCCGAAGCCGAGGAGGTCGGTGCCGAGCTCGCCCATCGGGTCGCGGGCCGGGTGCTGGAGGCCGACGACGTGGCCGAGGGGGTGCTGTCCGCGGTCGCGGCGGACGCCACCGCCCTGGTGCTGATGGGCTGGCGTGGGCAGAGCTCGACCACCAACGTCTTCGGGCGACTGCTCGACACCATCGTGGGCCGTTGTGCCGCTCCCCTGGCGGTCGTCCGCCTCGGCGTCGTGCCCTTCCGGCGCGTGCTGCTGCCCGTCAGCGCCGACCACCTGCTTCCGGGTGGCGACCGTGGCCTGGACCTCGCCGCGCGGCTCGCGGCGCGGCTCGACGCCACGACCCCGCAGCCCGCGACCGTGCTGCGGACCGGCGCCCGAGCGGTGCAGTTGCCACCCGAGCTCGAACGCCTCGGCGACCGGATCCATCACGACCCACGGCGGACCGACCAGGCCGTCGGGGCGTTCGCCCGCGCCGAGGACGTGATCGTGGCGCCGGTCGCCCCGACGGTGTCGGGCCTGCGCGCGGCGACCACCCATCTCGCCTGGGCGGCACCCGAGGCGACCCTGCTCGTCGCGATCGACGCCGGCCCGACGCGGGAGGAGGGGCTGGCCGAGGCGGTGGACGCTGCCGGCGTCCCGGCGCCGGTCCCATCGGGACCGCACGACCTGCGGGCCGTGCGCATCGTCGTCACCGCCCGCCTCCCGGGGGACGGCGTCCGCCCCGACGACCTCGGACGGGTACTGCGCGCGGCAGGAGCCACCGACCAGGTGATGGCGTGGTGGCCGGCAGGTGATCCCCATCCGCACGTGCGGGCGACCGTGACGGTCGAGGCGCCGAACGTGAACGCCGCCATCGCCTGCGTGATGGAGGCGGTGCACGACGCGCCGGCCTTCCGCGGCGCCGAGATCAGCTACGACGTGGAACCTGTCGTCGAACGCGGTTGATCCCCCACCGTGCGCGCTCGGTAGCCTGCGCCTCGCGGGGAACGCCCCGTCGCGACCCGGTCGACACCGACCGGTGGCGCCTGCGCCGGGCCACATCAGGACCGGCGAGCAGCAGACCGGGCGACCATGAGGACGGGTGGCCCTATGCGTGGCAAGCACACCACTGTTGACGGGCGTCCGTCGCGCGCCGACGCGGCCGTCTCGGACGCTGAGCGGCCCGCAATAGGGCCGTGCGAGAAGTAATACGCCACATTGCGTGCCCCGACAGCGGGTGCTTCCATGGGGTAGTCGGTTCTGCCCCGACGCCCCGCCAAAAGCGGGGGAATCTCCCGAAACCCTACGGGGCGCGCAGAGGCTGGGACGCGCAGAGGGGTCGCTGAGACGAGGCTACGGCCTCGGACCGGGGACCATCTGCGATGAGTCTGTTGTCCCTTTCCCCCGCCGTCCGCGCCCTCCACGGGGCCGGTATCTCCGCCGCCGACCTCGCCCGCGACCTGGGCATCAGTGAGCGGACGGTCCAGCACTGGCTTCGAGGCGACACGCGCCCCCGCCCGGCCCTCTGGGACGCCATCGCGCAGCGTGGCGGCCCTGCCCTGGCGAAGCGAGTTCGGCGGCTGGTGCCCGGAGAGGCGGTCCGATGACGGCCGCCGAGTTCGCTGCCGCCGAGCGGGCCACCCAAGGGCTGCCCGAGAAGGTGTCCGACCCGGCCACCCTCGCCCGCCTCGCCGCGCTGTTCCTCGCTGCTGACGCGACTGGCTACTTCGTGGAGGCCCGACGTGCCGCGTGACCGGATCGCCGAGGTCGGACGCGCCACGCGGTACCTGATCGCACAGGCTGGGTCTGCACGGCTGACCGTCGCTGACCATCGGGCGCTGCTCGGCGTGCTCGCTACGACAGCCTCCTGGTCGCGCCTGGCCGACGACGTCTCCCTCAGTCAGGTCGTCGCCGCGTGCGGTGCCGACAGAAGCGACGTCCGGCGAAGCCTGCGCCGCCTCACGGAACTCGGCCTGATCGAGCACGTGCCAGGCGTGGCGGCCACCAAGGGGCAGAAGGGACGGCCGGGGCGGCTCGCCCTCCTCCCCGCGCCGCACAACTGGGTCGACCCGCTCGATCCGGGATGGGCAGGGCGGGGGTCCCCGGACCCCCGTACGGCGGACCAGGGGTCCCCGGACCCCCAGGGTGGGGGTGGGGGGACCCCCAGGGTGGGGGTCCCGGGACCCCCCACCGAGGAGTTTCCCGAGGAGTTCTCCGAGAAGACCCCCCCCGCGCCCGCGCCTGCGGACACACCCACGCCTGCGTGCGAGCAGGCAAAGGCAGGGGGGGCTGACCAGTCAGAACTCAGCAACCGCTGGGATGCGATCCGGCCGTCCGGCGCCCTCGGTCGCCGAATGACCGCCGCCCTCGAAACGGACGGCAAGGCTCGAAGTCAGATGACCGAAGCCCTCACCGCTGCAACCCGAGCGGGACTGCGGGACAGCGAACTTCGACGGCTCCACGACAAGCCGACCCCGCTCGACGCCGAAGGAGTCCGCTTCCCGATCGCCGCATTCGCCAAGCGCATCTCCGCAGCCGCCAGTCAGGCCGCCGCCAAAGCAGCCGAGCGTGCCGAGCGCCAGGCCCAAGTCGCGCACCTGCAGTTCGTCGACCCACCGGCTCGGGAACTCAGCGACCAAACCCGGTCTCGCGTCGCCCTCAGCCAACGCCTGAGACGCGAACTCGGCCTCGTCAACGCCGCCCACCTGGCCCACGCCCTCACCTGGATCGAGCGCAACTTCTCGCCTCCCAACCCCTTCGCCGAAGCCGAACTGATCCTCGACCAGGACCCCGACCAGCTGCGACGGCAACTCGCCGACGCCGTCCCAGGAGCAGGCCGATGACCACACCGCCCCTCCCCGACCTGCTGGAAATGCCAGCGGGCGAAGCCAGCGACACCTTCGGCCCCTCCGACGCCGACGGCCGTCACGGCGACCGGCTCACCATCGCCCGCAAGCTCGCCCCCTTCGGCGGCTGCACCTGCACACCCGACGTCGACATCGCCTTCGTGCACGGCACCTGGGTCGTCAGCTACGGACACGAGCACCGCTGCCGCCGGCTCGCCAGCCTCCAACAGAGGAACTGAGCGATGGCCAGCGGAAGCGAAACAGAGAGCGCCACAAAATCGCGCGTGCACGAGAACGCGGCGTACGAGCCGTCGGAGTCGGCCGCTGCGGCGACGTCGCGGCGGATGGCCCGGCAGCTGGTCCGGTCACGGGAACGTGGCTGCGCGTGCCCGCTCGACCTGACGTTTCGGGGCAGCGGACCTCGCTGGCGTCACCAGCCCGGCTGCCCGGCCGTGAAGTCGAAGCGCCGCCGCCGTGGTGTGCGGCCTCGAGTCGAAGGCCCCCACGTGTCGGAACGGCCCACCACCAGCCGGTGTGGCGCGGCGACCCGCGACGGGCGCCCGTGCCGCCAGAAGGTCGGCCCTGAGGCGCCCTGCAAGTACCACGGCCAGGGAGGGACAGCGTGAGCCGCCTGACCTGCGCCTACTGCCAGTTCCCCGTCGACCTGAAGGCAGAACCGCCCCCTTGCACCGGCTGCGGCCGGACCCAACCGAGACCACGTAAGGAGACCCATCGTGAACACTGACACCCTCGTCCCGCACGACGCCGAGGCCGCACTGAAGGCCGAGCAGGACCGCTTCGACCGGATGTTCGACGACATCGACAGCAAGGTCGGCCAGGCCCTCGGCGCCTTCGAGACCGGCTCGCTGGCCGGCATGCCGCAGCCGGTGCAGGAGGCGTGGCGGGCAATGACCGGCGCGCTCAACGCCGCGCAGCTGAAGGCCAACGGCGCGCACAGCCGAATCCGCGACACGGCCAGCAACGATGCGCTGCCGAAGGAGCACCGCGAGCGGGTGGTCCGGGAAACCCGCGACCAGGGCGAGTCGGAGGTCAACGACGCCATCGAGCGGGCACGCACCCATCTGGCCGTCTTGGAGGCCAACCTCCGTGCCGCTGCCGTCGGCAGCCCGGACGCCAACCCGACGTCCCGGCAGCTGGCCCGCGACGAAATCCGGCTGACCCTCGACCAGCTCGACCCGACGCAGGTACCTGCCGCCGCAGTCGATCTCGCCGGCCGTAACGGCGACCTGGCGAGCGAGCTGCTCGGCCGCTGGGGCCGCGCCTACCTTCAGTCGCGCGGCTTCGACAACGTCCGCGACTTCGCCGACATCGAGACGGCTGCCATCGCCGGTCTGGCCACGCACGGCCAGGGGTCTCAGCGTCAGGCGGCCAGCGCCTGGGTCGGCCTCCGCCGTCACAAGATCGCCGGCCAGATCGACGCCCGCCTGGTGGCCTCGCGCTACCGGCTCGGTCTGAGCTAGCCGCAACTGACCTGCCGTCACCGCCTCGTCCTTCGGGCGGCTGACGGCGGCACGCGCCCCGGCCCCTCCTGCTCCGGCCGGGGCGCGTCGCTGTCCTCGGCGGCTAGGGTTCGCGCATGGCGACGCGACCTCATGACGATGGCTTAGGACGGATGTACGACCAAGTCCGTCTTTGGCCTGCCGACCTACGCGAGATCGAGTCGATATTGCAGTCGGCCAAATCGGACCGTGGGAAGCTGACGATCAAGACTGACAAGTTTGAAGGTGACACTATTGATGAAATTGTCGATGCGGAAACGCGCTTCAAGGTCAAGTCGATCACGTTCTCACTTAGCGATAGACTCGAAAATGTATACCTCAGAGTGACGGGATTCGGCGGCCGGCTGAGCGTCACAGGCGGCAACAATGATGCTTTCGGCGCCGCCGCGTTCCGCATCCAGACCATAATGCAATCAAGCCAGCGGCCTGAGTGGGTGCGATCTCTGCTGAACCCTTACTTTCTTGGTTCGCTAGCTGCTCTCATAGCGCTTGCTGCGCAGGATTGGGGTGGCGCGGGCTTCTTCCCCATCTTCGGTGTTACCTTCACAATCTTGATTTCGGTCTTCAATTACTTCACTTTGCGCGGATCTGCTGTGTACATGCAGGAGCGGCCGACGCGTCCTTCCTTCTGGAGAAGAAACAGCGACCGAATAGTCGTCGGCGCCATCATTGCAGTCGTTAGTTCACTGCTGACATTGCTCGTCAGCGGACTGACGACTTAAGGGGTTGCTTTCCCTTGCGCTCGACCCCCCGGCCGGGGCGTACATAGCTGAGCGCCCGCTCCGACTCAAGGGAGGGCTATCCCGTTAAGTCGGAGACATATGTCCGGGCGGGGCGGCCGCGCCGCCGGCCCGCCGGGCGCCGTCAGCGCGCCCGTCGGTGGTGTGTACGCCGCCCGAAGGCACCCCTGCAGCGACGTGGCACACCGCACGCGCTATCGTGCTCCTCGGGCAGGCGAGGAGCGTGGGGGCCGTGCAGGTACGTGAAGAGAAGCAACGGAATGAGGTCGCCGAGCCGGTGACGGCTCTCACAGCAGTGGCCCGACCGATCATCGCCTCCGTACTGCACTCGATCTCGGCTGAGCGCCTTCAAGGTGTCGAATCGCGGGAGGACATCCCACTCCGAATGCTAGGAGTTCTCCGTAACGAAGGTGACGGGGATGTCGGGGTAGCTTTCGAGTACGCCGTACACGATGCCATGGCGAACGGCAACGAGGCGATCCTCGACCGGGTGAGTGACGCGCTTTCCTTGTGTCGAATCAAGACTGACCGGCCGTCATCGATTTTCTTCGCGATGGAGAAGGCAGGATCGCAACGGCTCATCAACACGCAGCTCGATCTCATCACGGATGACTCGCGCGTCCTTTCGGGGAATCGGGGTCAGCCGGTCAAGCTGAAGAACTATCTAAACCAACTGGCTGCAGCCTTCAGACGGCCGAGCACACGCCCAAATCTGCCGCAGAGCATCCGCGGGCTGTGGAAAGCGGACCTTTTCCTAGGCGCACCCGAGCGTGAGCATTGGGTTGGCACCAGCGTCCGGATCAACCCACGCAAGCTGGAAGGGGCCCACGGACTGCGGGTAGCGATCGTTCCGGCCCAGTACGGCAGGTCTGACGCACTCAGGAAGGATGAATCACGAAATTTGATCGTCTGCCCGGTGCCGTATGACCCGACGTTCATGTTGATCTTTTGGGAAGGCTGGAGGATCGTACAGTCCCTCATGGAGTCCGACTTTCGACTACCAGCGGACCGAGATCTCCCTGCCCCCGAGCATCGTCAAGTCGCACAGATCTTTGCTGAGCGGCGGGACCTCAGCGTAAAGGACGCTATCGAGTCAACCGCCAAGTTCGCTCAACCGCACCTCCTCGAAACCGACGCGCGCGATCTCTCCGCGCTGCCCTACTCGGCCGAGGCCCCGGCGGGGACCGGAACGCTGGTCGCACCGATCGCGTACGGCTTCGAGGGTGACACAGCGACGCCCCCGCCAGCGTCGGTGGGAGTGCCCGCATCACGGCCGGTCAGACCTTCGGGATGAAGTGCGACCAGCCAAGCGCCTCGAACTTCGCCGCGACCCTCTTCCGCTGAGCCGCCGTGGTGGCTTCCCGGTAGTCCCGGATCAGGTGCCCCTTCAGCCGGCCGTCGTGGCCAGGGCGGAAGCGTCCCCCCTTCGTCTGCTCGCCGCAGCTGCACTCGCAGTCGCGCGGGGTCCGGGCCGTCTTCTTTTCGGTCTTCTCAGTCACCGGGGTGCCTTTCGTCGTATATCCCCTTACGTCGGACGAAAACACGCCGACTGATCGCGACACAAGGCTGCGCGCGTCGGACGGATGTCGGCTGGCGTCGCACACAAGACGTCTGTGTCGAGTCGAGGTTCCGCAGTTGAGCGCGTCCGAGATCGCGAAGGGAGTTGCTGAGATTTTCAGCATCTTGGTCGCGGTTGCAGCGGCAATAACCTTCTTAGACAGCCTTTCCGGTTGGCCGCAAGTCGTATGCCTTCTGGCCCTTCTCCACTTCGGGGGGACATTCGTCCTCCCGAGATGTGTCCAGTGCGGATCCACCACCATCTCCGGTGGAGGACTTATCGACCAAGGCGTGAAGTTCTGCAGCCTTTGGTGCGCCGACCAGCATCGCAAGCGTTTTTCGCCCCATATCGGAACAGACCGCTGATGTGCGATGCCGACGCCAGGGGACCCTTACGCCCGCCGCACACCAGTCAGACACGCCAGGTGACCGCGATCCGTTGCGCTTCCACGGCTGGCCCTTCTTCTCGGCCTTCCGGATCGTGATCTGCTCGCACATCGCAACCACGACCGCACGACGCCAAGCGACCCGGGCACGCTGCCGTTTCGCCGCCTGCTCGTCGTCCAGGCCGTCCGGGTCCGGACCGATGCCGCCCTCGTTCCAGGCCCGGCGCAGCCCCTCCGCGTCCGACGGCAGCCCGACCAGCGCCGACGTGTGGTCGTCCGCTGACAGTTCCCGCCTGGCCTCGGCGATCCGCCCGTCCAACTTGGCCTTCGCCGCCAGGAAGGCTGCCTTCCCGATAGCGCGCTCGACGTAGTGGTCGTTAGTCAGCTCGACCAGCGCCGCCTCGTCCGCCACCAGCCGGTCTGCCAGCCGCTGTTTCCACTCCGAGTAGCGGACGCCGCCGCCATCGCCGCCGTCAGCCCGTCCCCCTCTAGCACCGACAAAAGGCGGTCTCGGATTTCGTCGTCCGTCTGCGGGCCGACGATCGACACGCCGCCGCAGCCGCGCCAGTTCTCCCGCACCGTCTGGTCCCCCTCAGGCGGGCACCGGTAGATCGGCACACGGCGGGCGTTGTAGCTGCCGACCAGGCGAGCACCACAGATGCCGCATACCGCGATGCCGGTCAGGAGACGGCTGCGCGCGGGACGACTCCGCTTCGCCGGGGCGAACCTTACCTTCAGCTGCTCGTGGGCGGCACGGTCGAGGATTGGCTCCCACGGCGCGTCACCGATCACTTCGCCCTTGTAAACCAATTGCCCGGACAGGCGCGGATTCGTGATCGTCCGTTTCAGACCGTCGGTGGACCAGCGGCTGCCCGACGTCGTCCGGAAGCCCTGCTCGTTGAGCCAGCGGGACGTCGCGAACAGGGAACTGCCGGCCAGGAGCAGACGGGCGGCTTCACGGATCGCGGCGGCCTCCTCCGGGACGACGTCGAAGGCGCGGCAGCCTCCACCAGCGCACCCGCAGGGCTCGTGTGTCGCCGAGCGGCGCGGACCGTGCACCCGCGCGTCCGGCTTCGTGCAGTCGGGGCCTGGGCAGCACAGGCCGGTGTGGTAACCGAACAATCGCGAACCGCCCGTGTACTTCCCGGCCTTCGTCAGCTCCAGCATCTTCCGCGACACACGCTCCGCGTGCCGCTCCGACTCGTGGCGAGCGACGCTTCCCAACATGCGCGCTAGGAGGCGCCCTGCAGACGTCGAGAGGTCGAGGTCTCCTGCGGTTACCGTGCGAACGGCCGCACCTGACGCTTCGATCGCCTCGATGAAGTCCTCGAGTTCCCTTGGCTGGCGGTGCAAACGGTCGGCATGCCACGCGACTACGGCCTGGATACGCCCGCGAGCCAGGTCATCCATCATCCGCTGGTATTGCTCCCGAGGCTTCTTTCCCGACGCCGACGTGTCATTCTCGACGTAGACCTCGCCGACCTCCCAGCCCTCCCGCTGGACCAGACGTGCGCAGTCCTCCCGCTGCCGTTCGACGCCGAGCTGGGTGCCGTCTCGGTCCTGGCTGATCCGGACGTAGATTCCTGCTCTGATGCTGGCCACGGGCGCCTCCTGCGATCGGTAGTGTGCCACAGTCGATCACGGGTGACCGCAGGAGACGACGCCATGACCGACGCCCCGACCGGACGCGAGGTCGCCGTCGAGGTCGACGCGAGCGGGATGAGCTGCCCCATGCCGGTGATCGAGCTCGCCAAGGCGGTCGAGGGTGTCGCGGTCGGGCAGATCGTGCGGTTGCTCGCGACCGACCCGGCCGCGAAGGTCGACGTCCCGGTGTGGTGCCGGATGCAGCGCCAGGAGCTGACCGGGCAGGTCGAGCGGGACCGCGTGTGGCACTTCGAGGTCCGTCGGGCTCATTGACGTCGGCACGCTCCCCGCAGCAGCCCGGCCAGGATCCGGAGGTCGGTGTCGTCCGGGCTGGCGGCGACGTGTCCGGCCAGACCTTCGAGGTCGACCAGCAGCCGTCCGTGCAACCACAACGGGTCGGGCGGCTCGCACGAGATGTCGGCCCCGGCCGCCTCCGCGGCCGAGGGCGGCAGCGAGTGCAGCAGGCGTACCACGTCGGGCTCGCCGCCCAGCGGGACCCGGGCGAGCCGGCCTCCCCGGCCCCAGCGCACCCGCAGGCGCTCCCACACGTCCTCGTAGCACGCCCAGGCTGCCTGCGACCCGAGCTCGTCGAGGTCGGCACCGGTCTCGGCGCGGATCGCGCCGAGCACCCGACGGTGCAGCGACTCCACCCAGGCGTAGCGGGCGCCGTCGGGATCGCTGAGCGTGCGCACGAGCTCACCGTGGTGACCGACGCTGGCCCGTTCCACCCGCACCACCACCGCGTCACGCACACCGGCGTGCCACCCACCCACGAGCAGGTCGTTCCAGCCGCTGTCGTCGTCCACGCGCGTGTCCTCACGGTCGCACGGGCCGTCCGGCGTCGGCCGCCGCGGCCGCGCCACGCGGATTCCCGCACTCCCGAGCCGACCCTACCGATCGTGCGGTCAGCAGACCACTGTTCGTGGTCACCCGACCGGTCGGCCGATATCTTGCGCGATGGACGGGCGTCGAGACGGGGGGCCTGACCGGATCTGTCCGGCTGTTCGAAGGCCCGCCTCCATGTCCCTGTCGCGTCCGCACGTTCCCGGCTCGGCCGAGCCTCGGGCAGCGCACGCGGATGCGCGGGACACGGCCGGCTGTGTGGCCTGTGGCGCGCCGCTCGAGACCCCGGGCTGCTGTTCCCTGGACTGTGTCCGTGCCGCTCGTCGGGAACTCGAGGACAACGTCGGACGGTTGCGGCGGCTGCAGTGGCGGGACGTGCCCTCGGAGACGCGGGCGCGGCTCACCGAACGTAACGGTCGACTGACCGCCGCCCTGCTGGGATGGCGCAACTGACCGTGCCCGGACTCAGTCGGTGGGGCACGAACGTTCGGCGGGTTCGCGGTAGGGCGGGAGCGGTCGTTGCGTGGCCTCGTCGGCGGTGGCCGCGATGCCATGGCGTTCGATGTCCTCGATCAACCAGTCCATCTCGAAGATCTCGCGTCGCTGCGCCTCGCTGATCTCGATCGCGAGCTCGCAGACACGGACGTCCTCGAGACCGGCCCGCTCGGACCGCGTGATGGCCATCGAGTGGTGCGGGATCATCGCGCTCAGGAACGCGGTGTCATCGACCGTGACCTGACTCCGGTCGAGGGTCACGCCGACCCCCAGCAACACCACGCTCGCGGTGACGATGGCCACGTTCGCCCTGGTGTTGCGGTACATGTCGAGCATCCAGGCGAACATGATCAGCCCCATCGTGCCGCCCATCGTCAGCACCATGAACACGCGGCTCTGACTGAACCGGACGTGGCTCAGCTCCCACGAGCTGACGAACATCACCCCGTACATCACCACCATGGCGGTTAGGATCATCGCGCCGAAGCGCAGGTACGTCCGGAGGTCGTGTCCGCCCCCGTGCCCGTGAGCGCGTCCCTCGCGATCCTCGTGCCCGTTCGTCGCCATCATCGTCTCCTTCCGCCGGCTGGTGCCGGCGCTCGTTCGCGTACGGGGAAGTGCCACGATCTTGACGGCATACCCTACAGGGGTAGTGTATGAGCGATGACCGGAGGCGCGCATGAGCACCCGAACCCCCCGCCACACGCCTGGGATCGCCGGCCACGACCACGACGCCGGTGTCGATGACGGGACGAGCCACGCGGACACGACGCAACGCCAGCGGCCGGCCGGACCCGGTCGGGCACACGAACACCACGCTCACGGTGATCATGCCGCGATGTTCCGCGACCGGTTCTGGCTGACGCTGTTGCTGTCGGTCCCGGTCGTGGTCTGGTCGCAGCCCGTCCAGCAGTGGGCCGGCTACACCGCGCCGAGCTTCCCCGGCTCGGAGCTGCTCGCTCCGGTGCTCGGCTCGGTGATCTTCTTCCACGGCGGGTGGCCGTTCCTGATCGGCGGATGGCAGGAGGCCCGCGACCGTCGGCCGGGCATGATGCTGCTGATCTCGATGGCGGTCACGGTCGCCTACACCGCGTCCCTGGCCACCTTCCTCGGCTGGTTCTCCCAGGAGGTCTGGTGGGAGCTCGCCCTGCTGATCGTGATCATGCTGCTCGGCCACTGGCTCGAGATGCGGGCCATCGGTCAGGCCCAGGGCGCCCTGGCCGCGCTCGCCGAACTGCTGCCCGACGACGCCGAGCGGGTCGGGCCCGACGGCGAGGTCGAGACCGTCGGGGTCGCCGACCTGCGGCCCGGCGACATCGTCCTGGTCCGCCCCGGTGCCCGCGTCCCGGCGGACGGCACCGTCGTCGACGGCGCGGGAGACGTCGACGAGTCGATGCTGACGGGCGAGTCGAGTCCCGTCCCTCGCGGTTCCGGCGACCGGGTGGTCGCTGGCACCGTCTCCGCCGACGCGTCCCTGCGCGTCGCGGTCGACGCGATCGGCGACGACACCGCGCTCGCGGGCATCCAGCGACTCGTCACGCAGGCGCAGGCGTCCCGTTCCCGCACCCAGGCGCTCGCGGACCGGGCCGCGGCACTGCTGTTCTACGTCGCGCTCGTCGCCGGGGCGATCACGGCCACCGTGTGGGTCGCGCTCGGCGAGCCCGCATTCGCCGTCGACCGCACCGTGACGGTGTTGATCATCGCCTGCCCGCACGCACTCGGCCTGGCGATCCCCCTCGTGACCTCCATCTCCACCGCGAAGTCCGCCCGCTCCGGGATCCTGGTGAAGGACCGCCTCGCGATCGAACGGATGCGCACCGTCGATGCGGTCCTGTTCGACAAGACCGGCACCCTGACGCGCGGGGAACACGTCGTGACCGACACCGCGACGATCGACGGGGTCGAGCCCGAGCAGGTGCTGCGGCTGGCGGGCGCGGTCGAGGCGGACTCGGAACACCCACTCGCCCGGGCCATCCATCGACACGCACGCACCGAGGTCGGCGACCTGCCCACCGCGACCGACTTCCGCTCCCGGACCGGCCGCGGCGTCGAGGCCGTGGTCGACGGCGTCGGGGTCGCCGTCGGTGGCCCGGCGCTGCTGCGTGAACGCCAGCTCGTGGTCCCCGACGACCTGGCCGCGACGACCGACGGCTGGACCGGACGCGGCGCCGCGGTGCTGCACGTCGTGCGGGACGGCCGGGTCATCGGGGCATTGAGCCTCGAGGACGAGATCCGCGACGTCTCGCGCCAGGCGGTCGATCGACTGCACGCCGCCGGGATCACCGTCGGGATGATCACCGGTGACGCCCGCCCGGTCGCCGAGGCGGTCGCCGCCGAGCTCGGCATCGACGAGGTGTTCGCCGAGGTCCTCCCGGAGGACAAGGACGCCGAGGTGGCGGGACTCCAGGCGCGGGGACTGACCGTCGCGATGGTCGGCGACGGCGTCAACGATGCTCCCGCGCTGGCACGCGCCGACGTCGGCATCGCCATCGGTGCCGGCACCGACGTCGCCATCGAGTCCGCCGGCATCGTGCTCGCATCCGACGACCCTCGCGGTGTCGTCGCGATCCGCACGTTGTCCGCCGCGACCTACCGCAAGATGGTGCAGAACCTGTGGTGGGCCGCCGGTTACAACCTCGTGGCCATCCCGCTCGCGGCCGGCGCGTTCGCCTGGGCCGGGCTCGTGCTCCCGATGGCCCTCGGTGCGGTGCTGATGAGCACCTCCACCATCGTCGTCGCCCTCAACGCCCAGCTGCTGCGCCGCGTGCGTCTGCACGAACTCGATGCCTGAGCGGCCCGGGCCCACGCCGCTCGAGAGGGCCGGGTTCGACGGCGGCGCGGCTCCCTGTCGACGGGAGCCGCGCCGCCGCGCGATCAGAAGGTGGCGCTGTCGCCGCAGGCACAGGAGCCGGAGGCGTTGGGGTTCTCGATCGAGAACCCGGAGGCCTCGAGCGACTCCTTCCAGTCGATGACCGCCCCGGCGAGGTACGGGGTCGACATCTTGTCCATGCGGATGCGGATGCCGTGCTGCTGCTCCTCGACGTCACCGTCGAGCTGACGGTCGTCGAAGAACAGGGCGTAGCGGAAGCCCGCACAGCCGCCCGCCTGCACCGCGACGCGCAGCGCCACGTCGTCGACGTCCGGCTGGTCGGCGAGGAAGCTGCGCACCTTCTCCGCGGCCGTCTCGGTGAGGACGATCGAGCTCTCGACGGTGTCGGCGCTCATCGGCGTTACTCCTGTTGCTCGAAGGCATGGGACCTGCCGGCCAGTTCGACGGCGGGCAGCACGGCGTCGAGTGTATCGACGGTGGACGCGGTCCCGCCGGGCCGGCCGCAGAGGCTCACGCGGGGGCGGTGCGTCTGCGGCCTGCGGCACCAGCCGCTGGCGGCGTCAGTCCGCCACGCTCTCGGCGACGGTCGTTCCCGACGCGTCCAGTGCCGCTCCGACGGCCGCGAGCAACTCCCGGGCGTCGGCCGCCGGCGGCGACTGCGGCGGCGCGACGACCAGCGCCCGCCGTCCAGCGGCCGCGAGCCGGGCCCGGACCCCGCGGTCGCACCTGCTGCCCGCGACCGTGGCGAGCACGACCCGGTCCGCGCGGGCGAGCGCGGCGTCCCCGTCGATCGCCTCCCACACGACCTCGACGCCGTCGGCCAGACGGGCGCCGAGGCCAGCGGCCAGCCCGAAGGCCGTACCACCGCCCGCACCGGTGCCGGGCCGTCCGGCGAGACCGGGCCGCCCGAGGTCGCGTTCGGCCACCGCGGCCCAGTTCACCAGGTCGTCGGCGGTCGGGGGCGCCACCTCGGGAGCCGCGCCCGCCAGCGTCGCGTCCGTGTCGGTGAGGACCACGACCTCGAGGTCCTCGACGTCCTCGGACCAGCCCCGCTCGATCGCGGCCACCCGGTGCAGGTCGTCGGCGCCGATCTTGAGACCGGAGCCGTCGGTGACCCGCAGCCGGAACCCGAGGCCGGTCAGGGCCCCGGTGCCGCCGTCCACGGCGGCCACACCGCCCACGCCCACCAGGATCCGCCGCGCGCCGGCGTCACGCGCGGCCCGCAGCAACTCCCCGACACCGTACGTGGTGGCCAGCGCGGTCCGGACCTGCTGCTCCGGCTCCGGCGCCAGCCCCGCGCCGGCCACCCGTGCGGCCTCCACGACCGCCGTCGCGTCCTCGCGCAGCAGCAACGGGGCCTCGAGCGGGTGCCCGTGCGGGCCGGCGACCTCCGTGACGAGCTCGGTGTCGCCGGGCCGGGCGAGCGACTCGATGAGCCCCGGTCCGCCGTCGGAGACGGCGAGGGTCGCCACGTCGTCGTCGGGGCGGCGTTCCCGCCAGGCCTCCGCCAGGGCGGCGGCAACGGCGGGTGCGGACACCCCGGCGATCGACTCGGTCACGAACACCACCCGTGCACCGACCTGCGCACCGACCTTCACGGACCCTCCACCGACGCCGACCGGCCCGGCCCCGACGGGGCGGCACCGACCCGTCAGCCTACTCACGCGCCGCTTCTCGCCGATCGGCGACCTTCCGGTACCCTGCCGGTAATGGTCAACTTGACCACAACTGCGCGACCGCCCCCCAGCGCCTCCCTCGCTGCTGCCTGCGGCGTCTGCGCGCCACGAGAGGACCTGCCGTGACCGCTGCCCGCCCTGCCGCTGCGCCCGCGCGCAACACCACCTCCGTGCCCACGATCCCGATCGGCTCGCCACTGCTGCTGCTCGGCCGCGGCGCCGATCGAGGCGCCGAGCGCGGCGTCGTCTGCGCCGGTGACCTGCCGGCGCCCGACGACCCGACGCTGGCGGCGCGGGCCCGGGACGCCAAGGCGGCACTCGGCGAGCGTGTCATGGTTCTCGGGCACCACTACCAGCGCGACCAGGTGATCGAGTTCGCCGACGCGCGGGGGGACTCCTTCGAGCTCTCCCGGCAGGCCGCCACGGCCGAAGCGCCCTACCTGGTGTTCTGCGGCGTGCACTTCATGGCCGAGTCGGCCTCCATCCTCGGTCGTGAGGACCAGACGGTGATCCTGCCGGACCTGGCCGCGGGCTGCTCGATGGCCGACATGGCGGAGGGCCGGCAGGTCGTCGACGCCTGGGCCCGGCTGGAGCGCGCCGGTGTCGCGGCGCAGACGGTGCCGCTCACCTACATGAACTCGACGGCGGCGATCAAGTCGTTCTGCGGCGAGCACGGTGGCGCGATCTGCACCTCGTCGAACGCCCCGGCGGCGATGCGCTGGGCCTTCGAACAGGCACCCGGTGGCGGGGACGACGGCAAGGTCCTGTTCCTGCCCGACCAGCACCTCGGGCGCAACACCGCCGTGCTCTCGCTCGGTCTGTCGCTCGACGACTGCGTGGTGTACGACCCGTGGCAGCCCGACGGTGGGCTCACCGACGAGCAGTTGCGCGAGGCCCGGGTGATCCTGTGGAAGGGACACTGCTCGGTCCACGCGCGGTTCCAGCCGAGCATGGTCGAGCGCATCCGCGCCGAGCGTCCGGGCGTCGAGGTGCTCGTCCACCCCGAGTGCCGCCACGAGGTGGTGCTCGAGGCGGACCGCGTCGGCTCGACCGGGCAGATCATCCGTTGGGTCGAACAGGCCCCGGCCGGTGCGACCGTCGCGATCGCGACCGAGCTGAACCTCGTCAAGCGGCTCGCCGAGGAGCACCCGGACAAGGACGTCGTCTTCCTCGACGACACCGTGTGCTTCTGCGCCACGATGAACCGCATCGACCTGCCCCACCTGGTGTGGGTGCTCGAAGCACTGGTCGCCGGCGAGGTCGTCAACGAGGTCCGGGTCGACGCGACCACCCGACGCTGGGCCCGTGTCGCCCTCGAGCGCATGCTGGCGTTGCCCGGCGACGGGGCGTCGCTGACGGCCGTCGTGGGCACCGCGTCCTGAGCCCACCGGGACCGGACCGCCGCGCCCGCCGCGCTCGAGCGCTCACATCCCGAGCAGGGTCCGCAGTGCCCGATCGCGCAGCCGGTCGGGCAGCAGGTACCGGGTCGCCCGCATGAGGGCCACCTCCCGACCGACCCGGTAGCGGGTGCGCGGCCGCCGGGCGGTCAGGGCGTCCCCGATCGCCTCGGCCACCAGCGTCGGCGGGTGCATGCGCCCGTCGAGCGCACGCAGCAGGCGCAGCGCCCGCTCGTAGCCCTGCGGCCGGGCGCTGCCCCCGCGTCGTTCCATCAGGTCACGCTCGGCCTTGGACCAGATCTCCGAGTTGATGCCGCCAGGTTCGATCAGCACCACCTCGATGCCGTCACCCGCGACCTCGGCGCGCAGCGCGTCGCTCGCCGCCGACAACGCCTGCTTGCTGGCCTGGTACCAGCCGGTGCCCGCCGCCGCCAGGTGGACGATGCCGGAGCTGACGTTGACGATCCGTCCCTGCCCCTGGGCACGCATCGCGGGCAGGACCACCTGCGCGAGGTGCAGGGGCGCGAGCACCATCGTCTCGAGCTGTCGCCGGGCGTCGCTGCGAGCGACGTCCTCGACCAGACCGGCGTTGAAGTAGCCGGCGTTGTTGACGAGTCCGAACCAGGGGCGACGGCCGGCGACCTCCTCGCAGGCCTCGGGGTCGGTCAACTCGAGCACGACCGGTTCGACGGCGACGCCCGCCGCTGCGGCCTGCGCCTGCAGCCCGTCGCCGTCCGCCGGGTCGCGGACGGCGCCGGTGACCGTGAACCCGCGGCCGGCCAGGTGCAGCGCCGTGGCGCGACCGATCCCGGAACCCACACCGGTGATCAACACGTGAGGACCGGCCATGGGGGCTCCTGGGCTTGGAGGTCGGACCCGAGGTCGGACCTGCGGTCGGATCTGCGTCGCGGACCGATCAGTGTCCCGAGTGACGGCCGACGGCGCCGACGGCCATGCCGTCCGGACGATGGGAGCCCGTCGATGCGCCCGCCCCTGGCCTAGCGTGCGCCCATGGCCGCCGCGAGCCCCGGGCGGTGGACACGACGTCGGGCGGCGGACACGACGTCGACGATGGAGGGACGCGAGGCGACGGTGGGCGGACGGGAACACCGCAACGCGGACGACGACGCATCGGCGGGCGGCCCCGCCGGGACGGCGACCTCGCGGGCACGCTCGACCGTGTCCGGGCTGCTCGATCGCCTGCCGCGACGGGTGCGCAACCTCGTGCAGCGACTCGCCGACCGCGACCTGATCTCGCAGGCCAGCAGCCTCGCGTTCTTCGGCCTGGTGTCGGCCCTGCCCCTGCTGCTGCTCACCTTCGCCGCGGTGGAGGCGGTCGCGGGCGACGAGGCGCTCGACACCTTCCTGGACCAGGCTGCCGAGTCGGGCCCCGAGGGCAGCGGCGAGTTCCTCGAGCAGTTGGCCGACAACGGCGGCTCGTTCACGATCGCCACCATCGTCTTCACGCTCTGGCCCGCCACGGCCTACGGCGCGGGACTCCGACGGGCGCTGCTGCGCGCCAGCGGTGAGGACGAGTCCGCCCCCGGCCTGCGCGGACGTCTGCGCGGACTGGCACTGGTGCTGCTGCTGCCGACGTTGATGCTGGCCGGCCTGCCGCTCGCCTTCGTCCTGAGCACCCTGTCCGGGGACGGGACGTTGGCGACGCTGCTCGGCTGGGTGCTGGCCCTGCTCGGGGCGACCGTGCTCGGTGGCGTGGTGACCGCGACGGTCTATCGCACCTTCGCCCCCGCGTCGTTGGGCTGGCGCGGGACCGCCGGCGGGGCGGTGCTCACCGCCGCGCTCACGGCGCTGTTCTCGGTGGGTTTCGTGGTCTACCTCAACGTCGCCGACACCGAGGAGCGCTTCGGTGGCGGCACCATCGCGATCGTGGTGCTGCTGGGGTTGTGGCTGTTCGTCGCCAACGCGCTGCTGCTCGCCGGCTACCAGGGGGTGCTGGCCCTCGACCCCGAGGCGGGCACCGGCGACGGCGACGGCGGCTGAGCAGCGTGGCGCCGATGGCCCAGCCGAGCTGCGGACCGGTGCGGCCAGCGTCCGTGGGTCGGCCCGTTCTCGCGGCCGGCTCCGGTGCCGGCCCCGGCCGCAGTAGCGTGCGCCGGTCGTGAGCACCGCCGCCCGGCGCGTGGCGACGAGGACGAGGCGTGGAGTCGCTGGAGCGGTACCGCCGGGCCCTCGAGGGCCTGCTCGGGGTACCCGCCACCGAGGGCAACGTCGTCGAGCTGCTGCGCGACGGCGTCGAGATCTTCCCGGCCATGCTCGAGGCGATCGACACCGCGCAGCGCACGGTCGACCTGCTGACCTTCGTGTACTGGAAGGGGCAGATCGCCGAGCACTTCGCCGAGTCGTTGTGCCGCCGGGCAAGGGCCGGTGTGCGCTGCCGGGTGATCCTCGACTCGCTCGGCGCCCGGCACGTCGAGAAGGACGTCATCGCCTCCATGGAGGACGCCGGCGTGCTGCTGCACTGGTTCCGTCCCCTGGTTCCCGGCAACGACCCCGGGCACCGCACGCACCGCAAGGTGCTGATCTGCGACGAACAGGTCGCGTTCACCGGCGGCGTCGGGATCGCCGACGAGTGGGACGGCTCCTCGGACGAGGGCACGGGCTGGCGGGAGACCCAGGTCCGCCTGCAGGGACCGGTCGTGGACGGACTGCGGGCCGCGTTCGTCGACGACTGGATGGACGCCGAGCACGTGCTGTTCGACGACGCCGACCGCTTCCCCGAGCAACCGCAGGACGGCGACACGACCGCGATGGTGATACGGGGCGAGTCCGAGCACGGCTGGTCCGACGGTGCGCTGCTGCGACGCGCGCTGCTCGACCTCGCGCAGGAACGGGTCCGCATCACCACGGCCTACCTCGCCCCCGATCCGGCCATGATCGAGGCGCTGACGCGGGCGGTCGCCCGCGGCGTGCAGGTGCAGATTTTGCACCCCGGCCCGCAGACCGACAAGGAGATCGCCCGGCTCGCCGCCGAGAGCGTCTACGACGACCTGCTGGCGGGCGGGGTGGAGCTGTGGGAGTTCCAGCCCACGATGTTGCACGCCAAGGTGCTCACCGTCGACCGACAGCTGAGCGTGGTCGGCTCGTCGAACCTCAACACCCGCTCGTTGTCCCACGACGAGGAGGTCGACGTGGTCCTGTTCGACGCCGCGCTGACGGCCGAACTCGACCGGCACACCGACCAGGACCTCACCCGGGCCGAACGCGTCGACGAGACCTGGAACCAACGCAGCCCGGCCCGCTGGGCGCCGCAGAAGCTCGTGACACTCATCGACCACTGGACCTGACGCCCGCGCCGCCGGCTCAGCCCTTCGGGTCGCGCTCCACGAACGGGGGACGGACGACCTCGAAGGGCACCGGGGTGCCGCGCACGTCGACCTCGACGCGGTCGCCCGGCGCCATCGACGCGTCGAGCAGCGCCAGCCCGACACCGATCCCGGCCGTGGGTGAGAACGACCCGGACGTGACCCGACCGACCTCACGGTCCCCGTCGAGCACCGACATGCCGGCACGGGGCGGGCGCCGGCCGGTCCCCCGCAGCCCCCACAGCCGCCGGGCCGGGCCGGCCTCCCTCGCCGCCACCAGCGCATCGCGACCGACGAAGTCGTCGCGGTCGAGCTCGACGGCCCAGCCCAGCCGCGCCTCGCCGGGCAGCACCTCGGTGGACAGGTCGTTGCCGTGCAACGGGTACCCCATCTCCAGGCGCAACGTGTCGCGGGCACCGAGACCGCAGGGCGTGGCACCGGCCACGAGCAGCGCCTGCCACAGGCCGACGGCGGAGACCGCGGGCACCACCAGTTCGGCGCCGACCTCCCCGGTGTAGCCGGTCCGGCACACGTAGGCCTCGGCGTCGCCCACCGGCGTGCGCACGATGCCGAGGTGGGGTACGGCGGCGGGGTCGAGGTCACCACCGAGCGCGGTCAGGGCCTCGTGCAGCACGGACAGCGATCGAGGGCCCTGGACGGCCAGGATCGCCCAGTCGGCGCTCTGGTCGAGGACCTCGACGTCCTCGCCGGCCCGGGAACGCAGCCGATCCGCGACCGCCGCCGTGTTGGCGGCGTTGGGCACGGCGAGCCACCGGTCGGCCGCGAGCCGGTAGACGATCAGGTCGTCGACGATCCCACCACGCTCGTCGCAGCACAGCGTGTACTGCGAGTCCCCGTCGCCCAACCGCGCCGGGTCGTTGGTGAAGCTGGCCGCGACGACGTCGCGGGCGCCGCTCCCGGTCACGAACACCGTGCCGAGGTGCGAGACGTCGAACACGCCCACGTCGACGCGGACGGCCTCGTGCTCGGCGACGGTGCCGGCGAACCGCATCGGCATCGACCAGCCGGCGAACGGAGCGAGCCTGGCCCCGGCCGCCTCGTGCAGCGGCGTCAGCGGCGTCGGACGCAGGTCGGTCACGCAGGCTCCTGACGGGCGGGCGTCGGCGGACGACGACGGTAGTCCGTCGCGCGGCCACCCGGTCGTCTGCAGCCCCCCGGCCCCGTCGGCTAGGTTCCGGGCAGTCGCGCGGGTCCGCGCGCCACCCGGTCGCGGACCCCACGCTCGGGCGTCGGCCCACCGCGGTCCCACGAACGATCCCCGATCGGCGTGGTGCACCACGGACCGTGCCGAGGCCCGCAAGCTTCCCGCACGGGGGGAGCGCGCCGCTCCTCCTCCGTCCCGTCCCCCTGCGGCCACCAGCAGCGTCGCCGCGTACACGAGGAGCCCCACGTGGCCACCGAGGTCGAACTGCCCCAGCTGGGCGAGTCCGTCACCGAGGGCGTCATCACCGCCTGGCTGGTCGAGGTCGGCGACGAGATCGACGTCGACCAGCCGATCGTCGAGATCTCGACCGACAAGGTCGACACCGAGATCCCCTCGCCGGTCGCCGGCACCGTGCAGGAACTGCGCGCCGAGGTCGACGACACCATCGAGGTCGGTCAGGTCATCGCCGTCATCGGTGAAGGCGCCGCCACCGGCGGCGACGGCGACGGTGGGGACACGGACACCACGGGCGAGGACCGTCAGGCACCCCAGGCCCAGCCGACCGACAGCGGCCAGGACGCTCCGGCCCAGGGCGCGCCGGCCTCGGGCGGCGCGGAGTACGTCGGCGGGGCCGAGGGCACGCCGTCGGGTCCGTCGGGTGGCGAGCAGCCCGCCGCCGAGCGGATCCGCAAGGGCGAGGACCACGACTTCGACGTCATCGTCCTCGGCGGCGGCACCGGCGGGTACTCGACCGCTCTGCGCGCCGCCCAGCTCGGCCTCGAGGTCGCGCTGATCGAGAAGGACAAGGTCGGCGGCACCTGCCTGCACTGGGGCTGCATCCCGACCAAGGCCGTCCTGCAGACCGCCGAGGTGGCGGAGTTCGCCCAGGAGGCGGCCGACTTCGGCGTCACGCTCGACTACCAGGGCATCGAGGTCAAGGCCCTCAACGCCCACAAGGACGCCGTGGTCGACAAGATGTGGAAGGGCCTGCAGGGCGCGCTCAAGGGCCGCAAGGTCGAGACGCTGCACGGCACCGGCAAGCTGACCGCGAAGGACACCGTCGAGGTCGAGCTCGAGGGCGGCGAGACCCGCACGATCAAGGCCCCGGCCGTGGTCGTCGCGACCGGCTCGGCACCGCGTGAGCTCCCCTTCGCGCCGTTCGACGGCAAGCGCATCATCTCCTCCGACCACGCCCTGCACCTGACGAAGCTGCCGAAGAAGGCGATCGTGCTCGGGTCGGGGGCCGTGGGCATGGAGTTCGCCACCGCCTGGAACGCCTTCGGTGTCGAGGTCACCATCGTCGAACTCGAGTCGCGCCTGTTGCCGCTCGAGGACCCCGACGCCTCCAAGGAGGTCGAGCGGGCCTTCCGCAAGCGCGGCATCACCGCGATGACCGGGGCGAAGCTCGCCGGCGTGGAGACGACCTCGCGTACCGTCAAGTGCGAGGTGGAGACCAAGAAGGGCACCGAGGAGCTCAAGGCGGACCTGCTGCTGGTCGCCGTCGGCCGCCGCACGGTCACCGAGGGTGCCGGCCTCGAGGACGTCGGCATCGAGCTCGACGACCGCGGCTTCGTCGCCGTCGACGAGTACTGCCGCACCTCGGTCGAGGGCGTCTACGCGGTCGGTGACGTGATCCCGACGCTCGGCCTCGCGCACGCGTCGTTCGCGGAGGGCTTCCTGGTCGCCGACCAGCTCGCCGGCCTCGAGGTGCTGCCCATCGACTACAAGGGCGTGCCGCGGGTGACCTACTCGCACCCGGAGGTCGCCTCGGTCGGCTACACCGAGGAGCAGGCCAAGGGCGCCGGCTTCGAGGTGGTGCTGGAGAAGTACCCGTTCCAGGCGCTCGGCCGCGCGGCGATGGCCAAGGCGACCGGCATGCTCAAGCTCGTCGCGGAGAAGGACGACGACGCCGAGGGCGGCGCCGGTCGGATCCTGGGCGTGCACATCGTCGGCCCCCGGGCCACCGACCTGATCGGTGAGGGGCAGCTGATCTACAACTGGGAGGCGCTGCCCACCGACGTGGCGCACCTGATCCACGCCCACCCGTCGTTCAGCGAGGCGATCGGCGAGGCGCACCTGGCCCTGGCCGGACGCGCCCTGCACGGCTGAGGCACCCCGACACAACGCTCCGCCGCCGGTCGTGGTGGCGGACACCCCAACGCACAGGAGAGCTTCCGTGGCCGAGGTGGAGCTGCCCCAGCTGGGCGAGTCCGTCACCGAGGGCGTCATCACCGCCTGGCTGGTCGAGGTCGGCGACGAGATCGACGTCGACCAGCCGATCGTCGAGATCTCGACCGACAAGGTCGACACCGAGATCCCCTCGCCGGTCGCCGGCACCGTGCAGGAACTGCGCGCCGAGGTCGACGACACCATCGAGGTCGGTCAGGTCATCGCCGTCATCGGTGAAGGCGCCGCCACCGGCGGCGGCGACGGTGGCGAGGGCGGTCAGGACGAGGACACCGATGACACGTCCGGCCGGGACGAGGCCGTGCCCGCGTCGGACGCCGGCGCCGAGGACGCGTCCGGCGACGACGAGGCGTCGGCCCAGCCAGACGCCTCGTCGGCACCCGCGCCCCGATCGACCGACGGGTCGGGCGGCTCGGCCTCCGGCGGCGGGACCTCCGTCGAGGGCGAGAAGGCGCTGACCTCGCCGTTGGTGCGCAAGCTGCTGCGCGAGGCCGGCCTGTCGACCTCGCAGGTGCGGGGTTCCGGCCCGGGCGGACGCATCACCCGAGAGGACGCCGACCGTGCCATCGCCAGCGGCGGTGAGGGCGCGCCCCCGTCCGCAGCGAGCGGCGGGGACGGCGCCCGGGCTGGGCAGCCCGCCAGCGCGCCGCCGGCACCGGCGGCCGCACCGGTGCCGCCACCGCCGATGCCAGCGGCGGCTCCGGGCCGTCAACGGCCCGAGGCCTCGCCGTTGCAGATCGACTTCAGCGGCCAGCGCGAGGTCACCCAGGACCTGACACGGGTCCGCAAGGCGACCGCCAACGCCATGACGACCGCCATGCAGACCACCGCGCAGCTCACCGCGGCGGTCGAGGTCGACGTCACCGCGATCATGAACCTGCGCGCGGCCTACAAGGACGCGTTCAAGGCCAAGGAGGGCGTCAGCCTCTCGCCGCTGCCGATCATCTCCCGCGCCGTGTGCATGGTGCTGCCACGCCATCCGGCACTCAACAGCTCCATCGACATGGACTCGGGGACGGCGACGTTCCGCAACTTCATCAACCTCGGTATGGCCGTCGACACCGAGGCCGGCCTGCTCGTGCCCAACATCAAGGACGCGCAGGACCTCACCATCCCGGGGTTGGCGCGCCGGATCGGCGACATCGCGGGTCGGGCACGCTCGAAGAAGCTTCAGCCCGACGACATCAGCGGGGCGACCTTCACGATCACCAACACCGGTTCGCGTGGCACCCTGTGGGACACGCCGATCTTCACCCCGCCGCAGGTCGCGATCCTGGCCACCTGCGCGATCGAGAAGCGGGCCGTGGTCGTCTCGGACAACTACGGCGACTCCATCGCCATCCGTTGGATGACCTACCTGTGCCTGAGCTACGACCACCGCATGGTGGACGGCGCGGACACGGCCCGGTTCCTCCAGGACCTCAAGTACACGCTCGAGACCCACGACTTCGCGTCGGAGCTCGGGCTCTAGGAGCCCTCGTGACCGAGGTCCCCGGCCGGCGCGCGGCCGTCGACCCGCACTCGTTGCGGGCCGACGCCCGCGCGCCGCTGGCCGTCGTACGGCCGGGCACCGTCGCCTACGCCACCGCGTGGGACTGGCAGCGGGCCCTCGCCGCCGCCCGCGCCGAGGGCACCCTGACGCAGGACGTCGTCGTCCTGCTCGAGCACCCGGCGGTCTACACGCTGGGCCGGCGGGCCGACCGGCGCAACGTGCTGTTCGACGACGCCACCCTCGCCGCCCGCGGCATCGAGGTGGTGCCGGTCGACCGCGGCGGGGACGTCACCTACCACGGCCCGGGACAGCTCGTGGGCTACCCCATCCTGCAGCTGGTGGGCATGCGGGTGGTCGACTACGTCCGCTCGCTCGAAGACGTCCTGATCCGGGCGCTGGCGGACCTCGGGATCCGTGGCGAGCGCTCCGAGGGCTACACCGGCGTGTGGGTCGGTGACCAGAAGATCGCCGCCATCGGCGTGCGGGTCTCGGCCGGTCGGGTCACCACCCACGGCTTCGCGCTCAACGTCCGCCCCGACCTCGACGACTTCACCGGGATCGTGCCCTGCGGCATCGCCGACCGCGGCGTGTGCTCGCTGCAGACGCTCGGCGTCGACGCCGGCGTCGACGAGGTCGCCGACCGGGTGCAGGCGGCGATGGCCGAGGTGTACGGCGCTACCCTCGAACCGGCGTCCCTGGACGTCCTCCTCCCCTCGAACGTGAAGGTCGCCTCGTGACCGACCGCCCGATCGTCCCCGCCGGTGCGAAGACGCTCAACGTGGTGGGACGTGAACAGATCCAGCGCGCCGGCGTGGTGCGCAAGACGATCGACACGTCTTTGCCGCAGGGCCGCAAGCCCGACTGGCTCAAGGTCAAGGCCAGCTTCGGTGACAACTTCAAGGACGTCACCAAGCTGATGGAGGGGCTCGAGCTCAACACCGTCTGCGCGCAGGCGCGCTGCCCCAACATCTACGAGTGCTGGGAGACGCGCGAGGCGACGTTCCTGATCGGCGGCGAGGACTGCACCCGCCGCTGCGGGTTCTGCCAGATCAAGACCGGCAAGCCCAAGGGCTACGACGTCGACGAGCCGCGCCGTGTGGCCGAGGCCGTCGAGCACCTCGGCCTGCGCTTCGCCGTGGTCACCATGGTCGCCCGCGACGACCTCGACGACTCGGGTGCCTGGCTGGTGGCCGAGACGATCCGCCAGATCCGCACCCGCACCCCCGAGGTCGGGGTCGAGGTACTGCCGAGCGACTTCGGCTACGGCCACGACCCGATGAAGGGCGCGGCGGCGCTCGAGCAGGTGGTCGACGCCGAGCCCGACGTGTTCGCGTTCAACCTCGAGACCACCCGCCGGCTGTTCCCGGTGATCCGACCCTCGTTCGACTACGACCGGGGGCTCGCGTTCCTGGCGCTCGCGCGCGAACGGTTCCCGCAGACCACGGCGGTCAAGTCGAACCTGATCGCCGGCATGGGCGAGACCGACGACGAGATCCTCGAGTGCATGCGTGATCTGCAGGCCGCCGGCGTGAACACGCTGACGATCGGGCAGTACCTGCAGCCCTCGGCCCAGCACCTGCACCTCGACCGCTACGTGACGCCCGAGGCGTTCGCCCGCTTCCGCGAGTACGGCGAGGTCGAGCTCGGATTCGACCACGTCGAGTCCGGGCCGATGGTGCGCTCGAGCTACCACGCAGGTCAGCAGGCCATCGACGCCAAGGCCTGGGCGCCCTCCGCCGGGCAGCCCGGAGCACCGCTGCCGATCGTGTGACCGTCGCGCAGGTGACCCTCGGCGTCTTCGATCTCGCCGGGCTCGTCGCCGCGCTCGTGACCGCACTCGCGCTCGCCGGGGCGGTCGGGGCGGCCTCGTCGTGGTGGCGGCGCCGCCGGGACGGTGCTCCGCGGCGGGTCCGTCGACTCGCGGCGCTCGACGGCGGCCTGGTCGGGAGCGTGGCGCTGTTGGTACTCGCCACGTTCTCGCCGCTCGCCGCCCTGGGAGCCCCGGCGCCGGCGTGGGGGCCGATGGTCAATCTCGTCCCCGGACGGGAGCTGGTGGCGGGTGGGCTCGACGTGGCGGTCGTCAACGTCCTGTTGCTGGTGCCGCTGGCCGTGGTCGCGGCGTTGCGCTGGCCGTGGCTCCCGGTGCCTGTCCTGGCGCTGGCCGCGCTGGGCGTGTCGTTGGCCGTGGAGCTGGGTCAGCTGGCCCATCCCCTGCGGCTGACCAACGTCGATGACGTCCTGCTCAACACCTTCGGGGCGACGGTGGCCGCCGGGCTCGTGCGCCGGCGACCGGACACCCGAAACCCGCCCTACGGTGCCGCGCACGAACGGGCAGACCGCGACGGGACGGACGACTGATGCGCATGCTGGTGACCGGCTCCACCCAGGGCATCGGGCTCGAGACGGCTCGGCAGCTGACGGCCGTCGGCCACGACGTCGTGCTGCACGCCCGCAACGCCAGCCGGGCCGACGACGTCCGCGGGCACCTGCCCGACGCGCCGGTCGTCGTCGGCGACCTCGCCTCGCTGCGGCAGGTCCGCGACCTCGCCGACGCGGCGCGCGAGCACGGCCCCTACGACGTCGTCGTGCACAACGCCGGTCTCGGTGGCGGCCGCGACCAACGGGTGGTCACCGAGGACGGCTTCGAGGAGCTGTTCCAGGTCAACACGCTGGCGCCCTACCTGCTGACCGCGCTGCTGCCGGCGCCGAGCCGGCTCGTCCACCTGACCTCGGGGCTGGAGGCGCAGGGCACCTGGCGCCCCGACGACCTGCAGTTCGAACGGCGCCCGTGGGACGGCATGCAGGCCTACTGCGACACGAAGCTGCACGACGTCCTGCTGGCGTTCGCGGTCGCGCGGCGCTGGCCGGACACGCTGAGCAACGCGGTCGACCCGGGCTGGATCAAGACCCGCATGGGTGGTGCCGGGGCCACCGACGAACTGCCCGACGGGGCCGAGACCCAGGTGTGGCTGGCGGCCAGCCAGGACGATGCGGCGTTGCAGAGCGGTCGCTACCTCAAGCGCCGCGAGGTCCTGGAGCCGAACCCCGTCGCGCGGGACGTGACGGCCCAGGAGCAGCTGCTGGAGATCTGCGGCGAGCTGACCGGTGTCGCCTTCCCCGGCTGACGTCGTCTCGCCCACCGCCGTACCCCGCGCCGCCGACGCGTCCCCGACGTCACAGCCAGCCGCGTTCCCGGGCCCGGCCGGCGGCCTCGACGCGGTTGCGCGCCTGGAGCTTGGCGATCGCGCTCGAGAGGTAGTTGCGCACCGTGCCGTCGGCGAGGTGCAGCGTCGCGGCGATCTCGCTGTTGGGACGCCCGTCGCCGGCCAGCCGCAGCACGTCGCGCTCCCGGTCGGTCAGCGGATCCACCGCGTCCCAGGCCGCGACGGCGAGCTGTGGGTCCACGACCCGCTCCCCCGCGGCGACCTTGCGCAGCGCCGCGACCAGGTCACCGATCGGCGCGTCCTTGAGCACGTAGCCGAGCACCCCTGCCTCCATGGCGCGGCGCAGGTAGCCCGAGCGGGCAAAGGTCGTGACGATCAGTACGCGGGTCGGACTGCCGCGGCGGTGCAGTTCCGCCGCGACGTCGAGGCCGCTGCGCCGTGGCATCTCGATGTCGGTGAGCAACACGTCGGGGCCATGCGCGTCCACGGCGGCCAGCGCGGCGTCCCCGTCCTCGACGCTGGCGACCACCTCGACGTCGGGCTCGAGCTCGAGCAGGGAGGCGAAGGCACCGCGGACCATGCCCTGGTCCTCGGCGAGCACGACCCGGAGGCGGACGGACATCGGTCCGCTCATCCAGCGACGTCCTGGGGCACCGTGACGACCAGCCGCGTGCCGGCCGAGGTGACCCGCTGGACCTGCCCGCCGAGCGCGGTCATGCGCTCCTGCATGCCGCGCAGCCCGTTGCCGGCCTGGGCGCTCGCCCCGATCCCGTCGTCGACGACCTCCAGGCGGACCTCGTCGCCCTGCTCGGACAGGCGGATCGTGCAGTGCCGGGCCTGGGCATGACGCACCACGTTGGTCACCGCCTCCCGCAGCGCCAGCCCCAACGCCTGTTCGACCGACGGCGCGAGCACGACGTCGCGGTCGAGCACGACGTGCAGGTCGACGCCGACCCGCTCGAGCGCCTGACGGGCGACCTCGACCTCGTCGTCGAGTGCCACCTGCCGCCAGCCCGCCAGGGTCTCACGGATCTCGGTCAGCGCCGCGCGTGCGACCTGTTCGATCTCGACGGCCTCGGCGGCAGCCCGGGTGGGATCGGTCGGGGCGAGCCGCTGCACGAGCTGCGCGCGCACGACGATGCTGGTCAGCGAGTGGCCGGTCAGGTCGTGCAGGTCGCGGGCGATGCGTTCGCGTTCGGTGGCGGTGGCGAGGTGGGCGATGCGGGCGTTGTCGACCCGGAGCCGCGCGGCCTCGACGTCGCGTTCACGGTCCTCGATGCAGGCCATGCCCACGACCCAGAGAAACACCACCGTGGGCAGGAACGTGATCAGGCGGAACACCATGTCGACCGGGTGGACCAGTGCCAGCACGACCGCGAGCACGCTCAGCGCGGTCATCCACCGGATCGCCGGCTGTCGCGGCCGGGTCATCGACGCGGCGGCCGCGGCGTAGATCAGGAACACCGAGGCACCGACGTTGACCGTCAGCAACGCGATGCCGAGCCCGGTCGCGATCCAGGGCAGCCACTCGCGGACCGCACCCCCGCGTTCCTCGGCGACCACGAACAGCACGGCGAACCCGAGGGCGGCACCGCCCGCCAGGGCCCAGTGCCACCAGCGCGCCGACGGGTCGAAGGCCGGCTGCCACACCAGCATCAGCAGGTACGCGAGGTACCAGTAGCCCGAGATGCGGCGAGGAGCACGGGCGACGGAGGCGCTGGAGGTGGTCATGGCTTCGCAGAACGATACGCGAGCCCGGCGACGACCGCCGCCACCACGGCGAAGGCGGCGAGCGGCCACACGTGCCCGGCGATCGTCCCGACACCGATCTGGGCCAGGCCGAGCTGCGCGAGATGGTAGGTCGGCAACAGCGGTGCCAGACGCTCGCCGACGAGGTCGGGCAGGTTCTCGAGCGGCATCCACAGTCCCGAGGCGATCGACGCCGGGAGATAGAGCGCGTTGAGGACGGCCGTGGTCGCGTTGGGGGTGGCGAGGAACCCGACGGCGAGGGCGACCAGCGCGAACGGCAGCGCACCGACCACCAGCACGCTGGCCAGACGCAGCCACGTCGCCGCCTCGACGTCCAGCGTGCCCATCGCCGCGGCGATGCCCGTCATCGCCAACAGGACCCCGACCGAGTAGGGCACCGTGGCGAGCACCTTGGCGACCAGTGTCACCGGCAACGGGGTGGCGGTGACCCGCTTGGCACGCAACCAGCCTCGCTCCCGGTCGTCGGCGACCCCGATCCCGGGGTTGAGCAGGGTGACGCCGAGCACCCCGAACGTGCCGAACGTGGCCAGCATCCGGGTGCCGACGACGATGCCGCCGCCGTCCTCGGCGCCGTACAGCCCGGCGAACAGGGCGAAGAAGCCGACGGGCATCGCGACGGCGAAGAACAACCCGGTCGGTTCCCGCAGGATGCTCAGGAGTTCGTCGCGCAGCTCCACCCGCAGCAGGCGGGCCGTTCGCCGGGTCGCGTCGTCGAGGTCGCGGGTCGCGGTGGGCGCGGTCAGGGCGGTCATGCGGGTACCTCCTCGGTCCGGCCGTCGGTGGGACGGGGATCGGCCGGCTCGTCGGGTTCGGTGTCCGACGGTGCACCGGTCAGGTGGAGCAGGGCCTGCTCGAGGTCGGCGCCCTCCACACGCAGGTCGGTGAGGTCGGGATCGTGCGCGAGCAGGCAGCGCACGGTGCGCTCCACCGCCGTGCTGGCGATCCGCGCGAGGCCGCCGGTACGGGTGACGGCCCCGACACCGGGAAGCGTGCACACCGTGGCGTCGTCGAGCCGGGTACGGGCGGTGATGGTGCGGTCGGGCAGCAGCGCAGCGAGCTCCGCAGGGGCGCCGACCGCGACGACGCGGCCGCGGGCGAGCACCACGACCCGGTCGGCCACGGCGGCCGCCTCCGCCACGAGGTGGGTGGTGACCAGCACCCCCGTACCGCGGTCCCGGCGGGCCTGCAGCGTCGACCAGAACGCGCGCCGGGACGCCACGTCGAGACCGACGGTCGGCTCGTCGAGCAGCAGCAGGTCGGGATCGGCGACGAGCCCCATGGCCAGCTGCACCCGCTGCTGCTGTCCACCCGAGAGCCCCCCGGCGCGTCGTCGGGCGAGCTCCGCGATCCCCACCTCGGCCAGCACCGCCCCGGCCGCCGACACCGGGGTCCCGGCCCGTACGGCGGCACCTCGCACGAGCTCGCGGACGGTCAGGGTGCGGGGGAAGCCGATCGACTGCTGGACGACGCCGAGGTGTCGCCGGGTCGCCGCACGCCGCGGGTCCCCTCCGGCCACGCGCACCCGCCCCCGTTGCCGCGCGAGCAGCCCGGTCGCCAGCCCGATCACGGTCGTCTTGCCGGCCCCGTTGGGCCCCAGCAGCGCCACGCACTCCCCCGCTGCGACCCGCAGCTCGACATCGTCGAGCGCGAGGTGGTCGCCGTAGTGGTGACGGATCGCCGTCATCTCGAGCACGTCCTGCACGTCCTGCACGTCCTGCACGTCCTGCACGCGCGTCTCCTGTCCGATCGTCGTTCCTTCAGCATCCCGGACCGTCGGCGGACGCGGCAGTCGACGTCGTCAGCACCCGACCGTGACAGCTGTCACGACGACCGGTGAGCCCTCGGGTCGGGAGGGTCGCCCGGCGTGCCCCACGGGTCCTTGTCCCCTGCCCGGAGCGCGTCACCGGGGAGACAGTGGAAGTGCGCCGGGATCGGCGGCGCCGCCGCCGGTACGGGTCCGGCGCAGGGCTGCCGAGGTCGAGACGCCGCGAGCGGCCCTGCTCGCCGGTGAGCTCGCTCCGCTGGCCGACTTCCTCTCCTTCGGTACCAACGACCTGACGCAGCTGACGTTCGGGTTCTCGCGCGACGACGTCGAGGCCCGACTGATGCCGCACTACCTCGCACACGACCTGCTGCCGGCCGACCCCTTCGCGACCCTCGACGCGCCGGGCGTCGGCGAGCTGGCACGGCTGACGACCCGCGACGCCAAGGCCGCCTCCCCGGCGACCGAGGTCAGCGTGTGCGGCGAGCACGGGGGGGACCCGGCCTCCATCGCCTGGTTCGACCGCTACGGGCTCGACGACGTGTCGTGCTCGCCGTCGCGGATCCTGGTCGCCCGGCTGGCCGCCGCCCAGGCCGCGCTCGGCGCACAGGACCCGGACCGGGACCGGTGAGACAGGCACACCGCCCGGGGCGGCCGGCGCCCAGCGCCCGGCCGCCCCCAGGCCGTCGGCTCATCGGGCCTCGGGGTCCTCGCCACCCGACGAGCTCGCGGCGAGCTCGGCACCCATCGCCGGGCGGTCCCGCTCGTCGGTGGGCAGCAGGTCCGCCAACTCGTTGGGGGCGCCGGTGTCGCCCTGCTTGGAGGCGCGGACGGCCCGCTGCAACCGGGTCTCGGGTGGGACCGGCGAACGGAACGTCGCCGCCTGCTCGTCGCCGAGGGCGAGCGGCTGCTCCGTGCGCAGCCACACGGTCCGCTGCGGGAACGGGATCTCCATGTCGGCGACGTCGAAGGCGTTCTTGATCCGGCGCCGCAGTTCGCGACCGATCGCCCACTGCTCGCCGGGCCGGGTCTTGATCACCAGCCGCAGGTCCACGCTGTCGTTCCCCAGCGTCTGCACCCCCCACATCTCGGGTTCGTCGAGGAACAGCGCCTCGTAGTCGGGTTCGTGTGCCATCTCGCTGGCGACCCGACGGATCAGGTCGGCGGCCACGTCGACGTCGGCGCCGTAGGCGACGCTGACGTCGAGCAGTGCGCGTGCCCACTCCTGGCTCATGTTGCCCACCCGGCGGATCTCGCCGTTGGGGACGTGCCACAGGGTGCCCTCGACGTCACGGATGCGGGTGGTGCGCAGGGTGACACCCTCGACCACGCCGGTGGCCTCACCGACGTTGACCACGTCTCCCACGCCGTACTGGTCCTCGATGAGCATGAACACGCCCGAGAGGAAGTCCGAGACCAGGTCCTGGGCACCGAAGCCGACCGCGATGCCCACGATGCCCGCACCGGCGATCAGGGGCCCGAGGCTGATGCCGAACGTGCCGAGCACCATCGACAGCGCCACGGCCCAGATCACCACGCCGAGCACGCTGCTGGCCAACGCCCCGAGCGCGTCGGCCCGCTGGGCACGCCGCTCAGAGTACGACGCGCGCCCCTCCCCCGTCGCCGCCCGCTGTCGGCGGCGTCGGGGGCCGTCGTCGGGCTTCTTGACCTGCACGACGGCCCGACGCAGCGCCCGCCTCGACAGCCACAGCACCGACCAGGCGATGAGCACGATGAGCGCGACCTGGAACGCCGGCTCGACTGCGTTCTCGATCAGACCGATCGACCAGTCGGGCAGGTCGGTGTTCTGTTGCAGCCACTCCGCGAACGGCCGGTCGATGATCTCCGGATCGAACAGCGGCTCGTGGGGTACGGGCTCCTCGCCGGTGCCCTCGCCCGCGTCGTTCGGGGCGTCGAGCGCCAGCAGGAGCAGCGGTGACCGGGGCATGGGACGCTCCGACGTCGGGCGGCGATGGCCCGCCGAGGCTACTGCGGCTCCCGACGCCGTCGCGGTGTGGCGTTCGGCAGCCATCCACGCGTTCGGGACGAGTGGTCGGGAGGCGGAGCACGCCGTCGGCGTAACAGACGCGTAACGTCGGGGACACGGCGGTGACGCAGCGGCTTCCTAGCGTCCGCTCCGGCAGGTCGCGGGCACGACTGCGAGGTCGTACCGCGGCGGGCGGGGCGCCTCCGCCGAGCCCAACCGCGGCCGATTCGCGTCGCGGACCGGCCGTGTCGGTCTGGGGGCGCCCCGCCTCCTGCCGCACGATCCGATCGCGAAGGGGACCCACCGCGCGAGTTCGCCGCCCCCGTCGTGAACCAACCGCAGCAAGGAGCGAGAAGTTGGGTAGCTCACCGCAGAACGCGCAGGACGTGCTGGACCTCCTCGAGAGCGAGGGGTTCGAGTTCGTCGATCTGCGTTTCATCGACCTGCCGGGCGTGACGCAGCACACCACGTTCCCCGTCACGAACATCGATGCGGACACGTTCGAGAACGGCATCTACTTCGACGGGTCGTCGGTCCGGGGGTTCCAGGGCATCCAGGAGTCGGACATGCTCCTGCTCCCCGACCCCGCCACGGCCTTCGAGGACCGGTTCCGGACCCGCAAGACCCTGGTGATGTACTGCCACATCCACGACCCGATCACCGGCGAGGCCTACTCGCGCGACCCGCGCAACGTCGCCCGCAAGGCCGAGGCGTTCCTCGCCTCGACCGGCATCGCCGACACCTCGTTCATGGGTCCCGAGGCCGAGTTCTTCATCTTCGACTCGGTCCGGTTCGACTCGCAGGGCCACACGTCGTTCTACGAGGTGGACTCGATCGAGGGATCGTGGAACACCGGTCGCGAGGAGGCGGGCGGCAACAAGGGCTACAAGCCGCGCACCAAGGGGGGCTACTTCCCGGTCCCGCCGATGGACCACTTCACCGACCTGCGCTCCGAGATGGTGCACAACCTCGAGGCCTTCGGGATCCAGACCCAACTGCACCACCACGAGGTCGGCTCGGGCGGTCAGGGCGAGATCGGGATCGAGTTCGACACGTTGGCGAAGATCGCCGACAAGTTGATGACCTTCAAGTACGTGGTGAAGAACACCGCGCACGCCGCCGGCAGGTCGGTCACCTTCATGCCCAAGCCGATCTTCGGTGACAACGGCTCGGGCATGCACACCCACCAGTCGCTGTGGAAGGACGGCGAGCCGCTGTTCTTCGACGAGGCCGGTTACGGGCAGCTCTCCGACACGGCCCGCTGGTACATCGGCGGCCTGCTCGCCCACGCCCACTCGGTGCTCGCGTTCACCAACCCGACCACCAACTCCTACCGACGCCTGGTGCCCGGCTACGAGGCACCGGTCAACCTGGTGTACTCGGCCCGCAACCGCTCCGCGGCGGTGCGCATCCCCGTCTCGGGTGACAGCCCGAAGGCCAAGCGCATCGAGTTCCGCGTCCCGGACCCGTCGTGCAACCCCTACCTGGCGTTCTCGGCCATGCTCATGGCCGGCCTCGACGGGGTCCGCAACAAGATCGAGCCGGCCGACCCGGTCGACAAGGACATCTACGACCTGCCGCCCGAGGAGCTGCGCAACCTGCCCTCGGTCCCGCGCTCGCTCGAGGAGGCGTTGGCCGGTCTGGAGTCCGACCACGAGTTCCTGCTCGAGGGCGGCGTCTTCACCGAGGACCTCATCGAGACGTGGATCGAGTACAAGCTCGACAGCGAGGTGGCCGCGGTCGCCCTGCGTCCCCACCCCCACGAGTTCGAGCTCTACTACGACATCTGAGCGTCCGGCAACGAACGACGGACGGGCGGTCGCCGTGTGGCGACCGCCCGTCCGTCGTTTCCGGTGACGTCGATCAGACGGTGAGCAGTCCGTCGGGGGCGTCGACGTAGTGGCCGTCGACGTGCTCGGCGTCGGGGTCGTTGTGCCACTCCCCGCCGTCGACCAGGTAGCGGAACTGCAGACGGGTGCCGGCCGGGACCTCCACGACCGCAGAGCGGGTGCCGTTGCTGCGCTTGCGCATCGGCGTGGCGTACGGGTCCCAGCCGTTGAAGTCCCCGACGACGGAGGTCGGGGGCGTGTCGGCGGGCAACGAGAAGGTGATCTTCACCGTTCCGTCGCGCGTCGGGCGAGTCTTGAGCATGCGTCGAATCTCCGGGAGGACGGCTGCCGCGGCACACGGCGCGTGACCCGAGTTTCCCACACCCCGGCCGTTCGGCCGGTTTTCCGGTGCCCGATTCGCGTGGTGTGCCCGCTCCGCGCTCGCCTGTCCCGCTCGCGCCGGGACGGCCCGCACGTCGACGGGCGCGCTGCTCAGCCGGCGTCGCGGTCGCGCGTCGTCCACCGCAGGGTTCCCGCGCCGATCCCCACCGCCAGGGCCGCCGCCCCGACCCCGACCCCGTTGACGAGGATGCCCAACGCGGCGTCGAGCGACCAACGGCCCGGCCCGGCCGTCGCCAGGGCGGCGGCGACCACGACGAGGTAGTAGTTCAACTCCCAGCCGTTGCGCACCGACCAGAAGCCCTTCGTGCCCGCGTTGACGTACGCGGCAACGGTCATCGTCCCGATCACCCCGGCGGCCGCCAGCGGCGTCAGCAACCCGACGGCCAGTGCGAGCCCGCCGGCGGCCTCGGTGGTCCCCGCGAGCACCGCCGCGCCCCGTCCGTCACCGAACCCGAGCGAGCGGAACCAACCGGCGGTCCCGGCCAGACCACCGCCGGAGAACCAGCCGAACAGTTTCTGGAACCCATGGGCGGCGAACACGACGCCGACGAACACGCGCAGCACCAGCAGCCCGGCGTCGACCCCCGCGGCGGTGGCGAGCTCGCTCATCAGCGCAGCAGGCCGACGAGCCAGGCGGCGATCAGCAGGGCGACCAGCACCACCGCGACGGTCGCGACCGGCCCGCCCTGCGCGATCCGGTTCATGAACCCGGAGGCGTGGTCGACGTCGCGGTCCTCGGCGTTCGGATCGGTCACGACGCCACCTCCTGGCGTTCGGGGACCAGCGCGGCGACGGTGACCTCGTCGACGACGCGGTCGGCCTCCGCCAGCGTCGCACGCTCGATCCCCGGCCGCAGCACCGCCACGGTGAACATGCCGGCGGCGCGGCCGGCGGCGACACCGACCCCGGTGTCCTCGACCGCCGTGCAGCGCTCGGCCGGCAGCCCCAGGTCGCGCGCCGCGACCACGTACGGGGTCGGGTCGGGCTTGTGGTGCGGGACGTCGTCGGCGCCCACGACCACCGAGACCAGCTCGCGCAGATCCCCGCGCTCGAGCACGGCGAGCACGTGCCGGTGGCTCGACGACGACGCCATGGCCAACGGGACGCCGGCCTCGGCCAGTGCCCGCATGGTGGCGACGGTGTCGGGATGCAGGTCGAGGTCCTCGTCGAACAACCGCTCGAAGCGGGTGCGCAGCCGCTCGACGAACGCCGCCTGCTCGCCGAGGTCGGCACGGCCGGCGAAGTAGTCCCAGCACCAGGGAAACGGCCGACCGATGACGGCGGCGAAGTCCGCCGGACTCGGTTCGTAGTCGTGTTCACGCAGGGTGAGCTGCCAGGCCTGCTCGGCCAGTCGCTCCGTGTCGGCGAGGGTGCCGTCGCAGTCGAACACGACGGCCGTGGGCAGTGCGGAAGTGGTCATGACACGAGTCTAGGAACCCCGCGCGGTCGAACGGTCAGCCTGACGCCGTCCCACGCACCGGCGGTGGCACGCACGCCGGCGACGGCACCCGTCGGTCGGGTGCCGCCGCGGCGTCGTGGTGGACGGACGCCTCAGGCGCCGGCGCGTCGCTTGTTGACGATGTCGAACGCGACCGCTGCCAGCAGCACGAGGCCCTTGATGGCCATCTGCCAGGCCGGGTCGACGTTGAGGATGGACAGACCCATGTTGAGCACGCCCATGATCAGGGCGCCGACGATGGCACCCGACACCTTGCCGATGCCGCCGGTCACGGCCGTACCGCCGATGAAGGCGGCCGCGATCGCGTCGAGCTCGAAGTTCTGTCCGGCCGCCGCGACCCCGGCGCCGGCCCGCGAGGTGGTGACCACCGCGGCGATGCCGGCGAGCAGCCCCATGTTGACGAAGATCAGGAAGTTGACCCGGCGGGTGTTGACGCCCGAGAGCACGGCCGCGTGCAGGTTGCCGCCCATGGCGTAGACGTGGCGGCCGAAGACCGTCCGCCCCATGACGAACGTGTAGAGCACGATCAGCACCCCCACGATGATGAGCACGATCGGCATCCCGCCGGCGCTCCGGGCGAGCTGGTAGGTCACGTAACCGATGAGCACGGCGAACAGCGCGAGCTTGCCCACGAACGCGCCGGACGGCTCGGTGGTCAGGTCCATCCGCTTCAGCGCCGACCGACTGCGCAGCTGGGTGACGACCAGGCCCGCGATCGCCAACCCGCCGATCAGCAGGGTGATCACGTCGAGGTTGGCGACGTACCCGAGCGCATTGGTGACGTAGCCGTTGCTGATCCGGTTGAACTGCGGCGGCAGACCCGCCACGGTCGTGCCGACGATCACGATCGCCAGACCGCGGAAGATCAGCATGCCGGCCAGCGTGACGATGAAGGCCGGGATGCCGACGTAGGCGACCCAGAAGCCCTGCCACACCCCGACCAGGCCGCCCACCCCGATCGCGAGCACGGACGCGAGGAGCCAGTTGACGTCCCAGCTGGTCATCATCACGGCCGCCAGCCCACCGACGAACGCGACGACCGATCCGACCGACAGGTCGATGTGGCCGGCGACGATGACCATCACCATGCCGATCGTGAGGATCAGCACGTAGGCGTTCTGCTGGACCAGGCTGGCGATGTTGTTCGGGATCAGCAGCCGGCCGTCGCTCAGCCACTGGAACAGCAGGACGATGACGATCAACGCCGCCATCATGCCGTACTCGCGCAGGTTGCGGCCCAGGTACTGACGGATGCCGCTGCCGCCCCGGTCGTCGCCGGCCGGGACGGACGGCTGCTTGGGGTCCTCGGGCTGGTCCTCGACCGCCAGCGGTGCACGCTCGCTCATCGGGAGACTCCCATTCTGTCCATGGTCATGAAGCGCATGAGGGATTCCTGGTCCGCCTCGTCGCGCGGCAGGACGCCGGTGATGCGGCCCTGGCTCATCGCGTAGATGCGGTCACAGATGCCGAGCAGCTCCGGCAGCTCGGAGGAGATCATGATCATCGCCTTGCCCTGCGCCGCCAGGCCGTTGATGATCTGGTAGATCTCGTACTTGGCCCCGACGTCGATGCCGCGGGTCGGCTCGTCGAGGATCAGCACGTCGGGATCGGAGAAGATCCACTTGCTGAGCACGGTCTTCTGCTGGTTGCCGCCGGAGAGCTTGCCGACCAGCGCGTCCACGCTCGGGGTCTTGATGTTCATCTCGCGGCGGTAGCGCTCGGCGGCCGAGATCTCGCGGCCGGCGTCGACCACCCCGAGGTTGGCCACCTTGCCCAGGGCGGAGGCGGAGATGTTGCGCTTGATGTCGTCGATGAGGTTGAGGCCGTAGCGCTTGCGGTCCTCGGTGGCATAGGCGAGCCCCGCGCGGATGGCCTCGCGCACCGAGCGGATCGTGATCTCGCGCCCGTCCTTGACCAGCGTCCCCGAGATGTTGGCACCGTAGGTGCGGCCGAACACGCTCATGGCCAGCTCGGTGCGCCCGGCCCCCATCAACCCGGCGATGCCGACGACCTCGCCCCGACGGACGAACAGCTCGGCGTCGTCGACGACCTTGCGGCTGCGGTCGATCGGGTGGTGCACGGTCCAGCCGGAGATGCGCAGGACCTCGTCGCCGATCGCCACGTCACGCTCGGGATAGCGGTTGGCGAGGTCGCGGCCGACCATGCCCTTGATGATGCGGTCCTCGGTGACCGGCTCGACGCCGTGCATGTCGAGCGTCTCGATCGTCATGCCGTCGCGCAGGATGGTCGTCGCGTCGGCGATCGCGGCGATCTCGTTGAGCTTGTGCGAGATGATGATCGAGGTGATGCCCTGGGCCTTGAGGCTGCGCAGCAGCTCGAGCAGGTGCGCGCTGTCCTCGTCGTTGAGGGCGGCCGTCGGCTCGTCGAGGATGAGTAGTCGCACCTCCTTGGAGAGCGCCTTGGCGATCTCGACCAGCTGCTGCTTGCCGACCCCGATGTCGACGACCTTCGTGTCGGGGTGCTCGTGCAGCCCGACACGCTCGAGCAGCCGGGCCGCCTCGCGGTTGGTGGCGTTCCAGTCGATGACGCCGCCGCGGGCCCGTTCGTTGCCCAGGAAGATGTTCTCCGCCAGGGACAGGTAGGGGCTCAGCGCGAGCTCCTGGTGGATGATGACGATGCCACGGGCCTCGCTGTCGCGGATGCCGCGGAACCGGCTCACCTCGCCGTCGTAACGGATCTCCCCGTCGTAGGAGCCGTGCGGGTAGACGCCGGAGAGGACCTTCATCAGCGTCGACTTGCCGGCGCCGTTCTCGCCGCAGATCGCGTGGACCTCGCCGCGGGCGACCGTGAGGTTCACGTCGGTCAGCGCCTTGACGCCCGGGAAGGTCTTCGTGATGTCCCGCATCTCGAGGATGGGTGCGGAGGTGGCCATGTCGACCCCGGTCTCGAAGGGATGCCACGGAGGAGGCGCCGCGAGGGCGCCGCGGGGCTGCCACCGCGGGTGCCGCGGGGTGCCCGGGAGGATGCTGCAGTGGGCGGCCCGGCCGGGCCCCGCGACACTCGCGCGGGGTCCCGGCCGGGACGCGGGTGGTGCGCTCCTACAGGCCGAGCTGCTCGGCGGTGAAGAAGCCCGACTCGACCAGCGACGACTCGACGGTGTCCTTGGTGACCACCTGCGGGGGCAGCAGGTAGGACGGGACGACCTTGTTGCCGTTGTCGTAGGTCTCGGTGTCGTTGACCTCGACCTCCGCGCCCGTGACGATCTCGTCGACCATCTTGGCGACCTGGTCACCGAGGGTGCGGGTGTCCTTCCACACGGTCATCGACTGCTTGTCGGCCAGCATGTTCTTGACGTTGGCCTCGTCGGCGTCCTGACCGGTCAGGAGCGGCCAGTCCTCACCCGGGGTGTAGCCGGCGGCCTCGAGGGCCTGGGCGATGCCCAGCGCCAACGAGTCGTTGGGCGACAGGACGACGTCGACCTGCTTGTCGCCGTAGAACGAGTTGAGACGGTTGTCCATCTCGGACTGCGCGGTGGCCGACGCCCAACCCTGGACACCGATCGACTGCCAGTCGTCGTTGCTCGCCGGCGCCTTGCCCGAGGGGACCTCGAGCTGGCCCGACTCGACGTAGGGCAGCAGGACGTCCCAGGCACCCGAGAAGAAGAACTTGGCGTTGTTGTCGTCGGGCGACCCGGCGAACGGCTCGAGGTTGAACGGACCCTCGCCCTCGGCCAGGCCGAGCTGCTCCTCGATGTACTGCCCCTGGAGCTGGCCCACGAGGTAGTTGTCGAAGGTGGCGTAGTAGTCGACGGCCTCGGTCCCGTTGATCAGCCGGTCGTAGGCGACGACCTTGATGTCCTGCTCGGCGGCGCGCTCCAGCACGGGGGCCAGCGCGGTGCCGTCGATCGAGGCCACGACCAGGACGGCGGCGTCCTGGTTGATCATGTTCTCGAGCTGGGTGATCTGCTGCTCGACCTTGTTGTCGGCGTACTGCAGCGAGGTGCTGTAGCCGGCCTCCTGCAGCAGCGACTCGAGGTGGGCGCCGTCGTTGTTCCACCGCTCGAGCGAGCGGGTGGGCATGGCGATACCGATGAGCTCACCGTCGCCGTCCGTCGCCTGCTCGCCACCCTCGTCGGGGTTGGCGGCGGGCTCGGTGTCGGTGGTGCGCTCGCTGGAGCAGCCGACCAGGCTGCCGGCCAGCATCACGCCGGCCATGGCCGTCGTGATCAGGCGAAATCGCTTCATGGACGTGTTCTCTCCCGGGAGAATGGTGCGAGGGACGGGGCGGTGCACGTGCGGGCCTGCGCAGCGTCGCCGGCCGCCTCAGGACGGCGGAGCGACGCAGATCGTCGGCGTCGAGCGGTCGATCCGACGAACCCGGACCTCCAGGGGCCGGTGTCCGATCGACCGTAATTGTTCATGCGATGAATTTACCCGGACAGGGACTTCCTGCTCGCCACTCCGGGGACAAAATTCCCGAAATGCGCGCAAGTCCGTGTTCGCAGAGGCGAGAAGCGCGCGTTCGTGCGCGTTCATGCCCACGTTGCCGCGCGTTCAGCGGCGGCCCCAGGCCGTTGCGGTGAGCTCGCGCACCGCGGCATAGCGCTCGCGGACGAAGGCACCGTCCTCGTCGGCGGCGTGAGCGACCGGTGCGCCACGCGCGCCGCCCCAGTCGGGCGGCGTGTCACCGCCGGCGAGCACCCACGCGGCCTGCCGCGCGGCACCGTCGGCGACGTACTCCCCCGCCGGCGGGACCTCGACATCGACCCCGAACAACGCCGGGGCGATGCGCTGGAGGGCCTCGGAGCGGGCGCCACCACCGATCAGGTGCAGCCGTTCGACCTGCACGCCGTTGGCGCGCAACTCGTCGAGTCCGTCGGCGAGCCCGCACAGCAGGCCCTCCACGGCGGCGCGAGCGAGGTTCGCGGGCGTGAGGTTGTCGGGGCGCAACCCGTGCAGCGCTCCGGTGTCGTCGGGCCGGTTGGGGGTGCGCTCCCCCTCGAGGTAGGGCACCAGCACCAGTCCGTCCGCGCCGAGCGGAGCGGACAGCGCCAGCCGCGACAACTCGGCATGGTCGACGCCCAGCAACCGACAGGCCGCGTCGAGCACCCGCGAGGCGTTGAGGGTGCACACGAGCGGCAGGAAGTGTCCGGTCGCGTCGGCGAAGCCGGCGACCAGGCCGCTCGCATCCGAGGTCGGCGCAGTCGCGATCGCCGAGACCACGCCGGAGGTGCCGATCGACACGGCGACCTCACCGGGTCGCAGGCCCAGGCCCAGCGCTGCGGCGGCGTTGTCCCCGGCGCCCGGGCCGAGCGCCACGTCGGCGCCGAGCCCGGGCACGACTCCCGCCGCCCCGGTGCCGGCACGTTCGGCGGGCCCGACGACGCGCGGCAGCACGGCGTCGTGCCCGAGCCCGCGGGTGAGCAGGTCACGCCGGTAGTCGCCGGTGTGCGGCGACCAGTACCCGGTCCCCGATGCGTCGGAGCGGTCGGTGGTGAGCGACTCCAGGCTGCTGGCACCGGCCAGGCGCCAGGTCAGCCAGTCGTGTGGCAGGGCGACGGCGGCGACCCGGGCGGCGTGCTCGGGTTCGTGCTCCGCCAGCCATCGCAGCTTGGTGACGGTGAACGACGCCACCGGAACGATCCCGACGGCGTTGGCCCAGACGGCGGCTCCGGCCGACGCGTCACCCTCGCCGAGCTCGGCGATGAGTTCGAGCGCCGCGGCGGCCGAACGGGTGTCGTTCCACAACAGTGCGTCGCGGACCACCTCGCCGTCCTCGTCGAGGGCGACCATGCCGTGCTGTTGTCCGCCCACGGCGATGGCCTCGACGTCGTCGAGGCCGCCGGCGTCCTCGACGGCCGCGGTGAGCGCCTGCCACCAGTGGGCAGGCGCCACCTCCGTGCCGTCGGGGTGGGCAGCCCGCCCGCTCCGGACGAGCTCGCCGGTGTCGGCGTCCCGCAGGACGACCTTGCAGGACTGGGTGGAGGAGTCCACCCCTGCCACGAGTGCCATCGTCGTGTGCTTTCGTCTCGGCCCGGTGCGGTGTCGGGTCAGCTCGCGCCGAGCAGGTGGCGCATCGCGAGCTGGTTGAGGTGGACGAACGCCGACGAGCGCTTCGCCACCGCCTCGACGTCGAGCTCCTCGAAGGTGGAGCGGTCGCTCAGCAGGTCGGTCAGCGACTCGCCCTCACCCAGCGTCGGCTGCGCGAGCTCGGTGACCTTGGAGGCCTCGAGTGCCTCGATGACCTCCGGGTCCGCGCGGAACGCCTCGGCCCGCTCCTTGAGCAGCAGGTACATCTCCATGTTCGCGGCGGCGGAGGCCCACACGCCGTCGTAGCCCTCGGTGCGCGAGGGCTTGTAGTCGAAGTGGCGTGGCCCCTCGTAGCGCGGTCCCCCGCCCGGGAAGCCGTTCTCGAGCAGGTCGACGGTGAAGAAGGCGGAGATCAGGTCGCCGTGACCGAAGACGAGGTCCTGGTCGAACTTGATGCTGCGCTGACCGTTGAGGTCGACGTGGAACAACTTGCCTGCCCACAGCGCCTGCGCGATGCCGTGGGTGAAGTTCAGACCCGCCATCTGCTCGTGCCCGGTCTCCGGGTTCAGACCGACGATGTCGCCGTGCTCGAGCTCGGCGATGAACGCCAGCGCGTGTCCGACGGTGGGCAGCAGGATGTCGCCACGGGGCTCGTTGGGCTTGGGCTCGAGCGCGATGCGCAGCTCATAGCCCTGGTCCTTGATGTAGCCGGCGACGGTGTCGATGCCCTCGCGGTAGCGGTCGTAGGCCGCGTTGAGGTCCTTGGAGGCGTCGTACTCGCTGCCCTCGCGGCCACCCCACATCACGAAGGTCCGGGCACCGAGCTCGGCGGCGAGGTCGACGTTGCGCAGCACCTTGCGCAGCCCGTAGCGGCGCACGTCACGGTCGTTGGCCGTGAACGCGCCGTCCTTGAAGATCGGGTGCGAGAAGGTGTTGGTCGTGATCATCGGCACGACCAGGCCGGTGTCGTCCAGCGCGGCGCGGAACGTCGCGAGGATCGAGCTCCGGGTGTCGTCGTCCGAGCCGAAGGGCACGAGGTCGTCGTCGTGGAACGTGATCCCCCAGGCCCCGAGCTCGGCGAGCTTGTGCACGGCCTCGACGGGGTCGAGCGGCCCGCGCGACGCCGCGCCGAACTGGTCCTGCGCCTGCCAGCCGATGGTCCACAGACCGAACGAGAAGTGGTCGTCCCTGGTGGGAACCGGTGCCATTGCTTACCTCCCGAGCCCAGGCGTCCCCCGGGCGCTCGCCATTAGTTCATAACTTGAACTTATCACGCGGTCAGGTAAGGTCAAGCCATGTCGAACTCGACGGCGGCCGCGCCGCCACCCACCGGGGAGGGCACGCCGTCGCGTGTCGTTGGGCGTCGCCGTTCCACGGCCGTGCGCCAGGAGACGATGCGTCGTCACAACCTCAGCCTGGTGCTCAGGGAGGTCCTCGACTCCCCCGTCCCGGTCTCGCGCTCCGAGCTCGCCGCGGCGACCGGGCTGACCCGGGCGACGGTGTCGTCGCTGGTCGAGGTGCTCCTCGCCGCCGACCTGCTGGGCGAGCTCGCCCCGGTGACGCCCCAGGGGGCGGGACGGCCCGCGGTCCCGCTCGTGCCCGCCCGCGGCACGGTCGCGGCGATCGGCATGGTCCTCAACGTCGACTACCTCGGGGTCCGGGCGATGGACCTGTCCGGTGACGTGCTCGTCGACCACATCGAGCGGGACGACTTCCGCGGCAGCGACCCGGAGGCGGTGATGGGCCGCGCCGGGCAGATGCTCCAGCGGGTGGTGGACCACCTGCAGGGCAACACCCGGTTGGCCGGTGCGGGTCTGGCCCTGCCCGGCCTGGTGGCCAAGACCAGCCGGACCCTGCGCCTGGCGCCGAACCTCGGCTGGCGCGAGGTCGACCTCAACCGGTTCCTCGAGCAACCGCCCTTCGCCGGCCTGCGGGTGGCGGTGGGCAACGAGGCCAACCTCGCCGCGCGGGCGGAGATCCGTGCCCGGGGCGAGGACGCGCCCAACTTCGTCTACGTCAACGGTGAGGTCGGCGTCGGCGGCGCGATGGTGCAGGGTGGCGAGGTGTTCGTCGGACCACGCGGCGGCGCCGGCGAGATCGGCCACGTCTGCATCGAGCCCGACGGGCCGGCCTGCCACTGCGGCTCCACCGGCTGCCTGGAGCAGTACGCCGGCATGGACGCGATCCTCGACGCCGCAGGACTGCCCCGCGGCACCCCGCCGCACGCGCTTGCGGCCCGGGCACTGGCCGACGACACCCGCGTCCAGGCCGCCGTCGAGCGCGCCGGGTGGGCGCTGGGGATCGCGCTCGCGAACACGTTCAACATGGTCGCGGTGAACCGGGTCGTGCTGGCCGGCTCGTTCGCGGCCATCGCAGAACTGGTGCAACCGGCCACCGAGGCACAACTGCAACGCCGGGTGATGCTCTCGCCGTGGGTCCCACCCCGCATCGACGTGGCCGTGGCCGGCGAGAACGCGGCCATGACCGGCGCCGCCCTGGCCGCGTTCGACGACGTGGTCGCCGACCCCGCGGCCTGGGGCGCGGCCGCCACGCCCGCCTGAGCCCCGGCACACCGTCGCTCGCCCACCATCACCGCGTCGGCTCAGACGGGCGGCTGCGGGTCGTACTGGAGGTAGCGGCGGACCTCGCGGGCGCGGTCGGCGCCGGCGAACCGGGCGACCAGGTGCAGCGCGACGTCGATGCCCGCGGACACCCCGGCGGCCGTGACGACGTCACCGTCGTCGACGAACCGGTCGTCGGGGCGGACCCGGAGGTCGCGACCGAGCTCGCCGAGCCGATCGAGCGTTCCCCAGTGGGTGGTGGCCGGACGCCCGTCCAGCAGGCCGGCGTCGGCGTACACCAACGACCCGGTGCACACGCTGACCATGGTCGTGCCGGCGGCGTGCAGGTCCCGGACCCAGGAGCGGATCGCCTCGTCGCCCAGGTGGGCGCGGGTGCCGCGTCCCCCGGGATAGACCACCAGGTCGACCGGGCCGAGCTCCTCCCAACCGGTCTGCGCCACCACCTCGAGACCCTTGGCGCAGCGCACGACCCCCGCCTCACGGGCCACCGAGATCACCTCGACGGTGTCGTCGAACATCGCCCAGGTGGTGAACACCTCCCACGGGCCGACCCAGTCGAGTTCCTCGGCGTCGTCGAAGACGTGGACCGCGATCCTCATCGTTGATCGGCTCCCTCGCGGGCGTAGGCGCCGGGACCGGCCAGGTCCAGGATGGCCTGGGCGACCGCCAGGGGGGACTCCTCGTGGACGAAGTGACCGGCGTCGGGGATCGCGACGACCTCGGCCTCGAGGTCACGGGCCACCCCGGCGGCCAGCGGAAAGGGGGTGACCGGGTCCTGCTCTCCCCACACCACCGCGGCGGGTACCCGCAGGTGGTGGCGCTCGGGCGGGTCGGACAGCAGCCGGCTCCGCCGACGCAGGCGACGCAACGCCGCCTCGAGGGCGGCACGGCGGGCCAGCCCCCGGTAGTAGGGCAGCCACTCCCCCGGGCGGGCGGCGACACCCCGGGCGTAGGCATCGACCGCGTCGTCGGGGATCGCGCCCGGGTGACGGGCCGCGTGCCGGATGCCGGCCGCGACCAGGGGGCGCGGAGCCACCCGGAACGCGATCTCGGGCAGTACGGGCAGGTTGAGCAGCGGGATGTGCCAGGAACGACGCAGGTCGATCTCGTGCAGTGGTGCCGAGGCCACCACCAGGGCACGCACCAGGCCGGGATGGCGGAAGGCGGTCGCCACGGCGACCGGTCCGCCCCAGTCGTGTCCGACGAGTACGGCCTTGCGGGCGTGCAGGTTGCGGATCAGCCGGCTGATCTCGTCGGCGAGCGACTCGGGGTCGTAGCGGCTGCCGTGTGGCGCACGGGTACGCCCGAGGCCCTTGAGGTCGGGACAGGCGACGCGGTAGCCCGCGTCGGCCAGGATCGGCGCGACGTGCCGCCAGGCCGAGCCGTCCTCCGGCCAGCCGTGCAGGAGCACGATCAGCTCGTCGTCGCGTTCGGCACTGTCCTCGCCCGGTCCGAATCCCGGCGTGCCGAGCACCCGGACGAAGAAGCGCGTGTCACCGCCGAGCACGTACCCCTCGCGCCACATCGCCCGTCTCCTCCCCGGTCCGTCGCAGCCTACGGCGTCCCGGTCCGCGGACCGCGGCACGGGTGCGTTCGCCACGCGGTCACGGGGCGTCGCCGGGTGCGCTGCCACCGAGGCGCGAGGTGAGCGTGGCCGCCTGCGCCGACACGAGCGACGCCAGGGCGCGCCGCGAGGCGGCGTCGTGGCGCCGGTCGCGGAACGTGACGGCGAACGCCGCGACCGGGCGGGCGGCATGGTCGAACGCCGCGGCGGCCACCGAGGCGAACCCGTCGGTCACCTCACCGTCCTCCTCGGCCCAACCGCGGGCGCGGTCGGCCGTGAGCAGCCGACGCAGGGCCGCCAGCGAGCCCGGCCCCCGATCCGTGCGTCGCGACAGTGCCGCGCTGGTCGGGAACAGCGCGGTCAACTGCGCCCGCGGCAACCACGACAGCAGGGCCCGTCCCGACGCCGTCAGGTGCGCCGGGAGGCGGACGCCGACGTCGGTCACGAGCACGTCACCGACCGGCGAACGGTGCTCGAGCAAATACAGCGTCTCGCGACCGTCGAGCACGCCGAGGTGGCCGGTCTCCCCGGCCTGCTCGACCAACGTCGCCAGCAACGGCCGGGCGAGCCGTTCGAGCCCCGCGTGGCGCAGGTAGGCGGACCCGATCTCGAAGGCCGCGACCCCGAGTGCGTAGCGACGCTCCTCGGGCAGGCGGGTCACGAATCGTTCGCGTTCGAGCGCCGCCAACAGGTGGTAGGTGGTCGACCGCGGGAGTTCGAGTGCCCGGGTGATCGCCGACGCGGGGACCGGCCGTGGCTGTGAGGCGAGGTAGCGCAGCACGGCCAACGCCCGCGTCGCGCCCGGGACCTGGTCGCCACCCACCCCGGTCGTCCTCTGTCTCGATCGTCGCGCGCAACGCTACCCCGCTCGCGCCCCGCGACCGGCGCCACCACCGACGCCTCGGCGATTCGTGACGCTCACTGAGCCCCTGCTGAAGGTCCCATCCGGGCCGTCGACGGGTCCCGCAGACTCGGGACCTTCGCCGGCTCACGCTGTGTGGCAGCGCGCGTACGGTCGGTCGTGTCGGCAACGCGCTCCGCCGACGTCCCGGCGCCCGACGCGCCGCTCCTCTCGCCGGTGGACCTCGACACGCGCCGCGGGCCGCCGACGCCACCTCTCGTCAACGAGTCCTGCCATGGAACACCGCATCGAGGAGGACCTGCTCGGTCCCCGCAAGGTTCCCGCCGACGCCTACTACGGCGTCCACACGCTGAGGGCGATCGAGAACTTCACGATCAGCACGACGACCATCAACGACCTGCCGCAGTTCATCCGCGCCATGGTCGAGGTCAAGAAGGCGTCCGCACTCGCCAACCGCGACCTGCGGGTGCTGCCGCACGACATCGCCAACGCGATCATCGCGGCCTGCAACCGGATCCTCGACGAGGGCCGCTGCATGGACCAGTTCCCGGTCGACGTCTTCCAGGGCGGCGCCGGCACCTCGGTGAACATGAACACCAACGAGGTGGTGGCCAATCTCGCACTCGAGCTGCTCGGCTACGCCAAGGGGCGCTACGACGTCATCCACCCCAACGACCACGTCAACAAGTCGCAGTCGACCAACGACGCCTACCCGACCGGCTTCCGCATCGCCGTGCACCGGCGGGTGCAGATCCTCGTCGCCGCGATCAGCGAGCTCGCCGACGCCTTCGAGGCCAAGGGCGAGGAGTTCGACGGCATCCTCAAGATGGGGCGGACCCAGCTCCAGGACGCGGTGCCGATGACGCTCGGTCAGGAGTTCCGTGGCTTCGCCACCACCTTGCGCGAGGAGATCCGGACGCTGCGTCGCGTGTCGTTGCTGCTGCTCGAGGTCAACCTCGGCGCGACCGCGATCGGGACCGGCCTGAACACGCCCGACGGCTACGCCCGGGTCGCGGCCAACCGCCTCGCCGAGGTGACTGGCCTGCCGATCGTCTCGTCGGTCGACCTCGTCGAGGCCACCTCCGACAACGGTGCCTACGTCGCGGTCCACGCCGCCGCCAAGCGGGCCGCGGTGAAGCTGTCCAAGATCTGCAACGACCTGCGGCTGCTCTCGTCCGGTCCACGCGCCGGGCTCAACGAGATCAACCTGCCCGAGCTGCAGGCGGGTTCCTCGATCATGCCGGCGAAGGTCAACCCGGTCGTCCCCGAGGTGGTCAACCAGGTCTGCTTCAAGGTCGTCGGCAACGACGTGACCATCACCATGGCGGCCGAGGCCGGCCAGTTGCAGCTCAACGTGATGGAGCCCGGCCTGGCGCAGTCGATGTTCGAGTCGTTCAAGCTGCTGACCAACGCCTGCCACAACCTCCGCGAACGCTGCGTGATCGGCATCACCGCCAACCCCGAGGTGTGCGAGGCCCACGTCCTGCACTCGATCGGGATCGTCACCTATCTCAACGAGGTGATCGGCCACCACAACGGCGACCTGGTCGGTGCCGCCTGCGCCCGCACCGGCAGGAGCGTGCGCGAGGTCGTGCTCGAGATGGGACTGCTCGACGAGGCCGACCTCGACCGACTGCTCTCCCCGGAGAACCTGCTGCGGCCGCGCTACCCGGGCCGCCGCTACGAGGAGGGCGAGCGCGGTCTGCCGAGCGAGCCCGTCCTGGTCTGACCCGACGCTCGACCCGCGTCCGCGCGGGCCCATCGACCCCCTGCTCCACCCCCGACGACCGCGGTGAACGGCCGCGGAGAAACCTGAACGGCCATGTTGGCTCTCGAACTGCTCATCGTGCTGGGCGCCATCTTCATCGGCGCAAGGCTCGGCTCCATCGGCATCGGTCTCGCCGGCGGTATCGGCGTGCTGCTGCTCGGCCTGATCGGCGTGCCGGTCGACCAGGCGGCGATCCCCTTCGACGTCATCTTCATCATCATGGCCGTCATCGCGGCCATCTCCGCCATGCAGGTGGCGGGCGGCATGGACTACCTGGTCGGTGTGGCCGACCGGTTCCTGCGCAAGCACCCCAAGCAGATCACCCTGTGGGCCCCGATCGTCACCTACTTCATGACCCTGTTCGCGGGCACCGGTCACACCGCCTTCTCGACCCTGCCCGTCATCGTCGAGGTCGCCAAGGAGAACGACATCCGGCCGTCCAAGCCGCTGTCGATCGCGGTGGTCGCGTCACAGATGGCCATCACGGCCTCGCCGATCTCCGCCGCCGTGGTCTTCTTCGCCAGCATCCTCGAGCCGCAGGGCGTCGACTACGTGCAACTGCTGGCCATCGCGGTCCCCTCGACCCTGCTTGCCGTCGTGCTGACCTCGTTCCTCGCCAACATGCTGGGCAAGCCGCTGGCCAAGGACCCCGTCTACCAGGAGCGCCTCGCCAAGGGCCTGGTCAAGGCCACCACCTCGCAGCAGACCGCGGCCGGGTCCCGCAGCCTGGTCGGTGCCGGTGTGGGTACCGGTGGTGTCGCCGGCGGTGACGCCGGTCTGGGCGACGACCTGCCGGCCGTGCCCGACAGCCCCGCCGCCCTCGACCGTCTCCCGGGTGCCAACGTCGGCCGGACCTCGGTCCTGCTGTTCCTGGCCGGCATCGTCGCCGTGGTCGCCTACGCGACCTCGATCAGCGAGACCGTCGGGCTGATCACCGAGCCGACACTGCCGCGCAACGAGGCGATCATCACGATCATGCTGACCGTCGGCGCGGTCATCGCCTTCCTGGCCAAGTTCGACCCCGCCAAGATCCTCAAGTCGCAGGTGTTCCAGTCCGGCATGAGTGCCACCGTCTGCATCCTCGGTGTCGCCTGGCTCGGGACCACGTTCGTCAACGCCCGCATGGACCAGATCCAGGCCCTCGCCGGTGACGTGCTCTCGACCCGTCCGTGGACGCTCGCGGTCGTGCTGCTCTTCGCCTCGGCACTGTTGTACTCGCAGGCCGCGACGACCAAGGCCCTGATGCCGGCGGCCCTCGCGCTCGGTGTGGGCCCCCTGGGTGCCATCGCCGCCTTCCCGGCCGTGTCGGCGCTGTTCATCCTGCCGACCTACCCGACGCTGCTGGCGGCGGTCGAAATGGACGACACCGGCTCGACCCGCATCGGCAAGTTCGTCTTCAACCACCCGTTCCTCCTTCCGGGCCTGGTCAACATCGCCCTGGCCGTGACGTTCGGGTTCCTGATCGGCTCCGTCGTCCTCTGACCCCGCGTCCGCGGTTGCGCCCGGCGCGCCACGGCACGCCGGGGCACCCCGGACACGCCGGGCACGGCACCCCCGATCGGTTCGCCCGACCGGGGGTGCCGGCTCGGTGGGCGCGCATGTCGCGTTCCACCACGGTGTCCCCGCCCCGGCGGCGGGACACTGCCGCCCGACGAGCCCCTACCGTTGCCGTCGACACGACCCAGGAGCCACCCGTGACCGAGCCGTCCGCCGCTGCCGGCCACCGCCCGCTGGTCCTCACCGTCTGCCTCGGCAACATCTGTCGCTCCCCGACCGCCGAGGCGGCGATCCGCGAGGTGGCCGCCGAACGCGGTGTGGACGTCGAGGTGCGCTCGGCAGGGACCGGGGACTGGCACGTGGGAGCCCCGCCCGACGAGCGCATGACCGCCGCGGCTGCCGCCGTGGATCTCGTGCTCGACGGGGCGGCCGAGCAGGTCACCGCCCAGCACCTCGCCGACGCCGACCTGGTCGTGGCGATGGACCGCACCAACCTCGGTGACCTCGAACGCCTGGCCGAGCGTTGCGGTGCGGACACGCCGATCCGGCTGCTGCGTGCCTACGACCCGGACAGCGTCGCGTCCGGCGAGCTCGAGGTCCCCGATCCGTACTACGGCGGGCCGCAGGGCTTCGAACACGTCGTGTCGCTGTGCCGGGCGGCGGCGGTCGGCGTCGTCGACCACCTCACGGGCGAGCGCGACGACCCCGGGCCACGCTGACTCGCGCGTCCGCACACGACCACCACCCGCGCACCCCGATCCGGGACGCGGTCACGCTCCCCTCCCCCGACGGAGCCGAGATGTCCGACGACGGTCCGCCCGCCACCGATGCTCCGGCACTGGCGGCCTACGGCCGTGCCCTTCGGCTGCTCGGGGAACTCCTCGACGGCCCCCCACCGGTCGAGCAGATGCTCCACGACCTGCTGGCGGTCGCACTGGCGGCGACGCCGGGACTGGCCGCCGCGACGGTCACGATGATCAGCGAGGAGGGCGACCTGGTGACGGCGGCGACCACCGACGACGCCGCCCGTACGGTCGACCAACTCGAGTACGAACTCGAGCAGGGTCCGTGCGTCACCGCGCTGCGCACGGGCGAGGAGCAACTGGTCGACGACGTGCACACCGATCCGCGGTGGCCGGACTTCAACCGGCGGGCGGCCGAGCTCGGTTTCGCCACGGTGGGCGGGTTGCCGCTGATCGCCAACGGCGAGACCCTGGGGGCACTCAACGTGTTCGGTGCGCATCCCAGCGACCTCGACGAGGCCGTGCTGGCGACCCTGCGCCGCCTGCTCCCCCCGCTCGCCACGTCCCTGGCCCGGGCCCGGGCCCACCGCCGCTACCAGCGGTTGCTGGGCGAGGTCGTCCCGACGCACGGAGCGCCGTCCGCCGGCGAGTGAGCCGGCCGTCGGCCCGCGCCTGCTGCCGGCGAGCGCACGCAGAGCGGCTGCGTCGATGGGACCTGTGCCCCTGTCGGTGGCGACACGCGCGAGGCATCGTGGAAGACCGAGCGGAAGGTGCCACGATGTCCGGTCTCCTCGACGTCCCCCGCCGCACGCCGGCGCGATCGACGCCGACCCGCCGGCCGCCCACCGAGCGGGCGCTGCTGGTGCTCGAGGTGCTGCTCGCGCTGGCTGCGTCTGCCGGGGCCGTCGGCCTGGTCGGCGGCGGACTGTCGCTCGGCGGGGCGACGGCGCGGCTGCCGTTCGGCTCCACCGTGCTCGCCGGAATCGCGTTGGCGCTCGTCAACGGGGTGCTGCCCACGGTCGTGGTCGTCGGCACGCTGCGCCGCCGGGCGTGGGCCCGCGACGCCCACCTCGCCGTCGGTCTCGCGCTGATCGGCTGGATCCTGGTGCAGGTCGGCTACCTCGGCTGGCCGCCACACTGGCTGCAGTGGACCTACCTCGGCTGGGGCGTCGCCATCACGGTGCTGGCCTACCGCAACGCGCTTGTGCGACGGTCCCGGTGGCGCCACCCCGACCACCGCTGACCCGGCGGGACCTGGCGGGACCTACTGCCACGGCCGGGTGGTCACGTCAGCCGCAGCAGGTGTCCTCGAGACCCTCGGCGCGCCAGGTCCCCACGGCCTCGCGAGTAGCGAAGCCGGCCAGCGCCAGCGCCGCCACGGGGTCGGCCCACCACCAGCCGAGCGTCGCGTTGAGCCCGAGCCCGACGAGCAGCACCGCCGACAACCACGCGCACAGCTCCGTCTGACGCGACTCGGACACGACGGCCTGGGAGCCGAGCACCGGCCCGAGCTGCTTCTTCGCCCGCGCCAGCAGCGGCATCACCACCACCGACACCGCGGCCAACGCCATGCCGACCACGCTGACGTCGGGTGCCTGCCGGTCGAGCAGTTGGCCGACCGCCTCGAACGCGACGTAGGCGGCCAGGACCGCGAAGCAGGCCGCGATGAGCTTGGTGGCGCGCCGGTCGTAGCGGTCCATGCAGCCGCCGCGGCGTTCCTGCGCGAGCCGCCACGCCAGCACCAGCGAGGTCGAGACCTCCACCGCCGAGTCGAGGCCGAAGGCGATCAGGCCGATCGACCCCGCCACGACGCCCGCGCCGATGGCGACGACGCCCTCGACGACGTTCCAACCGATGGTGAGGTGGTTGTAGCGCCTGACCCGCCGCAGCGCCTCCGCCCGGCTCGGTGTCGTGACGGGCGTGGTCATCGCGATCGCTCTGCTGAGCGACGCCCCGCGTCCAGCGACAGCATCAGCTCGGCCAGGTCGCGCAGGGCCCGACCGAGCCGGGCGTCGACGAGTTCGTAACGCATCCGACGGCCCTCGGGTTCGACGACCACCAGGCCGCAGTCCCGCAGACACGCGAGATGGTTCGAGACCTTCTGGCGCGACTCGCCGAGCTCGACCGCGAGCTCGGCCGGGTAGCCGGGTCCGCGAGCCAGTGCCACCAACAGCCGGCGACGGGTGTCGTCGGCCAGGGCGCTGCCCAGGCGGGTCAGCCCGTCGAGGTCGATCACGGCACAGGTGTCGGTGTTGGCGTCCATGCCGGAGAACGATACAGCATTCTCTGTCGGGTACATCTCATCCTGTACCGACACGCCCACGCCGCGGACACTGGTCTCGGATGCCAGACACCCAGGCCACATAGCGGAGCGCAGGGTGTGGCCTGGCGTGCTCGGATGCACCCATGGAGATCCTCGCCCTCGGTGCCCGCCCGCTGCGCCTCGACGACGTCGTGGCCGTCGCCCGCGGCACGGCGACCGTCACGCTGGACGACGACGCGCTGACGCGCCTGCACGACGCCCGCGCCCACGTGGAGCACCTCGCCCACCAGGACACGCCCGTGTACGGGGTGTCGACCGGCTTCGGGGCGCTCGCGACCCGCCACATCCCGCCCGAGCAGCGCGCCCAGCTGCAGCGCTCGCTGGTGCGCTCGCACGCGGCCGGCTCCGGACCGGCGGTCGAGCGCGAGGTCGTGCGCGCCATGATGCTGCTGCGCCTGAAGACGCTCGCGTCCGGCCACACCGGCGTGCGGCCCGAGGTCGCCGCCACGCTCGCCGACCTGCTCTCCGCGGGCATCACCCCGGTCGTGCACGAGTACGGCTCCCTGGGCTGCTCGGGCGACCTGGCCCCGCTGGCCGCGGTCGCCCTGGCGTTGATGGGCGAGGGCGAGGTGGAGGGCCCCGGCGGCCGCATGCCGGCGGCCGAGGCGCTGCGCGCCACCGGGATCGCTCCGGTCGAGCTGGCCGAGAAGGAGGGGCTCGCGCTCATCAACGGCACCGACGGCATGCTCGGCATGCTGGCGCTCACGATCGCGGACCTGACCGGTCTGCTGCGGGTCGCCGACGTCGCGGCCGCGATGAGCGTCGAGGCACTGCTCGGCACCGACCGGGTGTTCGCCGCCGACCTGCAGGCGCTGCGCCCACATCCCGGCCAGGCCGCCAGCGCCTCGAACCTGCGCCGACTCCTCGACGGCTCGGCGATCATGGCCAGCCACCGCACGCCCGACTGCACCCGGGTGCAGGACGCCTACTCGCTGCGGTGCGCACCCCAGGTCGCCGGCGCCGCCCGGGACACCCTCGACCACGCCCGGCTGGTCGCCGAGCGCGAGCTGGCGTCGTCGATCGACAATCCGGTGCTCACCGGCGACGGGCGGGTCGAGTCCAACGGCAACTTCCACGGCGCCCCGGTCGCCTACGTGCTGGACTTCCTCGCCATCCCGACCGCCGACGTCGCCTCGATGTCCGAGCGGCGCACCGACCGGTTCCTCGATGTCGCCCGCAACGCCGGTCTGCCGCCGTTCCTCGCCGACGACCCCGGCGTGGACTCGGGCCACATGATCGCCCAGTACACCGCGGCAGGCGTCGTCGCCGAGCTCAAACGGCTGGCCGTGCCCGCCTCGGTGGACTCCATCCCGTCCTCGGCGATGCAGGAGGACCACGTCTCGATGGGCTGGTCGGCGGGCCGCAAGCTGCGCCGCGCCGTCGACGGTCTGGCGCGGGTGTTGGCGGTCGAGGTGCTCACGGCCGCCCGGGCGCTGGACCTGCGGGCCCCCCTCGCGCCGTCGCCGGCGACCGCCGCGGCGCGCGACCTGCTGCGCCTCACCGTTCCCGGACCCGGCCCCGACCGCCACCTCGCCCCGGAGCTCGAGGCCACCGCCGTCGCGATCCGCTCCGGCGCACTGCTGGCGGCGGTCGAGGCCGTCACCGGCCCGCTGGACTGAGGAGGGCCGTCCCCCTCCCCGTCGGGCTGTCCCACCCTCCCCGAGCGTCGTCGCGCGCATCCGTCGGCGGCGCGCACATGGACGTGGCCGACGGTGGGCGCGCCGGTCGCCAGGGTGGCGAGCAGGCCTCGCTTGATCCGGTACGGCATGTTCGGTGTCCTCCTCGAGTCCGGACCCCGGCACGGTCGAGGAGCGTGGCTCGGGTTGCGCCGCTCCGGGTGGCTTCCCCGTCAGCGCCGCGTCATCGATGCCGGTGGAGCTCGGAGGCCGGGCACTCGGGTGACGCTGCCGCCGCGATCCCGAGATGCGGCCACGCCCGATCGCGGGCGAGATTCCAGGCCTGCCAGGTCCGGTCGACGCCGTCCAACCGCCAGGCGAGACGTTGTACGGCGCAGTCGCGGACGTCGTCGGGCAGCCGCAGCATCTCGGGTACGGCGTCCGCGCTCAGCGAGCCGAGGTGGTCGAGGTCCAGGCGGCCCTCCTCGAGGTAGCGGTCGACGTTCCAGCGGGCGATCAGCGCGTCGGGCTGGAGGTAGCCGATCCCGACGACCGCGACCGCGGTCGTGAGGGCGACGGTCCGCGGCAGCCGTCGCGCGCGACCGGCCGCGCCGGCTGCCAGGACCAGGGCGAACACGCCGGCGAGCCACCAGATCGCGAACCGGGCTGCGAAGCGCAGACGGGTGGAACCGAACGCGTCCTCGTAGAGCGCCAGCCGGTGGTGCGCCGAGACCAGCACGACCAGCGTCAGCAGACACAGCGCCGCCAGCAGTACCTGCCGGAGCCGTGCCTCACGTCCCACCGATGCGGCGGCGTAGCGGCCGGCGGCGGCGAGCACCGCCAGGGTCAGGGCGGCGACGACGACCAGCTGGCCGAACCCGCCGCGGGCGTACTCCGCGTAGGTCAGCCCGGCCGTGGCGAGCACCCGCTCGTGGCCGCCGAACAGCACGCCGAACTGCAGCGCGACGAAGGCGGCGAACAGCGTGACCAACGCCCCCAGCGGCAACATCCACTCGACCCCGTGCAGCCGGCGGGCCGGGGACGGCAGCGGGCGGTCGTCGTGCGCCCGGTGGCGCAGCCGGACCAGCGTGGCCGCACCGGCGGCGACGACGACGAGCACGCCGAGTCGGACCGGGAGGACGCCGAGGTCGAGGTCCGGGAGCAGGTAGCGCTCGACGAGGGCGCCGAACACGCGGTCGGCCGACGCGAACAACGCCCCGAAGCCGGCCAGCAGGACGACCGTGAGCAACGTCGCTCGCACGACCGGGTGGCGCCGGGCGTCGGTGGAGAACGCCTGCCCTGGCGCGGTGAGCACCGTTGCGGTCGTCGTGAGCCCGACCGGCACGACCCGCAGGCTGGGTCGGACGAGCCCCAGCCAGCTCCCACCGCCCGACAGCCCCACGACGGCCGCTGCGACGGCGACGAGCAGCGCCGGTGCGACGTACCAACCCGCGTCGGACACGACGGGCAGTCCGGCCGCGAGGGCAGCGAGCGCCAGCATGACGTGGCGCCACGCGCCGGCCCACGTCGCCCGGGGCCGGGTGGCGAGAACGGCCGCAGCCACGGTCAGCCAGGTCAGCCCGAGGCCGAGGCCCGGATCGTGGTCGACGAGCACCGCCGCGGCGACGAGACCGGCCCCGACCGCGGCGGCGAGCTGACGCGCGGTCAGCTCCGGGTCCGCCGGTCGGCCTGCCGGACCGAGTTCCGGGTCGTCCGGTGTGGCGGGCAGGGACACCTCGGGGACGCTCATCGGGACTCCACGGGTCGGGCCGGTCGGGGGGAGGAGAGGGGATCGTCGGGCAGACGGACTTCCATGCGGCAGCCGTCGAGGTGGTCGGTGTCGACGCGGATGCGACCGCCGTGCAGGGCGACGATCCAGCGCGTGATCGCGAGCCCCAGACCGGTCCCGCCGTCCGGCATCGCCGAGGAGGCGGGGCTGCGCGAGAAGCGCTCGAAGACGTGCTCGGCGTCGCCGGCCGCGATGCCGGGTCCGCGATCGGTGACGGTCAGCAGCACCTCGCCGTCGTCCAGCCGCGCGGCCACCTCGACGTCACTGCCGGGCGGCGCGTGGGTGCGGGCGTTGACGAGCAGGTTCACCAGGACCTGGACCAGCCGTCGTTCGTCGCCGGCCAGCACCAGCTCGGGGGGATCCACGGCGATGGCCACGTCGGCGGCGCCGGGCGGCCCGGCGGTGGCCGTGACCAGTTCGACGGCCTCGTCGACGAGGTCGCGGACGCGATGGGTGCGGACGTCGAGGTCGACCACGCCGGACTCGAGCCGCGACAGGTCGAGCAGCGCCTCGACCAGCGCCTGCAGTCGTTCGGTCTGGCGCACCAGGCGCTGCAGCGTCGCGGGATCGGCGTCCTCGACGCCGTCGGCGAGGTTCTCCAGGCCGGCGCGCAGGGCCGCGACGGGGGTGCGCAGCTCGTGCGAGACGTTGGCGACCAGGTCGCGGCGCAGCCGGTCGGTCTGCGCGATCTCCTCGGCCATCGCGTTGAAGGCGCGGGCCAGGTCACCGACCTCGTCGTGCGAGGTGGCGACCACCGGGTCGTGCCGCTCCCCCGCCGCGAGCTGGGCGACGGCGCGCGACATCTGGCGCAGCGGAAAGGTCATGCCGTGTGCCAGCACCTGCACCATGGCGAGCGCCGCAGCGACCGCGATGACCGCCACCACCGGTGTCGGCCAGCCGGCCCGGCGTCCGAGCTCGGTGACGGCCACGGTGACCAGCACCGCGGCGACGATCACGAGCCCGAGCTTGAGCTTGAGCGAACCGACGCGGTCCAGCGGCCTCACGACGGCTCCGCCAGCGCGTAGCCGACGCCGTGGGCCGTCCGGATCCGATCGGCCCCCAGCTTGCGACGCAGCGAGGCGACGTGCGAGTCGACGGTGCGGGTCGCCGCGCCGTCGCGGTAGCCCCACACGTCGGCCAGCAGCTGCTCCCGGGTCCGCACGAGGCCCGGTCGTTCGGCGAGGCGGTGGAGCAGGTCGAACTCGGTCGCCGTCAACTCGACCGCCCGGTCGGCGAGCACGACCTGCCGGCGGGCCGGGTCGACAACGAGGTCGCCGACGACGAGCGGGGGTGGGATGGTCGGTGACACCGAGCCGTGCAGCGCCGCGGCCCGCTCGACGCGGCGCAGCAGCGCGGCGACCCGGGCGGCCAGCTCGCGCATGCTGAACGGCTTGGTGAGGTAGTCGTCGGCCCCGACCCCGAGCCCGACGAGGACGTCGGTCTCGTCGTCGCGGGCGGTCAGCATGAGCACCGGAACGGGGCGTTCACGTTGGATGCGCCGGCACACCTCGTGGCCGTCGATCCCGGGCAGCATGACGTCGAGCACGACCAGGTCGGGACGGACGCGCTCACAGAGGGCCACGCCGGCGAGGCCGTCGTAGGACACCTCGACACGGTGACCCTCGGCCTGCAGACGCTTCGCGACCGAGGTCGCGATCATGACCTCGTCCTCGACGACCACGATGGTGGCGGCGGTGGCGGGGGTGGCGGGGGTGGCGGGGGTGGCGTTCATGACCGGGACTCTACGAACCGGTTGTCGGCGTGCGATGGCGGCGATGTGCAGATCTCGTGCAGGTGTGGATGGCGTCGCTCGTGACCACCGCGCCTGTCTCGGGTCCCAGACGGACCGGTAGGTCGTCGGGTACCGGCGCGCGCCCCGACGTGGTCGGATGTCGCCGAGCCCCGATCCCGCCCGCGAGAAGGTTCCGACGCATGCCGACGACGTCCGGTCCCCGTCCTGTCCGTGCCGCCCGAGGCAGCATCCCGACGGCCCGGTCGTGGCCGCAGGAGGCCGCGCTCCGGATGCTGTCCAACAACCTCGACCCCGAGGTGGCCGAGCATCCCGACGAACTGGTGGTCTACGGCGGTACCGGCAAGGCCGCCCGCGACTGGGCCAGCTTCGACGCGATCCAGCGCACGCTGACCGACCTGCGCGACGACGAGACGCTGCTGGTCCAGTCCGGCAAGCCGGTCGGCGTGATGCGCACCTCCGAGTGGGCCCCGCGGGTGCTGATCGCCAACAGCAACCTCGTGCCCGACTGGGCGAACTGGGACGAGTTCCGTCGGCTCGACGCGCTCGGGCTGACGATGTACGGCCAGATGACGGCCGGCTCGTGGATCTACATCGGTACCCAGGGGATCCTCCAGGGCACCTACGAGACCTTCGCCGCGGTGGCCGAGAAGCGCTTCGGCGGGACGCTCGGCGGGACCCTGACGCTGACGGCCGGGCTCGGCGGCATGGGCGGCGCGCAGCCACTGGCGGTCACCCTCAACGGCGGCGTCGCCCTGGTGGTCGAGTGCGACCCGTCGCGTATCGAGCGGCGGCTGCAGACCCGCTACCTCGACGAGCGGGCCGACGACCTCGACGACGCGCTGCGCCGGGCCGAGGTGGCGGTGCGGGACCGTCGGGCGGTCTCGATCGGGTTGCTCGGCAACGCCGCCGACGTGGTGCCCGAGCTGTTGCGCCGCGGCGCACCGGTCGACATCGTGACCGACCAGACCTCCGCGCACGACCCGCTGGCCTACCTCCCCGCCGACGTCGCGTTCGACGACTGGAAGCCCGAACGCGAGGCCGACCCGGTCGGGTTCACCAAGCGGGCGCAGGCCTCGATGGCCACCCACGTCGAGGCGATGGTCGGGTTCGCCGACGCCGGTGCCGAGGTGTTCGACTACGGCAACGCGCTGCGCGGCGAGGCCCGGGCCGGCGGCTACGGGCGCGCGTTCGACTACCCCGGGTTCGTCCCGGCCTACATCCGGCCGCTGTTCTGCGAGGGCAAGGGCCCGTTCCGGTGGGTGGCGCTCTCGGGTGACCCGGAGGACATCCACGCCACCGACGAGGCGGTCCTCGAGCTGTTCCCCGACGACGACAAGCTCGGCCGGTGGATCCGCGCGGCGCAGGACCGGGTCGCCTTCCAGGGGCTGCCGTCGCGCATCTGCTGGCTCGGCCAGGGTGAACGCAGCCTGGCGGGCGAACGGTTCAACGAGATGGTCGCCGGCGGGGAGGTCGAGGCGCCGATCGTCATCGGCCGGGACCATCTGGACTGCGGCTCGGTCGCCTCTCCGCAGCGCGAGACCGAGGGCATGCTCGACGGCTCGGACGCGATCGCGGACTGGCCGCTGCTCAACGCGATGGTCAACGTCGCCTCGGGCGCCACGTGGGTGTCGATCCACCACGGGGGTGGGGTCGGCATGGGCCGCTCGATCCACGCCGGGCAGGTCACCGTCGCCGACGGGACCGACCTGGCCGCCGCCAAGCTCGAGCGCGTGCTGACCAACGACCCCGGCATGGGCGTGATCCGCCACGTCGACGCCGGCTACGACCGCGCCGTCGAGGTGGCCGAACAGCGGGGCGTGCGCGTGCCGATGCGCGAGGATGGGCCGCCTGGGAGCGAGCCCAACACGGAGGGCGGAGCATCGTGACGCGACGCGAGCGCACGTTCGAGTCGATGTGGGCGCAGCTGGCCGACATCGGCCGCGAGCCGGCGGGCGGCTACCGCCGCTTCGTGTGGTCCGCCGCCGACCTCACGCTGCGCGAGTGGTTCGTCGGCGAGGCCAACGCCCGCGGTCTGGGCGTCCACGAGGACCGCGCGGGCAACCTGTGGGCCTGGTGGGGGGACCCGAGCGCCGGCAACGCGGTGGTGACGGGCAGCCACCTCGACTCGGTGCCCTCCGGCGGTGCGTTCGACGGGCCGCTCGGGGTCGTGTCCGCCTTCCTCGCCGTGGACCGGCTGCTCGAGCGCGGGACGATGCCGGACCGGCCGGTGGCGGTGGTCGCGTTCTCCGACGAGGAGGGCGGCCGCTACGGCATCGCCTGCGGCGGATCACGGATCCTGTCCGGGCTGTTGCCGGGCGGCCGGGCGCTGTCGCTCAAGGACGACGACGGGGTGCCGCAGTCGGACGCGCTGGTGGCCGCGGGCCGCTCGCTCGACGACTTCGGTGCCGACCCGGAGGTGCTCGGCAGGATCGGGACGTTCGTCGAACTGCACGTCGAGCAGGGCCGGCGGCTGGTCGAGCTCGACGCGCCGGTCGGGGTGGCCTCGGCGATCCGCGGGCACGGCCGCTGGCGGTTCGACTTCGACGGCCGCCCCGACCACGCCGGCACGACCCGGCTCGAGGACCGCGCCGACCCGATGCTCGCGCAGGCCCGGCTGGTGCTGGCCGCCCGGGAGGCGGCGGAGCGGCACGGGTGCGTCGCCACGGTGGGCAAGGTGCTGGTCGACCCGAACGCGGTCAACGCGATCCCCTCGCGGGTGCGGGCGTGGCTCGACGTACGCGGCGACGACGACGAGCTCGTGCACACGGTCGTCGAGGAACTGTCGCTGGCGGTGGCGGTCGAGGCCGTCGAGGAGTCATGGACGCCCCGGGTCGACTTCGAGGTCGGCCTGCGCGACCGGCTCGCCGCCGGGTTGGGCGGCGTGCCGGTGCTGCCGACCGGCGCCGGGCACGACGCGGGCATCCTCGCCTCGGTGGGGATCGACGCGGCGATGCTGTTTGTGCGCAATCCCACCGGCGTGTCCCACGCCCCCGACGAGTTCGCCGAGACCGCCGACTGCCTCGCCGGCGTCGACGCGCTCACCACCGTGCTGGGAGACCTCGCGTGGACGTGAGCCGGTGGGTGTGCGAACTGGCCGTGCTGCCGTCCGGCGAGGTGGCACGCGAGGTGGTCGTCGAGGTCGCCGACGGCCGCTTCACGCGCGTCCAGCCCGGCGGTGAGGTGCCGGTCGGCGCTCGTCGTCTGCGGGGGCTGGTGCTGCCGGGGATGGCGGACGCGCACAGTCATGCGTTCCACCGGGCGCTGCGGGGACGCACGCACGCCGGGCGTGGATCGTTCTGGACCTGGCGCGAGCAGATGTACGGCCTGGCCGGCCGCCTCACGACGGAGACCTACCTGCCGCTGGCGCGGGCCGCCTTCGCCGAAGGCGTGCTGGCCGGGTTCACGTCGGTGGGCGAGTTCGCCTACCTGCACCACGCGCCCGACGGCACGCGGTACGCCGACCCGAACGAACTCGGTCACGTGCTGGTGCAGGCCGCACGGGAGGCCGGGGTGCGGATCGGACTGCTCGACACCTGCTACCTCACCGGCGGGGTGGAGCCGGGTGGGCACGGCGGCACACCCGTGCCGTTGGCGGGTGCGCAGGCCCGGTTCGGCGACGGCACGGCGGACGCGTGGGCGCAGCGGGTGTCGGCGCTGGCGTCGGCGTACGCCGACGCCGACGACGTGGTGGTCGGCGCGGCGATCCACTCGGTTCGGGCGGTCCCGGCCGACGCGCTGGCCGTCGTGGCCGGGTGGGCCGAGGACGCCGGTGCGCCGCTGCACGCCCACGTCTCCGAGCAGCCGGCGGAGAACGAGGCCTGCCACGCCATCCACGGCACCACCCCGACACAGTTGCTCTACGACCACGGCGTGCTCTCGGAGCAGTTCACCGCCGTCCACGCCACGCACGTGACGCCGGAGGACCGGGCGGTGCTCGGCGAGGCGCGTGCCTACGTCTGCTTCTGCCCCACGACCGAACGCGACCTGGCGGACGGGATCGGGCCGGTGCGCGAACTGCTCGACGCCGGCGCCCGGCTGACGTTCGGCTCCGACAGCCGCGCGGTCGTCGACCCGTTCGAGGAGGCCCGCGCCGTCGAACTGCACGCCCGGCTGTCGACGCTGCAGCGCGGCGTGCTGGGTAGCGAGGAGCTGCTGGCGGGCCTGACCGTCGACGGTCACGCATCGTTGGGGTTCGTCGACGCCGGCCGTCTCGAGGCCGGGGCCCGTGCGGACCTGGTGGCGCTGTCGCTCGGGTCGGTGCGCACCGCCGGCGCTCCCGCGGACGCGCCCGTCGACACGGCGCTGTTCGCCGCGTCCGCCGCCGACGTGACCGACGTGGTCGTCGACGGCCGCGAGGTGGTCGTCGACGGCCGGCACGTCCTGGGCGACGTCGCCGCGATGCTGACCGAGGCGATCGCGACCGCCCACCAGGAGGCCTGAGACCGTGGCGAGCGTGCTGTACGACAACATCGGTGAGCTGGTCACCAACGACCCGACGCACGGCGGCGCTTCGTTGCTCGGACTGCGCCGCGACGCTGCCGTGGTGGTCGAGGACGGCGTGGTCGCCTGGGTCGGTGCCGCTGGCGGAGCGTCACCGGCCGACGAGCGGGTCGATCTGCTGGGCCGGTGCGTGCTGCCGGCGTTCGTGGACGGCCACACCCACCTGGTGTTCGACGGCGACCGGGCGCAGGAGTTCGCCGCCCGCATGGCCGGCGAGCCGTACGCCGCCGGCGGGATCCGCACCACGGTCGCGGCGACCCGTGCCGCTTCCGCGGAAGCGCTGCTGGCGTCGGCGACGACGCGGCTGGACGAGGCCCGCCGGCAGGGCACCGGCCTGGTCGAGGTCAAGTCCGGTTACGGGCTCGACGTCGAGACCGAGGTCAAGATGCTGCAGGTCGCCCGGCAGCTGACCGACGAGACCACGTTCCTCGGTGCGCACGTGGTGCCGGCCGAGTGGCAGCACGACCCGGACGGCTACGTCGGGTTGGTGTGCGGCGAGATGCTCGACGCGTGCGCGCCGCTGGTGAGGTGGATCGACGTCTTCGTCGAGGACGGCGCGTTCGGGGCCGAGGCGGCCCGCGCGATCCTGCGCGCCGGGCAGGCCGCGGGCCTGGGCCTGCGCGTCCACGCCAACCAGCTGCGGCCCGGCCCGGGCGTGCGGTTGGCGTGCGAGCTCGGCGCGGCCAGTGCCGACCACTGCACGCACCTGACCGACGCGGACGTGCAGGCGCTGGCGGACAGCGGCACGGTGGCGACGCTGGTACCGGGGGCGGACTTCTCCACCCGCTCGCCGGTGTACCCCGACGGACGCAAGCTCTGGGACGCCGGGGCGACGGTGGCGCTGGCGACGGACTGCAACCCCGGGACGAGCTACACGACCTCGATGCCGTTCGTGATCGCGCTGGCCGTGCGCGAGTGCCACCTGACGCCGAGCGAAGCCGTCTGGGCCGCCACCGCCGGCGCCGCCCGCTCGCTGCGCCGTGACGACGTCGGCCGCGTCGCCGTCGGTGACGCGGCGGCACTCACCGTGGTCGACGCCCCGACCCACCTCCACCTCGCCTACCGCCCCGCCGTCCCCCTCACGAGGGTCCTGGCGGCGACCACGCCGTAGTCTCCGCCCGGGGTGCGACCCGGCGACGCGCTCCACCAGCGGCCGGTGACACGAGAGACGGCCGGTCAGGAGACCGCCCGTGTGGCGAGGACGTGTGACGAACGAGGAACTCAACGCCCTGCATGCCGAGGGTCTCGACCACCCCTGCCTCGACGACGACTGGGTGACCCGGCTCGAGCGTCACAGCCTCGGCTGGGTCGTCGCCCGGGACGACGACGGCCAGCTCGTCGGGTTCGTGAACGTGGCGTGGGACGGGGGCGTGCACGCCTTCGTGCTCGACACCCTCGTCGCCGCATCGCACCGGCACCGTGGCATCGGGCAGGCACTCGTGCGGCGAGCCGTCGACGGTGCCAGGGAGGCCGGCTGCGCCTGGTTGCACGTCGACTGGGACGGCGGTCTCGACCGGTTCTACCTCGACCGCTGCGGGTTCGTCCCCACCGCCGCCGGCTTGCACCGGCTGCGCTGAGCACCGCCGCGGTGAGCGCACGGGTGACCCGGTCCCCGCCGCCCTCCTCGAACCGTTGCTGCGCGCCGGCTCTCGGCATTCGCTGCCCGGTCGGGGCCCGCGCGTAGACGCCGGGGCGGTCACGTGGTTCCGCGAGCTGGACGCGACGACGACCGGCGGCGGTCCCCACGTCGCGGGTCCCGGCCTAGCGTGAGGACACCGCACCCACCGACCGATCCTGGAGCAGCAGCCGATGAGCACCAAGGCCGACGGCGACCGCGCCGTGGCCGAGCGCATCCACGTGCTGGTGACGACCAACGCCCCGGAACTGGCACCCAAGCTGTGGTACGGCCAGCCCGCCTACGCCCGCAAGGGCAAGGTCGTGTGCTTCCTCCGCAGCGGGCAGGACGACCAGGAGCGCTATTCGACGTTCGGCTTCACGCCGGAGGCGAACCTCGACGACGAACGCGGTCTGTGGCCGACCTCGTACGCCGTCATCGAGCTCACCGACGACGCGGAGCAGGTGATCGCCGAGCTGGTGCAGCAGGCGGTGCGCTGACGCACACCCGCCCGTCCTTGGTCACCTGCCACGTGAACGGGTCGTCCTCCAGCCCCACGAGGCCTCCGGTATCCGGGCGGTGCGCTCACCGCGAGCCAGGCAGCAGCGCACGCTCGGCGCGACCCGGCAGCGCAGACCGGGTCGCGCCGAGGCAGGCGCTGCTCGGCTACGCCGTCGCCGGCGCCGTCGTCCGGCTGGACAGATGCCGGACGGCGAGCGAGCCGAACGTCACCGCCGAGCCGATGGTCGCGCCCGGGCCGGGATAGACCTTGCCGAAGGCGTTGGCGGCCACGTTGCCGGTCGCGTAGAGCCCGTCGATCGCGGTGCCGTCGGCGCGCAGCACGCGGGCGTGCTCGTCGGCCCGCAGACCGCCGCAGGTCCCGAGGTCCCCGGGCACCACCTTGACGGCGTAGAACGGACCGTGCTCGATCGGGGCCAGGCACGGGTTCGGGCTCACGGTCGGGTCGCCGTAGTAGCGGTCGTAGGCGCTCTTGCCCTTGCCGAAGTCCTCGTCGTGTCCGTGCCGCGCGAGCAGGTTGAACCGCTCGATGGTGGCCTCGAGGCGCTGCGGCGGCAGTCCGACCGCGGCGGCGAGGGTCTCGACGCTGTCCGCCCGGTGCACCACGCCCGCGTCGTACCACGCCTTGGGCAGCGGCTGCCGCGGCAGGATCCCGCCGCCGAACGCGTAGCGGTTGCGGTAGCGCTGGTCGAAGACGAGCCAGGCCGGCACGTGCGGGTCGTCGTCGCGGTGCGCACCCAGGATCTCCTGGCCCGCCTCCATGTAGGACATCGCCTCGTTGAAGAAACGTTCCCCGGCGGCGTTGACGATGATCGAGCCGGGCAGGGACCGCTCGGCGAGCAGCGGCGCCGGCATCCTCCCCGGCGTCGGGATGCACGGGAACCACCACGCCTGGTCCATCAGGTCGAGGTCGGCGCCGATCCGGTCCGCCAGCCGGATCACGTCGCCGGTGTTGTCCCGGTGCGCCGAGCTCCACTCGGTGTCGAGCACCGGTGACTGGTACTCGTGGCGCATCTGCTGGTTGCGTTCGAACCCGCCGGCGGCCAGCACGACACCGGCCGCGGCGCGCACCTCGGTGGCCTCGCCGTCGAGCTCGACGACGACACCGACCACCCGGCCGTCCTCGATCAGCAGGTCGCGCAGGGGCGCGGAGGTCCGCAGCGTCACCCCCGCGGCGTGCAGTCCCAGACGCAGGCCGGCGATCAGCGCCTGTCCCCCGGCGATCCACTCGTGGCCGGCGGCCTTGCCACCCAGCCCCTTCGCCAGTGCCGACGCGCCGGCCCACACGCCCCTGGGCTTGCGGGCTGCCAGGTTCATCCACTTGTAGGCCGACGAGGTGACCGGCATCGGGAAGGGCGCTTCGAGGGCCGGCGGGTTCAGCCGGTCACGGTCCGACCCCAGCCGGGTGGCATCGAACGGGGCCGGCTCGATGGAGCGGCCGATCGCCGAGCCACCCGGCAGCTCCGGGTAGTAGTCGGCGTACTCGCGCATGTGGGTGAACGCGAGCGGCGTGGCCCGCCGGAGCAGGTCGGTTGCCTCGGGCGCGTGGTCGACGAACGCCGCGAGGCGGGCCTCGGGCACGTCGTCGCCGACGGTGTGCCGCAGGTAGGTCAACACCCGCTCGCGGGTGTCGGTCAGCCCACGCTCGGCCAACACGCTGTTGCGGGGCAGCCACATCCCGCCGCCCGACAGCGCCGTCGAGCCGCCGTAGTGCGGTGACTTCTCGAACAGGACCGTGCGCATGCCCGCACGGGCGCCGGCGAGCGCGGCGGCCATGCCACCACCTCCGGAGCCGATCACGACCAGGTCCACGTTGCGCATCGAGTTCTTCCTCGTTCGTCGCATCCGGCGCAGTCTCCCACGTCGCGACACGCGTCCTTCAGGGGCGAAGGTCACCGTCGGGCCGGCCTGACGGCCGCGACGGGCCCAGCTCGCGTTCGCGGTGGATCGCCAGCCGCGCCCACGGTCGTACGGTCCGGTCGCGACCATGGTGCGGCGGTGACCGGGTTGGCAGCCTCGCATCGCGCACCGCACCGCGACACCCCCACGCCGCGGACCCACGACGCACCCCGGGGACGCCACACGACGAGAGGCACGGCATGAGCTCGTGGTCCGACCACGCCATCTGGTGGCACGTCTACCCGCTCGGGTTCACCGGGGCGGAACGCGAGGCGCTCCCGGCGGACGCGTCGCCGCTCCCCCGCCTGCGCAACCTCGAGCCGTGGCTCGACTACCTGCTGGAACTGGGTGCGAACGGGCTGGCCCTCGGTCCCGTCTTCGCCTCCGAGACCCACGGCTACGACACGGTCGACCACTTCCGGATCGACCCACGCCTGGGTACCGAGGACGACTTCGTCCGGCTGGTGGAGCGCTGTCGGAGCCGCGGCATCCGGATCCTGCTCGATGGCGTGTTCAACCACGTCGGGCGCGGCTTCGGGCCGTTCCGGGACGTGCTCGCGCACGGTCGCGACTCCCGCCACGCCGACTGGTTCCGCATCCACTGGGACCGCCCCGGCCGTGACGGAGCACCGTTCGACCACGACGACTTCGAGGGACACCACCATCTCGTCGCCCTCGACCACCGCAACCCCGAGGTGGTCGACCACGTCACCGACGTCATGCGGCACTGGCTCGCGCTCGGTGCCGACGGCTGGCGCCTCGACGCGGCCTACGCCGTGCCGCCCGCGTTCTGGGCCGAGACCATCGGGCGTGTCCGCGCACACCATCCCGAGGCCTGGTTCGTCGGCGAGGTGATCCACGGCCCCTACGAGCCCTGGGTGACCGGGGGCCGGCTCGATTCGGTGACGCAGTACGAGCTGTGGAAGGCCGTCTGGAGTGCCCTCAACGACCGCAACTTCTGGGAGCTCGGCGCGGCGCTGCAGCGCCACGACGGGTTCACGTCCACCTTCCGGCCACTGACGTTCCTGGGCAACCACGACGTCACCCGCATCGCGAGCCAGCTCGACGACGAACGCCACCTCGGGCACGCCCAGGCGGTGCAGTTCACCGTGGCCGGCGTGCCGAGCGTCTACGCCGGTGACGAACAGGCGTTCACCGGCGTCAAGCAGCAGACGGCGACCGGTGACGACGCGGTCCGCCCGCCGTTCCCCGAGCGCCCGGACGAACTCGCGCCGTTCGGCTGGCCGGTCTTCCAGCGCCACCAGGCGCTGATCGCCCTGCGGCGACGACATCCGTGGCTGGTCCGGGCACGCACCCGTGTGGTGACCCAGGCCAACGAACAGCTGGCGTACGTCTCGGAGGCGGACGGATCCCGTGTGGTGACCCTCCTCAACGTCGCGGACCGGGGCCATCGGTTCGACGACGCACGCCGCGAACTCGGCGAACTGCACCTGGCGGTCTCCGGTCACGGCGACGCCCCGGATCCGTGGGACGTCCCCGCGCACTCCTGGGCCGTGCTCGTCGAGGCGACCGGTTGACGACCCGGCTCGTGGGTGCCGAGGGCCTCCGGCAGCGTCAGACGGTGCCGGCCCAGGCGAGGGCGTCGTCGGCCGGTCCTGGTCGGGCGATGTGGTGGCCCTGGACGTAGTCACAACCGAGATCGGACAGCAGCGCCCGTTGCCGCGCCGTCTCGACCCCCTCGGCGAGGCTCGCGATGCCGAGCGCCGGCGTGAGCTCGACGATGGAACGCACGATCGCCTCCGTCACCGGGTCGTCGAGTCCGGCGACGATGTGCCGGTCGAGCTTGAGGACGTCCAGCGGCAGTTCCCGCAACCAGGACAGGGCCGTCCCGCCGGCACCGAAGTCGTCCAGGGCCACCCCGAATCCGCGGTCGTGCAGCTGTTGCAGGTGGTCGCCCACCACCCCCACCTCTCCGTCGAGGTCGCGCTCGCTGACCTCCAGCACGATCGAGGAGGGGTCGAGCCGGTGGCTGCGGGTGAGGCCGAGCACCTCGTCGCTGAGGCCGGGGTCGTGCAGTTGCGCCGTCGCCAGGTTGATGAACACCCGCGGCGGATCGGCGAGCGCGGTCCGCCAGGTGGCGGCCTGACCGACGGCCTCCTCGAGGACCCACGAAGCGAGCCCTGGCAGCAACCCCGACTGCTCGACGATCGGCAGGAACTCACCGGGACGCAGCAGGCCGCGACGGGGATGGTCCCACCGCAGCAGCGCCTCGACCCCGACCAGCGAACCTCCGCGGGTCGCGGTGATCGGTTGCCAGTGCAGGCAGAGACGGTCCTGCGCGAGCGCCTGCTCGAAGTCGTGCGCGAGATGGAGGCGGTGCAACAGCTGCTCGCGCAATGCCGGGTCGAACACCTCGACGCGGTTACGACCGCGACGTTTCGCCTCGTAGAGGGCCGTGTCCGCCTGGGTGAGCAGCGCGGCGGGGTCCGTGCCGTCCGTGGTGGTGGTGACCCCGACCGACAGGGTGATGCGGGTCCGCAAGGTGCCGGTCAGGGCGTAGGACCCGGCCGCCTCGGCCACGAGGCGCTGCGCAACGGTCAACGCGTCGGACGGAGCCGTGAGGTCCTCGGCGAGCACCACGAACTCGTCACCGCCGAGGCGCGCCAGGACGTCGCTGGGTCGTAGCGCCTCGGCCAGGTGCGCGGTCACGTCGGTCAGCAGGCGGTCCCCGGCGGCGTGGCCGAGGCTGTCGTTGACCGTCTTGAAGTGATCCAGATCGATCAGCAGCACGGCGACGGGACGCCCCGAACGTTTCGCCCGCGTCAGTGCCCGGCGCACGGCGTCGAGGAACGCCCGCCGGTTGAGCAGACCGGTCAGCGGGTCGCGCAGTGCGGTGGCCTCGAGGCGCTGCTCCACCTCGCGTTTCTCGGTGACGTCACGGACGTTGAGCACCACCCCACCGATCGCGGGGGTGCCGCGGTGATTGGTCGCCCGCACCTGCACCCAGCGCCGGCGGCCGTCGGGCAGGCGTACTCGCAGCTGGGCCTCGAGGGTCTCGCCGGCCTCGGCCTGCAGGGTCTGTGCCACCAACCCGAGTGCCACCTGCCGGTCGGGCGGATCCGCGAGCTCTCCCCAACGGGGCAGGTCCCGCGACCCCGACCGTGGACCGAGCATGCGTTCCGCGGCGGGCGAGACATAGGTCACGCGCCGGTCTGCGGTGACGATCAGGATCGGGTCGCTGGCGTGTTCGACCAACGCGCGGAAGCGCGCCTCCTCGGCCTCGAGGTGGTGGCGGGCGCGGACCGTGTCGGTGACGTCGTCGACGATGTGCAGGATCAGCGCCACCTCGCCGTGCTCGTCGAGCACCGGCACGTTCACCGGGCTCCAGTACCGCTCGACGAACACCTCGCCGTCGCCGGTGGTGATGTCGTAGCGCTGCAGGGGCATGGCGTCCGGACGCCGCGTGGCGAGCACCCGTCGGAGCGACGCCGAGAGGTTGCCCACACCGGTGGCGTCGTCGTCCTGGGGGTTGTCGGGAAAGGCGTCGAACACATGCCGGCCGAGCACGTCCTCGCGTCGTCGCCCGGTCACCGCCTCACGCGTGCGGTTGGCCTCCACGATCACCAGCTCGCGGTCCAGGACCAGGCATGCCGTCGGCAGGGCATCGAAGAGTGCCGCGAAGTCGACCGTCTCCGTCGCCCGCACGCTGTTTCCTCATCCATGAGTCGTCGAGCGGCGACGGTACGTCGCGCTGCCCGTCGACGGCGGACGCGGCGCTGTACCGACGCTCACGGGCGGCTGCTTGCCGCCGTCGACCGGCCATGCTGCGTCGCGTCGGATGGTGGCGGGTCGTCGGTGGTGCAGGCAGCGAGGGCCGGTGGCGGATGCCACCGGCCCTCGTGCGACCCCACCCCTGCGGAGCTTGCCGATCTGGGGAGCTTGCCGATCTTGGGAGTTGCCGATCTGAGGAGCTTGCCGATCCGTCGTGTGCGGAGACGTCAGGTGGTGCGGTGTCAGGCGAAGGCGACCGCGTCGCGGCGCAGCTTGAGCACGACCAGTCCGAGCCCGACCAGGGTCAGCCCGACCACGAACGCGAAGGCCGAGAAGGCGTAGGACAGGATTCCCAGGGCCAGCACGCTGGTCAGGCTGGTCGCGGTGATCCAGGACATCCGGGCCTCGTTTGGCACCATGACCGGCTCGCCGGCCTCGTCGAGCACGACCTCACCGGTGGCCTCGTCGATCTGGGGGACGACCCGTTCCATCTCGGCGTAGCGCAGCCCGTCGGTGCCCGCGAGCTGGTGGGAGGTGATGATGTCGGACTGGACCCACATCGAGATCGGGCCACGCACGTCGATGCCGGGGATGACCGCGTCGTCGGGGGTGACGATGTTCTCCACCGCGGCGGTCTGGTAGGTGTAGATCGCCCCGCCGATGCCGCCCAGCGCGGAGAACGCGCCGACCACGATCGCGCCGATCGCGACGATGGTGAACAGCAGGTTCGGGCGCAGCTTCAGCTCGACCTGTGGGGCGGTGCCGGTACGGGGTTCGGTGACCTGGGTGCTCATCGTGGGCCTCTTTCGGTGGCCGTGGCACCGTTTCTGGTGGGGTGCCGTTGACAGCAAGTGTCGACCACCCCCGGGTGTGCCGCTCCAGGCACACGACCCGTGCCTGCCCGCCGCAGGTCCCGACCTGACCGGGACCCTCGACCCGACCCACCGACCGTGCGCCGGTGAACGCCGGCGTGACGGCGCCGGTCCGCACCCGAAGCGGGCCGGCGTCGCTGTTGGGTCCGGCAGCCAGTTGACGTGGCCGCCTCTGCGTCTTCGCCCGGCCCGACGGGAAGCCCGGTCCGGACCGACGGCGCGACGAGCGGCCGACCAGGACACCGTGCATTCGGCCGTCCGGGCGCTTCCGAGCGATCGTCGCCCGTTGCGACCGCGCGCGCGAACGCCCTGCATCGCGATCGTTGCCCCGCGCCTCTTGTCGGCGGAAGGTCGATCAGCGAGGACACGGCAGTGGGGAGAACCATGGGACTGGACGCGGATCTCGTGCTCGAGGGCGGCGGCGTGAAGGGGATAGCCCTGGTCGGGGCGTTGTCGGTGCTCGAGGAGCGCGGCTACCGCTTCCACCGCGTGGCGGGTACCTCTGCCGGGGCGATCGTCGGCTCGCTCGTGGCCGCCGGCATCCCGGCGCCGCGCATGCAGCAGATCATGACCGAGCTCGACTACCGGCGGTTCAAGGACGGCGGGCTGCTGACGCGGCTGGGATTGCCGGGCCAGCTGCTGACGCTGGTCGCCACCAGCGGCATCTACCGCGGTGAGTACCTGCTCGGTTGGTTGCGTGAGCTGCTCGACGAACAGGGCGTGAGGACCTTCGCCGACCTGCGGGACGAGGACGGAGGGAGCTCGCTGCCCGGCGACGCGGACTACCGGCTGGTGGTCATGGCGTCCGACATCTCCCAGGGGTGTCTGCGTCGGCTTCCCTGGGACTACCGCCGCTACGGCTGCGAACCCGACGAGGTCGAGGTCGTCGAGGCGGTCCGCGCGTCGATGTCGATCCCGTACTTCTTCCGCAGCGTGAAGCTGCGCGACCGGATCGAGGACGCCAACTGCTGGCTGGTCGACGGCGGCATGCTGTCCAACTTCCCGGTCGACGTCTTCGACCGACGCGACGGCCGGACCCCGCGGTGGCCGACGTTCGGCATCAAGCTGTCCGCCCAGGCCGACGCGGCGCAGGGCATCCGCCACCGCGTCCGGGGCGTCGCCACGATGAGTACGGCGATGCTCGGCACGCTGACCAGCTTCTACGACCGCATCCACCTCGAGCAGGACGCCGTCCGGGCGCGCACGATCTTCATCGACACCTTGAAGGTGCGTGCCACCGACTTCGACCTCGACCGCGCGACCCAGCAGCAGCTGTACGACAACGGCCGTCGTGCGGCGGAGAAGTTCCTCGACGGGGCCGACGGCGAGCCCGGCTGGGACTTCGACGCCTACCTCGAGCGCTTCCGCCGGCCGACGACCGCGGCCGAGGAGGTCCCGGCCTGACGGATCGGCAGCGTCACGTCGCTGGGCGAGGGTCCAGGACCATCCCGACGACGGGCTACCTTGCGCGGCTCTCCGTGTTGGGCGGGGGCGAGCAGGGACATGCCGATGCTGGACGAGAAGGTCGAGCCGTTCTACGACGAGGTGATCCGACGCAACGCGGGTGAGGTGGAGTTCCACCAGGCCGTCCGCGAGGTGCTCGAGTCGCTCGGGCCCGTGCTGGCCAAGCACCCGGAGTTCGCCGACGCGAAGATCATCGAGCGCGTCTGCGAGCCGGAGCGCCAGATCATCTTCCGGGTGCCGTGGCAGGACGATGCCGGCGAGGTGCAGATCAACCGCGGCTTCCGGGTCGAGTTCAACAGCGCACTCGGCCCGTACAAGGGCGGCCTGCGTTTCCACCCGTCGGTCTACCTCGGGATCGTCAAGTTCCTCGGTTTCGAGCAGATCTTCAAGAACGCGCTCACCGGGATGCCGATCGGCGGCGGCAAGGGCGGCTCCGACTTCGATCCCAAGGGCCGCTCCGATGACGAGGTCATGCGCTTCTGCCAGAGCTTCATGACCGAGCTGTACCGCCACATCGGTGAGTACACCGACGTCCCGGCCGGTGACATCGGTGTCGGCCAACGCGAGATCGGTTACCTGTTCGGCCAGTACAAGCGGATCACCAACCGCTACGAGTCGGGCGTGCTGACCGGTAAGGGCACCGCCTGGGGTGGTGCGCTGGTGCGCACCGAGGCGACCGGCTACGGCACCGTCTTCTTCGCCAACGAGATGCTCAAGGTTCGCGGCGAGAGTCTCGACGACAAGACCTGCCTGGTGTCGGGCTCGGGCAACGTGGCCCTGCACGCGATCGAGAAGGCCCAGCAGCTCGGCGGTCGGGTCGTCGCCTGCTCCGACTCCGATGCGGTCCTGCACGACCCCGACGGGATCGACCTCGACCTGCTCCGGCAGGTCAAGGAGGTCGAGCGGGGTCGCGTGCGCGACTACGTCGAGCGACGCTCGTCGGCCCGGCTGCTGCCGGGCGGCACGATCTGGGAGCTCGCCGCCGACGTCGCCCTGCCGTGCGCGACACAGAACGAGTTGACCGGCAAGGACGCCGCGTCCCTGATCGTCAACGGCTGCACCATCGTGGCCGAGGGCGCGAACATGCCCTGCACCCCAGAGGCGGTGCGGGCCTTCACCGAGGCCGGTGTCGCGTTCGGGCCGGGCAAGGCCGCCAACGCCGGCGGGGTGGCCACCTCGGCACTCGAGATGCAGCAGAACGCCTCCCGCGACAGCTGGACCTTCTCCTACACCGAGGAGCGCCTGGCGACGATCATGGCCGACATCCACCAGACCGTGTACGCGACGGCCGAGGAGTACGGCCAGCCGGGCAACTACGCCGCCGGCGCCAACATCGCCGGCTTCCTGCGCGTCGCCGGGGCGATGGTCGCGCTGGGCCTGATCTGACGGCTCGTCGCGGCGGGGGTTTCAGCCCTGCGCGCGGCGACCCGCCCCCGCGTCCTCGACGATCCGGGCCACCCGCCGGGCGCGGGTCTGCGGCTTCGCGGCGGTGACGAGCCACCACAGCATCCGCTTGCGCGCCGAGGGTGGGAATCCGTCCCAGGCGACGCGGGCCACCGGCTGTGCGTCGAGCGCCGCCCCGAGGTCGGCGGGCTCGATCAGGTCCTCGACCGGGTCCATGCGGGTCCACCACCCGTTGGCCCGGGCGACCTCCACGGCGCGACGGCCGGCGTCGGTCATCCGTCCGATCGCCTCCTGTTCGGCGACGCGACGACGGTTGAGGCGGGTCCAGCCGCTGCGCGGCCGGCGCGGCGTCATCAACTGCAGCCGCCGCTGATCGTCCAGGCTCGCCGCGGTCGAGTCGATCCAGCCGAAGCAGATCGCCTCCTCGACGGCCGCCGGGTAGGGCAGCGCCGGCCGCCCGGTCGCTGGCTTCCAGGTGCACAACCACACACCCCGCTCGCGCGCGTGGTTCTCCGCGAGCCAGGCCCGCCAGTCCTCGCGGCACTCGACGTGGAAGATCGGGTAGTCGAACCGCCAGGTCGGCGGATGCACCGACGCGCTCGGCGGCACCCGACCGGTCGACGTCGCTCCCGCACCCACGCCGGAGTCGGTGGGCACGGCGGCGGTCGCGCTCGTCGGCCGGTCGTGGTCCATCGTGTTCGCCGCCCTCGTGGTCGCTCATGGGGCACGCAACCACGGGATGCGGTCAGCGACGGTCCGCGTGACCGCACGGGAGACGTGCCCAGCGACCGTCGGGGTTCGGGACCTTGTCCCCTACGGCCGGCACGTGACGGGCCGGCATGGTGGGGCGACCGCCTGAGGGGAGAGCTCATGAAGCGGCCACTGACCGCCCGCGAGATCGACGACGCGGTCCGATTCCTGCGCAACCGACTGCGCACCCGCGTGACCGCCTGGGGGGAGTTGGCGGTCGACATCGCCAACGTGCCGGCGGCGGAACGTACCGCCCGCCTCCAGCGCCTCGACCGGGAACTGCAGCAGCACCTGCTGCCGCACCTCGAGCTCGAGGAGACCCTGTTCGACGACGAGCCCGAGCCGATGATCGCGCTCGAGCACCGCGCGATCCGCCGGGCGGTGACGCGGCTGCACCACGTCGCCACGGCCGGTGAGGTGCACCCGTACCTCGTGCAGTCCACCGTCGCCGCGCTGCACGTCGTGGTCGAGGACCACCTGCGCCGCGACGAGCTCATCGTCCTGCCCGAACTCGTCGGCACCTGACCGCGGCACCGCCGTCGACCTCCGGGTCGGTGGCGACGACCGGCACCTGCGCCGGTGCCCGCCGAACCGAACGCCCGGGGCACCGACGGTGGGCTGGGAACCGGTGCCGGCACCGGTTCCCAGCCACGCCACGCCACGACGACGCACGCCGCATCATCGGCGGTGCAGCAGCTTGCGCACCTCCTCGACGATCACCACCGTGGTGGCCACCGCGGCGGCCACCGCCCACGCGCGCGCCGTCAGCGGCACCGTCCCGACGAACTGGCCGACGACCGGCACCTGGACGGCGAGGACCTGCAGCGCCAGGACCACGGCCAGTGCGACCCACAGGTGCCGGTTGCGCAGGGTGTGGCGCGAGAAGACGGTGGTCCGCTCGGCGCGGGCGTTGAGGGCGTTGCCGAACTGGAACAGCACGAAGGTGGTGAAGGCCAGCGTGCCCGCGACCGCCTCGTCGCCCGAGGTCCGCAGGGTCCAGCCGAACACACCGAGCGTGCCGGCGGCCATGACGCCGCCGCTGAGCAGCAACCGGCCGAGCCGCTGCCGGTCGAGGATCTGTGTCCGACGGTCCCGGGGCGGCCGCCGCATGGTGTCGGGATGCGCCGGGTCGACGCCCAGCGCCAGGGCCGGCGGGCCGTCCATGATCAGGTTCACCCACAGCAGTTGCACGGCCGTGAAGACCGTCGGCAGCCCGGCGAGGCGTCCGACGAGGATCGTGAGGATCGCGCCGATGTTGGTCGCGAGCTGGAACCGCACGAACGCGACGATGTTGTCGTAGATGGCCCGGCCACGCTCGACCGCGGCGACGATGGTGGTGAAGTCGTCGTCGGCGAGGACCACGTCGGCGGCCTGCTTGGTGACCTCGGTGCCGGCGATGCCCATCGCGACGCCGATGTCGGCCCGCTCGAGCGCCGGCGCGTCGTTCACGCCGTCGCCGGTCATGGCCGTGACGTGGCCGCGCTGCTGCAGGGCCCGCACGATGCGGACCTTGTGCTCGGGAGCGACCCGGGCGCACACCCCGATGTCCTCGACGCTGGCCTCGAGCTCGTCGTCGTCCATCCGGTCGAGCTCGACGCCGGTCACCGTGCGGCCGGGGATGCCGAGCTCGGCGGCGATGGCGGTCGCGGTCGCGGGGTGGTCCCCGGTGATCATCTTCACCGCGATACCGGCGCGCTGGGCGGTCGCGACCGCCTCGGCCACACCGGGACGCGGCGGGTCGACGATGCCGACGAGGGAGGCGAACACCAGCTCCTCGACCAGCGCCTCGACGTCGGCGTCCGCGTCGAGGGGGACGTCGAGGTGGCGGCTGGCGACCGCGAGGGTGCGCATCCCGCGACCGGCGAGCTCGTCGGTCGCCGCGAGGATCCGTTCGCGCCAGGCGGCGTCGAGCGACACGATCCCGTTCGGGCCGACCACGGCCCCGCACCGCGGCAGCACCACGTCGGGCGCGCCCTTGACGTGCAGCAGGCCGCCGTCCCCGGCGTCGTCGGCGTGGAGGGTCGCCATGTACTTGCGGGCGGCGTCGAAGGGCAGCTCCGCCACGCGGGGACGCGACCGCAGGACGGCGAGGTCCGCGCCGGCCCGCTCCGCCAGCACCAGCAGGGCCACCTCGGTCGGGTCACCGACGACGACGCCGCCGCGGACGTCGGCGTCGTTGGCCCGCACCATCGCGTCGAAGCCCACCGTCGCGCCACCGGCGGGCAGCCCCACGAGCCGTCCCCCGCCCGCGACCCCGTCACCCTCGACCGCGAAGCGTTCACCCGCGTGCCACAGCACGCGTGCGGTCATCTGGTTGCGGGTCAGGGTGCCGGTCTTGTCGGTGCAGACCACGGTCGCCGACCCGAGCGTCTCGACCGACGACAGCCGCCGGACGATCGCCCGCCGGCGCGCCATGCCGGCGGTGCCGACCGCGAGCGTGACCGTCACGACCGCCGGCAGCCCTTCGGGCACGGCGGCGATGGCCAGCGCGATGGCGTCCATGGCGGCGGCGCCGGGGGCCTCGCCGCGGGCCAGCGACAGCAGCAGCACCGCCACGACGGCGACGCCGGCAATAACGGCCAGCCGCCGGCCGAGCGCCTCGATCTGCTCCTGCAGCGGCGTCGGGCGCGGTGCGGCCTCGGCCAGCAGGCGGGCCACCTGCCCGACGCGGGTCGCCATGCCGGTGGCGGTCACCAGCAGCTCCGCCCGGCCGCGCACCACCGTGGTGTTCGTCCACAGCATGCTGTCGCGGTCGGCGACCGGCGCGTCGGCGTCGACCGGCGCGACGGCCTTGTCGGCGGCGACCGCCTCACCCGTCAGCGACGACTCGTCGGCGGCGAGTCCGGTGGCGTGCCACAGCCGACCGTCGGCGGGCACGCGGTCCCCCGCGTCGAGCAGCACAAGGTCGCCGGGCACGACCTCGGTGCCGTCGACCTCCAGCAGCCGTCCGTCGCGGCGGACGCGGGCCCGCGTGGTGAGCATCGCCGACAGCGCGTCCATGCTGCGCTGGGCACGGCCCTCCTGGACGTAGCCGAGCGTCGCGTTGAGGAGCAGGACGACCCCGACGACGATCGCGTCCTTGGTCTCCCCGACCAGCGCCGCGAGCCCGGCGGCGACCACGAGGATCAGGATCAGCAGGCTGCGGAACTGGGCGGCGAAGCGGGCCAGTCGCGACGGGCGCGGCGGGGCGGCGAGACGGTTCGGCCCACTGGCGACGAGCCGCCGGCCGGCCTCGTCGTCGGACAGGCCGGTGGTGGGGTCCACGCCGAGCGCACGGGCGACGTCGGCCGCGGCGCGCGCGTGCGGCTCGGGGGCCCCGGTGACGGACGGAGAGACGGGCGGGGAGACGGGCGAGGTCATCGTGGAGGCCTTCGGCAGGTGCGGACGCGCAGCGGATGCCGAAGGTCTCCCCCACCCGGTCGAGCCGGGCGCGACACCGGGCCCGTGTGGGCCGTCCTGACGATGCCGACGAGGTCGGGGTACTCCCCTTCTCCACCGACCGTACGCCCACCGGGTCACGGTTGTCGCGCCGCCCGGGCAGCCCGCGCACGCTCCCCGGCCCCTCGTTCATTGCCCCCGTCGGGTAGCACCACCGTCGACCGTGCCGTCCCGTCACGCACCTCGATGCGGACCGCCACGGACCGTATCGAGGTGGTAGGACGTCGTCATGGACGTCTCCCGTGCGCGCGTGCTGCGATTCCGGGCCACCCAGCAGGGGCTGGCCGGGGACGGTGCCGGCGTGGGGTCGGAGCCGGGCGACCACGCCGGCGCCGACGCCGCGGTGCTCGACCTCGGCGTGCAGGACACCGGCGGGCCGGGTGCCGCACGCTGGGCACTGTCGCTGCGCGGCTCGGCGGTCGACGACGACGCGCTCGTACTGGCCTGGACGCTCCGAGGCGCGCCGCACGCCTACCGTCGCGGGGAGGTCGCCACGGTCGCCGCGGCCACGGCCCCCTACGACGAGGCCGACGCCCGCAAGCGGATCTTCGACGCTGCTCGGCCGCTGCGCCAGGCCGGCATCCCCGTGCTCGACGCGCTGCGGACGGTCGCCGGGCACCTGCGCGACATCGTCGACGAACCCCGTGCGAAGGGCGAGGTCTCCGCCGAACTCACCCGCCGCCTGCCTGCGCCCTACCTTCGGACGTGCCGGCCGTGCCAGGCGGTGCACATTCACGAGCAGCCGTTCCGGCTCGCGGCGTTGCCGGCCGGGCTCGAACTGGAGCCCGGCACGTCCCCGCCGGTGCTGCGCCGGCTCGAGGGCTGGGAGGGTCCGGCCAGCGAGGTCCCGGGGCGGCTGGACCCGATCCGTGCCGCGGTCCACCTGCTCGGACCCACCACAGCGCAACTCGTGGCCAGCTACCTCGACGCGCCCGTGCGCACCGTGAAGGCACACTGGCCACCGGACACCCTGCCGGTCACCGTCGACGGTGAGCGGCGGGAGATCCTGGAGGCCGACCGGAACCTGCTCGCCGACCCGCCCGGCGACGACACCGTCCGCCTGCTCGGCGCGTTCGACCCGTGGCTGCAGGCGCGCGATCGCGAGCTGCTCGTCCCGGACGCCGCAGCCCGAAGGGACCTGTGGCGGGTGCTCGGCCGCCCGGGCGCCCTGCTGATCGGCGCCGAGGCCGTCGGCAGCTGGCGTCCGCGGTCGAGCGGCGCGACGCTGCGGTTGCAGGTGGTGCGGTGGGACGGTGGCGGGCGGCCGGTCGGGCTCGACGCGGCCGCCGAGGCGCTGGCGGCGCACCGCGGCCAGCGCTTCGGAGGCTATGTCGAGACGTGACCGCCCGGGGTGGTCAGGCCGCCGAGGGCACGGCCGCGAGCGGCGCGTCGGCGGCGTCCCGGCCGGCGAGACCGAGGCGCTCGAGGGCGTCGTTGGGCAACGACAGGCGGATCACCTTCGCCCAGGCCGACGCGACCTGGCGCGGCAGCGGCCCGGACACGTAGCGCAGCCCATAGCGCTCGAACAGGTCCTGGATCTTGGGCGAGATCTCCTGGTACCGGTTGCTCGGCATGTCCGGGAACAGGTGGTGCTCGATCTGGTAGGACAGGTTGCCGGTCAGGATGTGCAGCAGCGGCCCACCGCTGATGTTGGCGGCACCGAGCATCTGGCGCAGGTACCACTCGCCGCGGGTCTCGCCCTCGATCGAGGTCTTCTCGAACGTCTCGACGCCTTCGGGGAAGTGACCGCACATGATGACCGAGTGGGTCCACAGGTTGCGCGCGAGGTTGGCGGTCAGGTTCGCCGCGACGGTCGTGACGGCCGCGGGACCAGACAGCAGCGGATGGACGACGTAGTCGCGCACGAAGTGTCGGCGGACCTTGCGCAACACCTTCTTGGCCTGGGTGCGGAACTCGGCTGCGTCCTTGCGCCCCTTGAGGTACTTGCCGACCTCGAGGTCATAGGCGGCGATGCCGTACTGGAAGATGCAGGCGTTGACGAGGTTCCACAGCGGCTGCGCGAGGTAGAACGGGCTCCAGGGCTGGTCCTCGTCGACCCGCATGATGCCGTAGCCGAGGTCGTTGTCCCGTCCGATCACGTTGGTGTAGGTGTGGTGCAGCTCGTTGTGTGAGTGCTTCCACATCTCCGCCGGCGCGACGTTGTCCCACTCCCAGGTGGTCGAGTGGATCTTCGGGTCACGCATCCAGTCCCACTGGCCGTGCATGACGTTGTGGCCGATCTCCATGTTCTCGAGGATCTTCGCCAGCGACAGCCCGGCGGTGCCGGCCAGCCACGCCGGCGGGAACAGCGAGAACAGCAGCACGGCCCGACTGCCGAGCTCGAGGGTGCGCTGCACCTCGATGACCTTGCGGATGTAGGCCGCGTCGCGCTCGCCCCGGCTGTCCATCACGTTGGCGCGGATCGCGTCGAGCTCCCGGCCCAGCGCCTCGATGTCCTCCTCGCTCAGGTGGGCGGTCGGGTCGACGGGCTTGCGTTGCAGGGTGGTCATGGGAACTCCTCGGTGGCGTGCGCGCCGGACGCGGCGGTGCGGGCGTCGGCAGGTGGATCGGTGCGGGTGGGGCGTGCGGGCGGTCTGGGACGACGGGTCGGATCGGGACGCGCGGGCGTCAGAGGTCGAAGCTGCAGGTGGCCGCGGCGGCGTTGACGCAGGTCTGCACCATGGGGGGCTCGTCACCGGCGGTCGTGACGGTCAGCTCGCCGGTGCGCAGGTCCCGCACGGCGCCCTCGCGCAGCGGCACGACACAGCCGAAGCAGATGCCCATCCGACAACCGGAGGGCATCAGGACCCCGGCGGCCTCGCCGGCCTCGAGCAGTGGGGTCGCACCGTCGGCCTCGACGTCCTGCCCGCTGCGCCGGAAGTGCACCGTGCCGCCCTCACCGGTGACGACGGTGCCGGGACGGAAACGCTCGAGGTGCAGGCGCTCGGGGATACCAGCAGCGTCCCAGTGTTCCTCGAGGACGTCGAGGAGCGCACCGGGGCCGCACGCCCAGGTCTCGCGCTCGTGCAGGTCCGGCACGAGCCGGGTCAGGCCAGCCGGGTCGAGGCGACCCTCGCGGCGGGTGACGTGCTCGACCAACCGCAACCGGCCGGCCGCCGCCATCGCCCGCAGCTCGCCACCGAAGATGGCCCGCTCCGGTGTCGAGGTCGCGTGCACCACCACGACGTCGTCGAGGTCGTCGAGGCGGCTGCGCAGGATGCCCATGACCGGCGTGATGCCGCTGCCGGCCGTGACGAACAGCGTCCGCGGTGGGGTGACGGACGGCAGGACGAACTCGCCGGTGGCGAGCTCGAGCTGGACCACCGTGCCGGGGCGGGTCCGCCGCACGAGGTGATTGCTGACCACGCCGTCGGGAACGGTCTCGACCGTGACACTGATGCAGCCGTCGTCGCGGTCGGGCGGCGAGGTCAGTGAGTAGGTCCGCCAGTGCCGCACGCCCTCGACGTCCACGCCGAGGCGGACGTACTGGCCCGGGACGTGGGGGCGCCAGCCGCGCCCGGGACGCAGCACCACGGTGGCGGCGTCGCGGGTCTCGGGGTCGACGGACACGACCCGGGCCCGCAACCCCAGCGCGGGGTGCAGCCGGTCGAAGAGCTCGAGGTAGTCGGCCGGAGCCAACGGCGTGGCCGCGACCTGGACGACCCGTGACGCGGCACGGGTCAGGCGGTCGGTGAACGACGGCATGGTGGTGGGACGCAACATGTCACCAGCCTCTCACTCCCACCGGTCAACGTCCTGTGCTATGAAGGTGGAACCCGTGCCGAAGTTTGTTCGCAGAGGCGCAAGGACGGGGTCGTTCGGGAGATCCTCACCGTGGTTGGAACTACTCGCGGGACACCTGCCGTCGGTGACCCCGTCCTGCCGCCGGTGGTCGTCGAGGATCTTCGGGCGCAGCTGCCCGAGATCGCCGCGCGCACCGTCGAGGCGATCACCGCCGAGGTGCCCGAGTACACCGGCTCGCTGGACGCGGAGATGCGGGCCACGATCGCCCGGGCCGTCGAGGACGCCCTCGCGACGTTCCTGCGTCTGGTCGCCCGGCCCGAACCGGTGGGCGGCACCAGCCCGCTGGAGGCGGCCACCGAAGGGGCCTACCGGCTGGGTCGTGGCGAGGCGCGCTCGGGACGGACCATGGACGCGCTGCTGGCCGCCTACCGGGTCGGCGCCCGCTCGGCTTGGCAGCAGATGTCGGACACGGCCGTGGCCAGTGGCGTGCCGGCCAGCGACGTGGCCCACTTCGCCGCGCTGGTGTTCGCCTACATCGACGCCCTGTCCGCCTCGAGCCTGGCCGGCCACGCCGACGAACTCGCCTCCACCGGTCGTCGCCGTGAGCAGTACCGCGAACAGCTCGCCCGCACGCTGGTGTCGGGCGCCTCCATCGAGACGCTGCGCGAACTGGCGGAGCGGGCCGCCTGGCCGCCCCCGGAGACCCTGACCGCGCTGCTGGTCCCGGCGGCCCGGGTGCACGAGGTGCTGGGGCGGCTGGCCCCCGACACGCTGAACCTGCCGGGTGACGCGATCGAGCTGCGCACCGACGTGCCGCTGCACGTCCTGCTGGTCCCCGACGCGGCGCGACGGCGCACCCAGCTGCTCGACGTCTTGGCCTCGACCTCGGCGGTGGTGGGCCCGGCGCGGCCGTGGACGCGGGCGGCCGACTCCCTGCGGCTGGCGGTCCGGGCACGGGCGCTGCTCGGCCCGCCGGCCGGGGCGCCGCTCGACAGCGTCGACCACCTCGCCGCCCTCGCCGTCGGCGCCGATCTCGACGCGCTCGCGGACCTGCGTCGCCGCGTGCTGGCGCCGTTCGCCGACCTGCCGGCCGACACGGCCGAGCGTCTGGTCGACACGCTGCGCGCCTGGGTGCTGCACCAGGGCCGCCGCAGCGCGGTGGCCGCCGACCTGCACGTGCACCCGCAGACGGTCCGCTACCGCATGACGCAGGTCCGCGAACGCCTCGGCGACCAGCTCGAGGACCCCACGTTCGTGCAGGACCTCGTCGTGGCGCTCACGGTCGCCCCGCCCACCGCCTGAAGCCGCCGGCCGACGGGGCCGCCGCTCGCGGTAGCGAGCCGCGAGCGTCAGCCGCCGAGCATCCCAGGGTCGTCGGGGACGTCCACGGCGTGCTGGCGCAGCACCGCCAGCGGCACGACGTCGAGCACCCGTTCGTTGGTGGCGGCCAACACGACCGGGGCGGCCGCGCCGTCGCGGTGGGCGAGCAGCCAGTTGGGCGCGGTCACGCACCACCGGTCCCCCGGTGTCAGGCCCGGGAAGCGGAACTGCGGCCGCGGAGTGGTCAGGTCGTTGCCGATACGGCGCTGGTGGGCGAGGAACTCGGCCGACATCACGGCGCAGATCGTGTGGCTGCCGCGGTCGTCGGGCCCCGTGCGGCAGGACCCGTCGCGGAACCAGCCGGTCAGCGGGTCGAGGCTGCAGCCCTCGAGCCGACCACCGAGGACGTTGCGTTCGCTCCCGGGTGTGCTCACGGGGCCGCCTCCGGTGACGGCGCGCCGTCGGACGCCTCGGTGAGCAGCGAACGGATCGCGGCGGTGACCGCCTCGGGCTGCTCGATGGTGCTGCTGTGCCCGGCTGCGGGGATCCGGACCAGCCGCGCACCGGGGATCCGATCGACCATCCGCTGCGCCTTGGCCGGGGTGGTCGCCACGTCCTCGTCGCCGACGACGACCACCGTCGGTGCCTCGATGTGGGCCAGTTGATCGGCGAAGCTCGGCCGTTGCAGCACGCCGTTGACCGATTTCGTGACGCTCTTCGCGTTGCTCTCGAGGATGCCCCGCCAGCGGTCACGTTCGGCCGCCCGGTCCGGATCGTCCAGGAACGTCCGCCCGAACATGATCGGCAGGACCCGCGACGAGACCGCACGGGCCCCGGCCAGGCGCACCACCAGGTTGAGTGCCTTGTAGCGCGGGACATTGGGGCGCGGCTCGGGGTCGGCCGAGGTCTCGATCAGGCACAGCGAGCGCACGAGGTCGGGACGCCACACGGCCAGACGCATGCCGACGAAGCCGCCCATCGACAGCCCGACCACGTGCACCGGGCCGACGCCCAACGCTTCCACGAGCGCGATGGCGTCGGCGGCCAGCAGGTCGGTCGGGATGGTGGCCTCGCTCGGCACGGCGCTGCGGCCCTGGCCGCGGTGGTCGTAGGCGATGCACCGGTAGTCCGCGCGCAGGGCCGCGACCTGCGGCTCGAACAGGCGGCGGTCCCACAGCAGTCCATGGCTGAACAGGATCGTCTCCGGCCCGGTGCCGACGTCCTCGTAGTACAGCCGGGTCCCGTTCACCGCGATCGTCGGCACGCCGCCTCCTCCGTCCGGACGGGGCATGCTGCCATGCCCGTGCGACGGACGCCCCGACCCGGCGGACGGGCCTCGTCGGCATGGCGGACGACCGTCGTCGGTGAACGGACACCGACGACCAACGGATGGGCGGTCCACGACCGCACCCGCGCGGTCGTAGGCTGCGGCGCCGGCGCCGGCGCCGGCGGCGCGCGCAACGCACCGGCGCACGCGGACACCACCAGGTTCCGGTGCCGGACGACGAGGACGGGTCATGGGCGGGCAGGACGGACCCCGGGCAGGGGGCTTCGGTCGCCACCGACCGGCCCTCTCCCGACGACGTTGACCTGGCTGTTGGCGGTGGCGGTCGCGTTCGCGTTCGTCAACGGGGTCAACGACGGCGGCGCGCTGCTGTCGGTCGGCTTGTCGGTCCGCGGGCATCGGCCGCTGATCGGGGTGGTCCTCGCCGCGCTGTTCGTCGCGCTGGCACCGCTGCTCGTCGGGACGGCGGTCGCGGCCACGCTCGCGGGGCGGCTGGTCTCCTTCGACGGGGCCGACGGGCAACTCGCGTTGACACTGGCGGTCGTCGCCTCCGTGACCGTGACCTGGTTGCTGGCCGCCCGGGGGCTGCCGACGAGCCTGACGCTGGCGGTGGTCGGCGCCATCGCCGGTGCCGGCGTGGGCGCCGGTCTGCCGGTCACCTGGAGCACCGTCGCGCAGGTGCTCGTGCTGGCGGCGCTCGCCCCGCTCGCCGGGGTGCTGGTGGCCCGCGGGCTCGGCCGCGTGGTCACCGCCTGGCCGTCGCCCGGACCGTTGGACCAGCGGGTGCGTCGATGGCACCGGTTGGGGTTCCTGGCCCAGTGCCTGGCCTACGGCGCCAACGACGGGCAGAAGATGCTGGCGGTACTGGCCGTCGCCGCCGGTACGGCTTCGGCCGACGGGGTCCCGCTGGTCACCTGGCACCTCGCCGTCGCGGCGGGGGCCTTCCTGCTCGGGGCGGTCGTCGGCCTGCCCCGCGTGGCGCGGACCTTGGGCAGCGGCGTCGTGCCCTCGCGCCCCCACCAGGCGGTGGTCACCGAGTTGTCCTCGGCGTCGGTGGTGCTGGCCACCGGGGCGTTGGGTTCGCCGGTGTCGATGACGCAGGCGATCTCCGGCGGTCTGGTCGGCAGTGTCCTCGAACGCGGCTACCGCAGCGTGCGGTGGCGTGCCGTCGGTCGCCTCGGCACGGCCTGGATCATCACCCTGCCGTGCGCGTTCGCCGCTGCGGCGCTCGCGACCCTGCTCACCCTGGCGGTCCGGTGACCGCCGACGACGAAGAGGACCGGGCCGTGCAGCAGCGTCTGCGACGATTCTGGCGCAACCTGACCGGCGGCAGCGACGAGGACCTCGTCGCCTGTCTGCTCGCACAGGTCACGGCGACCACCGAGGCGGTCGAGCTCGCCCGCGCGATGGCCACCGGCGAGATCGCCCCGACGTCGGGGGCCGAGCGCATGGATGGCGTCGAGAGCGAGGGCGACGACGCCCGGCGCGAACTGATCCTCGAACTGCGGCGCACGCTGGCCACGCCGATGGACCGCGAGGACCTCAACCGACTGTCCCGCTCGATCGACGACGTGCTCGACAACCTGCGCGACCTCGCCCGGGAGTTCGACCTGTACGGCTTCCGCGACGAGCCCCTGCTCGTCGAGCCCGTCGACAACCTCGCTGCCGGTCTGGCTTCCCTGCGCCGGGCCATCGAGGTGCTGATCGAGCGGCCACAGGACGCCGCCCGCCACGCTGCCGAGTCGAAGAAGAACGACGTCCGACGCAGCTACCAGCGGGCGATGGCCACCCTGCTGACGACCGACGAGGCCGTCGACAGCCTGCTGCTGCGCCGACGTGAACTGCTGCGCCGGCTCGACATCACCGGCCTGCGCCTGGCCGAGGCCGCCGATGCGCTCATCGACGGTGCCGTCAAGCGGAGTCACTGACGGACCGCCGACGCACCGCGAACGGACCACGACGCGCGGGTCGGCGGCCAGCCGCGGTCAACCGCGTGCCCGCACGGTCCTCAGCAGCGCCCAGGCGAGCACCGCCAGCCCGACGCCGGCGGCCAGCGGGGGCCAGGGTGAGGCGATGTCCGCGACGTGCAGCTGCCGAGCCACCAGCGCGAGCGCCTGGATCGGCACCTGCACCGCCAGCCACGCTCCTGCGGCCCGCCGCAGCACGCGACGCTCGACGCGGCCACCGACGGCGAGGTCGCCGTGGAGGGCCGCCAGGTCCACGACCAGGTGCACCCCCGACACCAGGGCGAACAGCGGCCAGGCGAACGGTGCCGTCGGGGCGAGGGCCCACAGCAGGCCCACGCCGACGGCCAGCAGCGACGGACCGGCACCGCCGGGCCGCACGGCGACGGTCACCAGCAGTGCGCCCACGGCGAACCACGCCAGCGGCGCGGCCGGCAACAGGGGCACGGTGCAGGCTCCGGCGACCACGACGCACGCGACCCGCAGCGTCCAGGCCGGCAGGGTGGGACCGAGGTCGACGACCGCGGGCCGGGGCGCGGGCGGCCGGCGGCGAGCGGGCCCGAGGCGCAGGGACCACCGGTCGCGTGTGCGGGCGAAGGTGCTCATCGGCCGGACCGACGCACCCGTGACCGTGCCGCCAGCTGCGCGCCGGCGACGCGGCCCGCGTCCGGGTCACGCCACTCGACGACCTCCACGCCCGCAGCGCCGAGGGTCCGCAACCGGTCCGCACGTTCCATCGCCACGAGGCGGTGGGCCAGCACCTCGCGGGCGGCGAGGTGCTCGCGCACGGTCCGCGGCAGCACGTCGACGGCGATCGTGCGGTGGCCGGCGAACCGCCAGGTCCGTGCCAGCTCGACGGCACGGTCGTCGAGGAAGGTCGACAGCACCATCACGAGCACGCCGGCCGGCAGCTGTGGGTCGGGCGCCGACGCGCTGGGGTCGCGCTCCGCCTGCGCCAGCGCGACGTGGTGGGCCAGCTTCCGCAGCTGGCGGCGGCCGCCTGCCGGACGCAGGGGACGCTGGCGACGGCCCAACTCGACCACCCCGACGCGGTCGCCGAGGTCGAGGAAGTGGCTGGCGAGCGAGATCGCCGCCTGTCGGGCGAGGTCCAGGGAGGTGGGCTCGAGTGGGTGCACCCCCCCGACCGCCCACGTCGACACGTCCGGGCCGAGGGCGTCGCGGGCATCGACCACCAGCATGACGTGGGCGTCCGAGGTGGCGAACGTCCGCCGCACGTAGAGCTGTGTCGTACGCGCTTCGGGCGAGACGCCCGCGCCGGTGGTGGCGGGCGCAGGGCCGGTCCCGCGTCGCGCGGTGGCTTTCCAGTCGATGCGCCGCAACCGGTCCCCCGCCGTGAACACCGCCAGGTCCCGGAACTCCCCGCCGTCACCGGCACGCGCCGAGCGGTGGGAACCGGTCAGGCCCTGCAGGCGGTGCGGCAGTGGGACCTGCTGCAGCGGCACCGGCTGGGGCAGCACGAGCAGGCTCACCGGTCCGGCGCGCTCCGCCGGACTGCCGACGGCCGCATACCGACCGCGGGCCCGGTGGTCGACGCCGAACAACGCCTGTCGTCCGGTACGCACGGTGGTGAGCGCCAGGGTCAGGGTGCGGCGCCCGCCGCCGTCGATCAGGACCTCGAGGTCGCGGTGCTCCGCCGCGCCGACCCGTAGCAGCAGCGTTCCGGTCCCGGCCGGCGGGTCGATCACCAGCGCGGACGTGGCGCGGCGGAGCGCCGGCGCGAACGCCGGTCCGTCGAGACGGATCTCGGGCCGACCCCGGGGGCCGCGCAGCACGTCGACGACGACCGGCGCCACCAGGACCACGCCGAGCACGGCGACGTCACCACGGTTGATCAGCAGGCCGAGCAGCAGCAGGGCCCCGCCGGCGACCAGCCGCGGGACCGCGTTGCCGACGACCCGCCACGGCGCCGGCGCGACCTCGTCCGTCGATCCTCCCGCCGCCGGATCGCGTGCTCGGTTGCCCGCCCCCGAGACGCCCCCGCCCGGGGCATCCGACGCGGCCGGCGCCCTCGCACTCACGGCGCGGCGCGGCGGGCGCTCGCCGGGCCGGCGACCTGGTCGAGCAACGACGCGACCACGGCCTCGGCCTGGGTCCCCTGCGCCCACGCCTGGGGCGTGAGGGTCAGCCGGTGCGCCAGCGCGGCAACGGCGACGTCCTTGACGTCCTCCGGGGTGACGTAGCCGCGACCGGCCAGCACCGCCACGCCCCGCGCCACGAGTACCAGCGCCTGCGACCCACGTGGCGAGGCCCCCACCTCCACGGCCGGATGCCGTCGGGTCGCGTCGACGAGGTCGACCCCGTAGCGCAGCACGTCCGGATCGACCTCGACCATCTCCACCCCGGCCTGCATGGCCAGCAGCGTCGCGGCATCGACCACCCGCCCCACGGTGACCTCTTCGGTGCGTCGTGCCAACCGTCGCAGCAGCACGTCCACCTCGGCGTCGCGATCCGGGTACCCGACCGCCAGGCGGACGAGGAACCGGTCGAGCTGCGCCTCCGGCAACGGATAGGTGCCCTCGTACTCCACCGGGTTGGAGGTCGCCATCACGTGGAAGGGCCGCGCGAGCGCGTAGGTGGTGCCCTCGACGGTGACCTGGCGCTCCGCCATCGCCTCCAGCAGGGCCGACTGCGTCTTCGGCGCGGTCCGGTTGATCTCGTCGGCGAGCAGCAGGCCGGTGAACACCGGTCCGGGCCGGAACCCGAACGTGGCGTCCGACGGGTCGAACACGTACGAGCCGGTGATGTCGGAGGGCAGCAGGTCGGGCGTGCACTGCAGGCGGCGGAAATCGAGCCCCAGGGCGGTGGCGAGGCTGCGGGCGGCCAGCGTCTTGCCGAGCCCGGGCACGTCCTCGAACAGCACGTGGCCGCCGGCGAGCACGGCCGCCAGGGCCGTGCGCAGGGCGGTGCGCATGCCGACGATCGCGGTGCCCACCTCGTCGAGCACGGCCGATCCGAGCCGGGCGACCTCCTCGATGGGCAGCGGGTCGGCGGACACGACGGTGGGCACGGTCATCGGGCGCGTTCCTCACGGGTGGGGAGCGGGACGGGCATCGGTCGCGGACGGTCGTGGGGCGTCGGACGGCCCTGCGGTGCGCTGCCGGCGTCGGGCGCGGCGTCGGTCGCATCGAGCCGCTCGACCGCGTCGACGGCCCGCGAGAAGGCCCACAGGCCGATCGGGCGGCCCTCGTCCCCGGTCAGGACCCGGTAGGCACCGGTGCCGACCAGGCGCCGCACCACCGCTGCCTGGCCCGGCTCGTCGAGGTCCAGACCCCGGCGGGCGAGACGCACACGGGCGAGGGCCGCGAGGCGCGCGACGGCCGTCGGCGACACCTGTCCCCGCCGGCTGCTCAGCCGCCACGACAGCTGCCGGACCTCGCGACGGGTGCCGACGGGCAGGGGCACGGCGCGTGGTCGCCACCGGTCGGTGCGGCGGACGGCCGACTGCTCGGTCAACAGGTGGCGTGCGGCGGCCAGGACGATCACGACGGCCGCGACCAGGCCGCTGCGGGCGGTGTCGACGCCGATCGCCCAGGCGGCCAGCCCGGCCACCACCGCCAGGGCACCGGCGGCGAGGAGCGGGCCCCGATCCGCCCTCACGGTGCGTCCCGGCCGGCGTTCGACGCCTCGACGTCGGCGGCGAGCCGTCCGAGGCAGTCGCGCGCCCGGGCGACGTCGTCGGGGCCGACCGGCCGGCCGGAGAAACGGGCCCGGTGGTAGAGGGCCAGCAGTTCGTTCGTCGTGGCGGCGTCGGCGGCGGTGCGTTCGAGCACGGCGACGGTGAACTCGGTCGGTGTCTGCGCCGGGCGGCGTCGCACGCCCGAGACCTCCGCGGCCTGCTCGAGCGCCAGCCACGCGGCGATCACCGCATCGGCCGGCGCCCGACGGTCCTCGAGTGCGCGAGCGGCATCCAGCATGCCGCGTCGGAGCACCGGCAGCTCCGGCTCGTCGGTGAACTCCCCGGCCGTCACCTCGTCGCCCGCACCCGGGATCCGGCGGGGGGGCGGCACCCGGCCGGCATACCGCGTCCACAGCCACCACACGGCACCGGCGGCCAGTGCCATGGCCAGCAGCCAGCCGACCCAGCGCAACCACGACAGGTCGATCGTCGGCGAGCCCGTCTCCGGCGGCGGCGGCAGCCCTTCCACCAGCGGCGGTGGCTCCTGCTCACCCGTCGGCGGGGCGATCGGCGAGCCGACGTCGCGCGGCTCGAGTTGCCAGGGGGCACCGGTGGACGCCCCGAGCACCGCCAGGACCAGGACGCCGACGGCGGCGACGAGCCCGACGACCACCCCTCGGTCCTGCCTCACCGTCGTCACGGCTCCTGCCGGTGTGCCCGTGCGAGGAGCCTATCGGCCGCCGCGGGCGGCACCGTCGACGCCGCGGCCGGGCTAGGTTCCCGGCGCCGCCGGTTCGCCGACGTCCCGGCGCGACCGACGAACGGAACGGCACCCGCGCATGACCGACTGGGACGGCGAGGAGTACCAGCGCCGCATCGAGCAGCGCCTGCAGGGCGTCGACCTGCACGGCGAGGTGGCCTTCGTCCAGCGCTACGCGCCGCGAACGGTGCTGGACGCTGGATGCGGCACCGGTCGGGTGGCGATCGAACTCACGGCCCGTGGGGTCGAGGTGGTCGGCGTCGACGTCAGCGGGTCGATGCTCTCGACCGCCCGCACCCGCGGGCCGGAGGTGGACTGGGTGGAGGCCGACCTGGCCGACTTGAACCTCGGTCGGACCTTCGACGTGGTGGTGATGGCCGGGAACGTGGTGCTGTTCACCCCGCCCGGCACGACCGCCGCCGTCGTCGCCGGGAGCGCCCGCCACGTGTCACCGGGTGGCGTGCTCGTCGCCGGCTTCTCGCTCGACCGGGACTACGACCTCGCCACCTACGACGCCGAGGCGGCGGCCGCCGGGTTGACGCTGCGGGAGCGCTACGCCACCTGGGACCGCGACCCCTGGCGCGAAGGTGCCGACTACGCGGTGTCGGTCCACGCCCGCGGGTCCGCCTGACCGTCGACGGCACGCCGTCCGTCCAGCCACCGCATCGCCGGTCGCGCCGTGAAGCCGTGCACGAGCAACGACGTGAAGATCGTCACGGCGGTCAGGGCCCAGAGCAGGTAGCCCTCCTCCCCGAGGTCCGTGCGGTTGAGCCCGTAGGCGAGGTAGTACAGCGATCCGAGGCCCTTGATGCCGAAGAACGCGATGACGGCGTTCTCCGCCCGCGTACCTCCGCGAAACCCGAGCAGGCCGATCCAGCCGGCCAGCGGGCGGGCCACCACCAGCGACACGCCGACCAGGACCACCGGCCAGCTCACGCGGGACCACAGGACGTCGGCGATGCAGGTGGTCGTGCACGTGGTTGGCACGCTCGGTGTCGCGGATCACGTAGGCGGTGACGAAGACCGCGATGAACCCGTAGGCGTGGGCCACCTCGGTGATCCCGTAGGAGATCAGCGTGAACGCGAGCGCCAGCACGGACGGCGCGAGGCCCTCACCGTCGCGCAGCATCCCCGCATACCCCGCCCCGCCGACCAGGCGTACCACCACCCACCCCAGCAGCCGGCCCACCAGCCAGCCCAGCACCAGGCCCCCGGCGATCTTGTAGAGCACGTCGTCGAGGAACCAGGCGCCGAGCCACTCCCCCGGCGCCCACCCGGCCACGGCGACCAGCACCGCGAGGTTGGTGAACGGGAACGCGAGGCCGTCGTTGAGCGAGGACTCCGAGGTCAGGCCGAAGCGGACCTCGTCGGGTTCGTCGGCGTCGGGGGCGCCCGTGGTCGGTGGACCGGTCTGCACGTCGACGGCCAGGACCGGGTCCGTGGGCGCGAGCGACGCACCGAACAGCATCGCCGCCGCCGGTGCGGGCCCGGCCACCCGCCAACCGAGCACCCCCGGCAGCGAGGATCGACAGCGGCATCGTGATGGCCAGCAGCCGCCAGGTCGACATCCAGCCCCGCCAGCTGACGCGACGGTCCAGCGACAGTCCCCGGCCCGTGAGGGCGACGATGACGGCGAACTCGGACAGGTGCTCGGCCAGACCGCCGTGCACGACCGGGTCGAAGTCGACCTCCGGCAGCAGCAGCGCCACGAGCACACCGACCGTCACGACGACGATCGGATAGGAGATCAGCCGCTCGCGCAGGACCAGGGGAACGGCGACGGCGGCGAGCGCGAGCAACCCGACGACCAGCACGAGCAGGTGGTACATCCAGACCTCAGGGCCGCGGCGGTAGATCGGGCCGGACCCTACCGGGAGTGGCCCGCGCCGAATCGCCGTGGTCCCGACGCCGACCGGGCAGCCGACACCGGACCCGGGCCGGCGCGCCGACCCTCGCCGCCGACGGTCGGCGCGCCGCGTCAGGTCAGGGCTGGTCCGGCCACGACACCTGGTCGCGCGGCTCGGGTGGCTGCAACGCCCGCTCGAGCGCGCGCAGGCGCCGATCGACCGTGTCCTCGAGCCGCTCGACGCCGTCGGCCACCCGCTTCACCAGCACGAACGCATAGACGATCACGGCCAGTTGCAACAACCCGCCGAGCACCACCACCGCGATCTCACCCATGTCGCCTCCCCGCCTCCCCGCCTCCCCGGTCTCGACTCGACCTCCGGCCCGACGGCCCTGCCGGCGCAACGGCGGGCGGCACGCTAGCCGGAGCCCCGGACCGGCGGCGGCCGATCGCGGTCGGGAGTGTCGTCGTTGCGCGCCGCCCGCCGGGCGACCAGCGGTGAGGTCAGCATCTGCACGACCGCGTAGACGACCGCAGGCAGGGCGACCGCGTCGGGCAGGCCGCTCGCGACGACCAGGAACGCCGCGATCGAGAACTCCTTCTTGCTCACCGTGAACCACATCGCCACCCGGTCGTCCCGCGCGGGCAGCAGTGGGCTCGCCGCCAGCGCGACCAGGTACCCGGCGAGGTTGAGCGCCACCGCGACGCCCACGAGCAGCCCCACGGTCGCCGGCTCGGCGCGCACCAGGTCGGCGTTCGGCCCGACGACCGCGAGCAGCAGGGCCAGGTAGGTCAACGACCCGGTCGCCGACAGCGCCGGCTCGAGCCGGGCGACCCGGCCCGGGAACCGGGTCCGCAGCCCCACGCCGAGCACCGTGGGGACCAGCACGGTCAGCGCCAGCTCACCCGCCAGGGAGACGACCGGGGCGTCGAGGCGGACCCCGGTGTAGCCGAGGAAGAGCAGCGGGACGAGCACGGGGGCGAGCGCCGTGTTGAGCGCGTTGCAGACGGTCGCCAGCGCCACGTTGCCGCGGGCGAGCCAGACCAGCAGTGGTGAGGAGACGTCCGTCGGCAACGTGCCCAGCAGCACCAGCCCGAGCCACAGCGGCCCGTCGCCGAACACGAGCGTCGCCAGACCGAGTGCCAGCAGGCTCATCGGCCCGTACACGAGCAGGGTGGCCAGCAGGGCGACCCGCGGCCGCCGCAGGACGGAACGCAGCGTGGCCAGGTCGAACGTGAGGCTGACACCCAGCATCAGCAGCGCCAGCAGCGGGGTCACCGCCGGCTGCAGCGCCTCGCCCGTCCACGGCACGACCAGGCCGAGCAGGGCGGTGAGCACCACCAGGACCACGAGGTGGTCCTCCACGACCCGCAGACGCTCGACGGACGATCCTTTCCCGGGACGCAGGTTCCACGGCGTTCACGCCGCGCGGTCAGCCCGGCGGGGGCGTGTGACGCAGGATGCCGGCGACCACACCGCTGAGGATCGCCCCCACCAGGCAGGCGATGGCACCGATGTTCATCCCCAGCGACACCATCGCTCCGGTCGTGCCGTCAGCCGCGAACGTCACGAGCGAGACGACGAACAGGACGACGCCGACGACGGTCGCCGCGACCGCCGCGACGGCGAAGTACCGCCAGCGGCGCTCGCGTCGCGGACCTCGGACGGCGGTGACCAGCCCGGCCCCGAGCGGCCACACGAGCGCGAGCGCCACGAGCAGCAGGAATCCGTCTCCCACGTCTGCTCGCCCCCCGACCGGTCGCGTCTCGGGCGCCACCGTAGAGCCTGCGTGCTGGCCGGTCACCGTGCCAGGTGATCGGACGGCCCGGAACGCGAGCGGCGCGCCCGCTGCGAGGCGCGCCGCCACACCGGTGTCCACCGGCAGGGGTCACGCGCCGATCTTGCCGCCGCCGATCCTGCGGATCACGACCGTCGCCGAGCGCGGACGGCCGGCCGGGTCGTGATCGGGCCAGCTGCTCACGGCCTGCGGGTCGGCGGGCGTCGGCGCACCGATGGCAGGCGTCGACTCGCCCGGGTGCTGGACGTTGACGAACATCGTCGACTGGTCCGGGGTGGTGACCACCCCGGTGATCTCGCAGCCTCGTGGGCCCACGAGGAACCGTCGGATCTCGCCGGTGTCGGGGTCCGCCGCCAGCATCGCGTTGTTGCCGAGGTTGTCGTGGCCGGCCTGGGGGCGCAGCTGCGCCGAGTTGGAGACGTCGGTCTGGATCCACAGCCGCCCGTCGGGGTCGAACCACAACCCGTCGGGCGAACCGAACATGCTGTCCGCGTCGAGCTCGACCCGCGCGTCGTAGGCCGGGTCACCGGCGAGCACGAAGAGGTCCCAGGCGAAGGTGGTCGCGGTGTTGTCGCCGTGCGTCTCGGTCCAGCGCACGATGTGCCCGTAGGGGTTGGGTTGACGGGGGTTGACGTTGCCGGCCCAGCCGGCACCGTTGGTCAGCGTGAGGTAGACGTCGTCGTTGCGCGGATGCACGGCGACCCATTCCGGGCGGTCCATCGGGGTGGCGCCCACCGCGTCGGCCGCCTGACGGGTGCGGATGAGCACGTCGGCCTGGTCGACCCAGCCGTTGGCAGCCGTGAGCGGACCGCGACCGTGGACCAACGGCAGCCACACGCCGGTGCCGTCGTCATCGAAGCGGGCCACGTAGAGCGTGCCGTCGTCGAGCGGGCTGCGGCCACGGGCGAGCTCGGCCCGCCACGGACGGGTGCCGACGAACTTGTAGACGTAGTCGCCGTCCTGGTCGTCACCGCTGTAGACCACGACGCGGCCGCGCGACTCGGTGACGGTGGCGCCCTCGTGCTTGAAGCGGCCCATCGCGGTGCGCTTCACCGGCGTGCTCGTCGGGTCCATCGGGTCGATCTCGACGACCCAGCCGAACCGGCGCAGTTCGTTGGGGTTGCGGGCCACGTCGAACCGCTCGTCCACCGTGTGCCCAGCGGTAGCCGAACCCGTTGGCGTTGATCCCGTAGCGGCGTTCCTCGGCGTCCGGCACCCACCCGGTGTCCTGCGTGCCGAAGTAGCCGTTCCAGTTCTCCTCGCAGGTGAGGTAGGTCCCCCACGGCGTGACCCCGTGGGAACAGTTGTTGAGGGTGCCCCCGACCGGGCGTGAGGTCCGCAGCCTCGGATGGTCGCCACCGACCGGTCCCGAGAAGGCCATGGAGGTCGTACCGGTGATCCGGCGGTTGTGGTTCGAGTCGATCCGCTGCCAGCGCCCGCCGACGAGCGCGACGTTGACGACGCTGACACCGTGGGCGGCGAGCGCCTTGTCGACCTTCGCCTGGGTCATGGTGCCGGCGCCGTCGGGACTGAGCAGGGTCTGGTCCACGTACTCGTGGTTGAGGACCAGCAACCCGTTCTCGTTGCCGCGGCGTCCGTCGCCGAGCGGGAAGAAGTGCATGCCGTCGTGGTGCATGCCGATCTGCTCGGCCTGCTCGGCGGCGGTGTTGCTGGCGTCGGCCTTCCAGGCCGGCCCGTCGGTGCGGATGGGCTCTCCCCACGGGATGAGCACCTCGGCGACGTAGCCGTCGGGGACCACGATCGTGTCGGCCGTGCCGGTAAGCACCGCGGGGAAGCCCAGCAGCGACCGGGCCGCGCGGCCGTTGCCGTTGGCCGCACCGGCCGGCGGGGCCGCGAGCGCACCGCTGGCGCCCGTGCCGAGGCCGTTGCCGAGCGTGAGGAAGCCGGCGGCGGCCATGATCGCGCCACCGCGCAGCACGTTGCGACGGGACAGGCGTGCCTCGACGACCGCACCGAACGGGCGGTTGTCGGCGTCGTTGCTGCGCTGCTCGTCGGGATCGAGTTCCGGGAACATCGTCGGCGTGACCATCGGGGCGGCGCTCCTTGCCTCCTCGCCGACGTTCGGCCGCTGCGGCCGGCGCGTCGGGATGCCCACTCGGACATCGTCCGGCACGCTAGGTAGGCCCGGTGGTGCAGCGGCCAACGGGGTGTGAACGCCGCCTCAGCGCCCGGTTGCGGTTCGACGACACCGCCAACGAGGCGTCCCGCCCGTCACGCACGCCGGGCTGACGCGTTCGGCCCTCGCGTGCGGGTCAGCCCTCGAGTCGATGCGGCACCCCGGTCAGCGCCTCGGTGCGCGCGAACAGCTCCGCCGCGAGTTCCCGGTCACTGGCCGCGTCGCTGGCCGGTACCAGGGTCGGTGCGCCGCGCATGCCCAGCAGTCCCGAGGGCCCCCAGTAGGAGCCGGGCGGGACGTTGGGCGCCGTGGCCGCGTACAGCTGGGGCAGCGCCCCGTCGGCCGCGGACTGGCCGAGGACGGTGTTGAGCACACTGCTCGCCCCCCGGTTGACCAGGCCCGACAGCCCGCCCTGCAGCGCCGGACCCTTCGTCTGCAACTCGGTCCGCGCATAGCCGGGGTGGGCGTTGGCGACCGTCACCCGCGCTCCCACCGCGTCCAGCCGTCGTTGCAGCTCACGGGCGTAGAGCAGGTTGGCGAGTTTGCTCTGTCCGTAGGCCAGCCACCGCTGGTAGCGACGCCGCTCGTAGTTGAGGTCGTCGAGGTCGATGCTGCCCATCCGGTGTGCCTCGGACGACACCACGACGATCCGTGGGTCGGCGGCCCGGCGGATCGTGGGCAGCAGGTCGGCGACCAGCGCGGCGTGCCCGAGGTGGTTGACGCCGAGCTGCAGTTCGAAGCCGTCGGCGGTCCGGCGCAGCGGCGTGGCCATCAACCCGGCGTTGCAGATCACCGCCTCGATGGCGTCGTAGCGCTCGCGCAGACGCGCGGCGGCGACACGGACGCTGGCCAGGTCGGCGAGGTCGAGCGACACTTCGTCCAGGTGCGCGTCGGGCACCACGCGCCGCACGCGTTCGACGGCCGCCGCGGTCTTGCGCGCATCCCGGGTGGCGAGCACCACCGTCGCACCGGCGCGGGCCAACGCCCGGGTGTTCTCGAGCCCGAGTCCGGCGGAGGCGCCGGTGACCACCACCGTGCGTCCGCGCTGGTCGGGGACGTCCTGCTCGTTCCAGCTCACCGGTGCTCCTCGCTCGTGTCGGGCGACGTGCCGACGCTAGGTCGTTCGGGCCGCCGGCGCCGCGACCTACCCTGGTTCGACGCACGACGACCGGTTGGTTGCCATGTCCTCCCGCAAGCTCACCCTCGACCTGCACCCGGTCTACAACCGCAGTGATCGCATCGACGCCGCCCTGCGCGAAGCGATGGACGAGGCCGAGGCGATCCGGGCCAGACAGCTCGAGATCATCTACGGCAAGGGCTCCGGTGCGCTCCGCAAGCGGGTGCTGCGCTTCCTCGACCGCAAGGACGTCCGCGCGCGCTATCACCGCATCGACAAGGACCCGGGCAACTCGGGCCACCTCCACGTCCACTTCCGCTGGTCACGCGGGCAGTGACGCGGTTCAGGCCTCGGCCGGATGTGGCGCGTCGCGGTCGGGACCGAACACGCGGAGTCCCAGCACCAGCCAGAACACCATCAGCACGAAGGTTCCGATCAGCACCGGGACGGCACCGAGCTGGGCGATCAGCGGCACCGAGGCGGCGGTGAACAGCCCGCCACCGACGACCGGTTCGAACAGCAGCTGCTTGTAGCCGAACGCCTCCAGCCCACCGGAGCGGTTGGCCGGGTCGGCGATGCGCATCAGCAGCAGCCCGGTGACCGTCATGCCCATCGACTGTCCGAAGTCGCCCAGGCCGCGCTCGTAGGGATGCTGCGGCACGATGCGCGGCGCGAGTACCAGCAGCGCGCTGACGTTCCAGGCGATGCCGGCCAGCGTCAGGACCGCGAACGCACCGAGATTGCCGCCCAGCGCGTCGAGCGACAGCGTCCCGAGCGCCGCGACGATGATCAGGTCCAGCGCCGCCCCCGAGATGCGGTTGATCAGGTGGCGGTCGACGAGCCGGCCGCGACCGGTGCGGTCGAGGAACACCTGCAGCGCGACACCACCGAGCATCGCCATGGGGAACAGCGGCAGGTGCACCAGCAGTTCCAGGCCTCCCTCGCCGCCCCAGGTGTTGACCTCGACCCACTCGAGCGCCTCGAGCAACAGCCAGCCGATCGCGATCGCCAGGGCGACGAACCCGATGTGGACCGAGAGCGGGTCGGTGGTGGCGGTCTCGTCGTGCTCGCGGCGGGCGAGTTCCCCCTCGCGGTCGTCGAGATCGTCGAGGTCGTCGTCGGTGGCCTGCCGTGCAACCTCGACCGGGTTGCCGTCGGCGTCCAGGTCGATGCGACCGGTGCGCACCGCCCAGTTGATGATCACCGTGCCGATCAGCACCCCGGCGACCAACCCGATGGTGGCCAGCCCGAGCGCCAGGTCGGTGCCCTCGGCGAAGCCGAACTCCTCGAAGGTGTCCGCCAGGCCGGCCGCGGTCCCGTGACCGCCCTCGAAGCCGATCTCCAGCAGCGCACCGGCCAGGGGGGGCAGGCCGAAGACGGGCCCGAGGACGAGCAGCCCCAGCCCGATGCCGACGACGTACTGGCCCCAGGCGATCGTCTGGCCCAGCGCGACCTGCGGGCCGGCGATGCGCCAGATGGCACCGATGCTCGGAATCGTCTTGCCGATGAACAGGGCCGCGAACACGACGCTGATGAGGATCACCGGCAGCTGACCCCACACCTCGCCGACCGCCGGCGGCAACAACCCGTCGGTGAGCACCTGCGGACCGTCGAACGCCCCGACCAACCGGCCGAGCACCTGCGGTCCGGCCAGCAGCGCGAGGACGCCGCCGATCACCGAGGCCGGCAAGAACAACTCGCGCAGCACCGTCAGTCGTGCCCGCAACGTCTTCGCCACGAGCAGGAACAGCCCGATCACGAGCAGGGCGGCGAACACGTCGGTCACGGAGGTCATGGGCACGGACCCTCGCAGGGACGGCGGGTGGCAAGGGTCGCCGACCGTAGGCGCCCCACGTCGGCGCGTGCGCCGCGGTCACCAGACGTTGGTGTGCTGGCCCGCGTCGAGCCCGTAGAAGAGCCGGTCGAACACCTGGCGCACGTGACGCTGGTGCCGACGCCGCTCCTCCTCGAGGTCCTGCCAACCTCCTCGGGCATACCCCATGGACCGGGCGAGCAGCTCGAGGACCTGCGGGTTGCCCGGGACCACGTCGACGTCACGCTGACGCAGCAGATACAGCCGGTTGCGCAGCAAGGACAGGAACCGGTAGCCCTCGCGCAGCTGCTCCGCGTCCGCGTGCTCGAGCAGCCCGGCGTCCTGGGCCCCGTCGAGCACGACCATGGTCGCCGGTGAGCGCAGTTCGGTGTGCTGGTGCCCGTGACGCTGTTGGAGCAGCTGGACGGTCCACTCGACGTCGCTGATCCCACCCGGACCGAGCTTGAGGTGGCGTTCCGGATCGACACGCCGCGGAATGCGTTCCTTCTCGATGCGGGCCTTCATCCGTCGGATGCGCTGGGCGTCGCGTTCGCCGAACTCGGCCGGGAAGGCGCGCTGCCGGCCGGCGTCGACCAGGCGCTGACCGAGCGCACGGTCGCCGGCGACGACCCGGGCCTTGAGCAGCGCCTGCGCCTCCCAGGGCTCCGACCAACGGTTCCAGTAGCTCAGGTACGACGGATGGGAGCGGGACAGCGGTCCACTGCGTCCCTCGGGACGCAGATCGGCGTCGACCTCGAAGGCGGTGCCCTCGGCGGTGATGTCGGACAACGAACGCATGACGTTGCCGGCCACGGTCAGCGCCAGCTTGTTGGCGTCCTCCCGGTCGGCCCCGTCGGCGACCTCGTGCACGAACAGCACGTCGAGGTCGGAGACGTAGTTGAGCTCGAAGCCACCGAGCTTGCCCATCCCCACGATCGCGACCGAGACCGGTAGCTCGTCGGGTGAGTCCAGGCCCCGTTCCCGTGCCTGGCGACGCAGCTCGGCCCGAAGCGCGCCGGTCAGGCACGCCTCGCCGAGCGCCGTGAGCTCCTCCCCCACCCCGCCGACCGTGCTGGCACCGGCCAGGTCACGCAGGACGATCCGCAGCAGCTCCAGCCGCTTGAACCGGCGCAGTGCCGCGGTGGTGTCCTGCCAGTGCAGACGGGCCATCGCCATGCGTACCAGGTCGTCGCGGGTGCGCGGCCGGTCGCGCAGGTGCTCGTCACGCAGCCAGTCGATGCCCTGGGGTTGGCTCACCAGCAGCTCACCGACGACCCGGGACGTGCCCAGTACGCGGGCCAGCAGCTCCGAGGCGGGCGGATGGTCCCGCAGGTGCTCGAGCAGCTTGGCCGTGTCGCCCTGCGCGTCGACGAGCTCTCGGAAGCTCTGGAGTCCGGTGTCCGGGTCGGGCGTCTCCTGCAGCAGGCTCAGCATCGCCGGCAGGACGGCCCGCAGGGTGCGTGCCCGGCGACTGACCCCGGCGGTCATCGCCCGCACGTGGCGCAGCGCCGCCCTGCCGTCACGGAAACCGAGCACCTCGAGCCGCTCCTGGGCGGCCTCGTCACCCATCCGTCGCGCCTCGACCGGGACCGACACACCGGCCGCCGCGGCCGGCAGGGTCGCGTAGGTCTCCAGCAGCGGCCGGTAGAACAGCTTGGCGTGCAACTCCTTGACCCGGGTCTGGACCTGCGTCAGCTCGCGGACGAACGCCGTACGTGCCGGTTCGTCCACCCCGGCGCGGTAGCCGAGCGAGCGCGCCAGCCACTCCTGGCGTTCGGGGTCGTCGGGGATGGTGTGGGTGCGTCGCTCGTGGGCGAGCTGCAGACGGTGCTCCACCGTCCGCAGCATCCGGTAGGCGGCCGCGAACGCCTCGGCGTCCTCCTCGGCCACGTAGCCGTTGGTCTGCAGGGCCCGCAGCGTCGGCAACGTGCCCGGGTCGCGCAGGGAGCGGTCACCGCGGCCGTGCACGAGCTGCAGCAGTTGGACGGCGAACTCGATGTCGCGGATCCCGCCGGGACCGAGCTTGATCTGGCGCTCACCGTGACGGACCACCTCGGGCTTGGCCTCGATGCGCGACTTCATCTCGCGGATCTCGGCCACCACGTCGTGATCGAGGCGGTCGGGCCAGACGAACCGTTCGGCCTCGGCGAGCAGCTGCTCCCCCAGGCTCCGGTCGCCGGCGACCGGCCGGGCCTTGAGCAGCGCCTGGAACTCCCAGGTCTTCGCCCACCGTTCCCAGTAGGCGACGAAGGCGGCGACCGGTCGCGACAGCGGGCCGTTGCGGCCCTCGGGCCGCAACGTCGGATCGACCTCGTAGGCCCGTCCCATCGTGGTCGAGGCGTTGAGCACCTCCAGGCAGCGGGTGAACACCTGCCGGGCTTCCCGGCTGGCCCGTTCGGCGGCATCGTCGGCGTCGGGGTCGACCGGCTCGTGCACGAACACGACGTCGACGTCGGAGACGTAGTTCAGCTCGTGCCCACCGAGCTTGCCCATCCCGATGACGGCGAGCCGGGCGCAGGGCGTGTCGCCGGCGATCTGCCGGTGCACGGCCCGCACCGTGCCCTCGAGCACCGCCTCGGCGAGGCGCGCGAGTTCGGCCGCGACCTCCTCGACGTCGGCCAGGCCGGTGAGGTCACGGGCGGCGATGTCGGCGGTCGCACCGCGACGGATGCGGGCGACGGCGGCCGCCTGGCGTTGGCTGTCGTCCTCGGCCAGGAGTGCTCGGGCGACGCGGTCGGCGACCGTGGCGACCTCGACCGGCTCGAGGACCTGCAACGCCCGCGCCGCATCGGGGTGGCGGGCCAGCAGGTCCCCCAGCGGACGCGAGACCCCCGCGACCGCGACCAACCGCTCGAGCCAGTCGTCGTCGGGACACAGCTCCTGCCACAGGCGCGGGTGCTCGGTGGCCAGGTCGGTCAGGCAGCTCAACGCGTCCGAGGGCTCGGCTGCGCGCGACAGCGCCGCGAGCAACCGCTCGTCGGGTTCGTCGTCGACGAGCAGGTCGGCCTCGGCGAGCCGGTGGCAGGCCAGGTCGGGGTCGAGACCCGCCGCGGCGAGGCGGGCCCGGACGGAACGCGATCGTGACGCGGCCATCGTCTACAGCAGCGGCAGGTAGCGCTGGGTCTCGAACGTCGTCACGTGCGCCTGGTACTCGTCCCACTCGCGGCGCTTGTTGGCCAGGAAGAACGCGAACAGGTGTTCACCGAGGGTGTTGGCGACCAGCTCGGAGTTCTCCATGATCGACAGGGCCTCGCCGAGGCTGGCCGGGAGCCGTTCGATGCCCGAGGCGGCACGCTCGGCCGGGGTCAGCTCGAAGGCGTTGTCCTCGGACTCCTCGGGCAGCTGGTAGCCCTCCTCGATGCCCTTGAGCCCGGCGGACAGGATCAGCGCGAACGCGAGGTAGGGGTTGGTGGCCGGGTCCGGCGCCCGGTACTCGATCCGGGTCGAGGTGCCCTTGCGCGGCTTGTACATCGGGATGCGCACCAGCGAGCTGCGGTTGGAGTGGCCCCAGGTCACGAAGATCGGCGCCTCGCCGGAGGGCTGGGGGCCGTGCAACCGGGCGGTCAACCGCTTGTAGGAGTTGACCCACTGGTTGGTGACGGCCGTGATCTCGCGGGCGTGGCGCAGCAACCCGGCGGTGAACGCCCGCGCCGTGGGCGACAGGTGGTAGGGGTCACCGGCCTCGTGGAAGGCGTTGTTGTCGCCCTCGAACAACGACAGGTGCAGGTGCATCGCGTTGCCCCACTGCCCCTCGATCGGCTTGGGCATGAAGGTGGCGTAGATGCCCCGCTGCAGCGCCGTCTCCTTGACCACGAGGCGGAACGTCATGATGTTGTCGGCCATCGTCAGCGCGTCGGCGTAGCGCAGGTCGATCTCGTGCTGCGACGGCGCGACCTCGTGGTGGGAGAACTCGACCGAGATCCCCATGCGCTCGAGGGTGTTGATCGTCTGACGCCGGAAGTCCTGCTGCACGTCGAGCGGCGTCATGTCGAAGTACCCGCCGTTGTCCAACGGCTTGGGATCCTCGGCGCTGTCGAACAGGAAGAACTCCATCTCCGGGTGCACGTAGAAGGTGAACCCCATGTCGGCCGCCCGCTCGAGGGTGCGCTTGAGCACGTACCGCGGGTCGGCCGCGAACGGCTGGCCGTCGGGCGTCAGAATGTCGCAGAACATGCGCGCCACGCCCTGGGACTCGGGCCGCCAGGGCAGGATCTGGAACGTCGAGGCGTCCGGCACGACCAGCATGTCGGCCTCCTGGACGCGGGCGAAGCCCTCGATCGACGAGCCGTCGAAGCCGATGCCCTCCGAGAAGGCGTTCTCGAGTTCGGCGGCGGTGATCGCGACCGACTTGAGGAAGCCCTGCACGTCGGTGAACCACAGCCTGATGAAGCGGACGTCACGCTCCTCGACGGTGCGGAGGACGTACTCCTGCTGCTTGTCCATGGCGTTGGCTCCCAGGAGGCTGGCCGCGGGCACGCATGTCGCGGGCGGTCGGTGCACAGCGTAGTGAGTTGCGTCGTCGTGCCACGGCACGACAGCACGGTCGACGGCCGCCGCAGGCCCGGTCGCACACCGACGGACGCGCGACGACGCACGACGGAAGCCAGGCGCGGCCACGCCCCTCCCGGGCGTGACCGCGACCTGGCGCGCAGAGCGGCGCGACGGGCGAGCGGCCGCGTCCTCCCTCGGTGACGCGGCCGCTCGCGTGCTCCTCCCAGCTGTTACTCCTCGACGGGCTTGGCCACGGGCGCCGTGGCCGGCCGCGGGGAGAATCCGAACTCGCCACCGGAGCTCATCCCGGGGCCGTGCACGAGCTCCGGGTAGCCCGGGACGCCGTGCTCGTGGACGTCGAGGCCCTCGATCTCCTCTTGCTCCGACACCCGCAGGAAGTCGGCGGCCTTGAGGACGAGGAACAGCCCGCCGACGGTCACGCCGACCCAGGCGACCACGGCCACGACCCCGATCGCCTGCGTGGCGAGCAGTCCCGGTCCTCCGCCGTAGAACAGGCCGTCCTCCACGTGTGCCAGGCCGACCCACAGGGTGCCGAGGATGCCGCAGACACCGTGGACCGAACTGGCACCGACCGGGTCGTCGATCCGGATCGCGTCGATGGAGGCGACCGCGACCGCGACCAGCACGCCGGCGAACAGGCCCACGACGAGCGCCATCAGGTGCGAGACGCTGTCCGCTCCGGCCGTGATACCGACCAGGCCGGCGAGGATGCCGTTGGCGGTCATCGAGACGTCGAACTTGCCGCTGCGGAATCGGGTGAACAGTGCGGCGGCCAACCCCCCGGCGGTTCCGGCCATGGCGGTCGTCACGATCACGTGGCCGAGCGCCGGACCGTCGAGCGCGAGCACCGAACCGCCGTTGAACCCGAACCAACCGAAGAACAGCAGCATCGTGCCGAGCGCGGCCAGCGGCATGGAGTGCCCCGGGATGGCCCGCGGCCTGCCGGTCCTGGCGTCGAACTTGCCGATGCGCGGTCCGATGATCGCGGCGGCGACCAACGCCGCCGCACCGCCGGTGAGATGCACGATCGTGGAGCCGGCGAAGTCGGTGAAGCCGAGCTCGGCGAGCCAACCGCCGCCCCAGGTCCAGGCACCGACGACCGGATAGATCACGCCTGTGAGCACCATGACGACGACGAGGTAGGCACCGAACTTGATGCGCTCGGCCACCGCACCGGAGACGATGGTCGCCGCGGTCGCCGCGAACATCGCCTGGAAGGCGAAGTCGATCTCGGTGGTGATGAGCTCGCCCGCCCCGCCGGTGGCGTTGGAGAGCAGGAACCCACTCGTGCCGATGAAGCCGCCGGCGATGTCCCCGTACATGAACGCCCACCCGACCACGTAGTACGTGACCGTGCCGAGCGCGATCGTCAGCAGGTTCTTGCCGATGATGTTGGCCGCGTTCTTCTGGCGCGTCATCCCGGCCTCGAGCATCGAGAAGCCGGCGTGCATCAGGAAGACGAGCCCGGTGGCGAACGTCAGGTACAGCGTCATGGCGAAGACGTTCAGCGCCTCGAGATCGACCGTGTCCTCGATCTGTGCGAGCGCCGGAACCGCCGACATCATCAGCAACGTGGCCGTGACCACCCCCAACTTCAGCAGTCGTCTCACGTGTTCTCTCCAGATGGTCGTCGTCGTTACATCCCTGGGTGGTGCGGACGACACTGTCGTCAGCGGCTGTTGCGCGCCGTTGCGGAGATCGTTTCGAACGCGTGTCGAACCGCCCCCTGCGTGTGAAGTCTGCGTTTCGCGCCACCGGCGGCCCCGCCCGCGACCCGGGTCCGGTCCCGCCCGCCACCCGGGCGGTGTGCCCGGCCGGCCGGGCAGGCCACGACGTCTCCACGGCTAGCGTCGGCGCCTCGACACGGACCTCGAACGGAGCCGCTCGTGCCCCTGCGCCTCGCCCTCGCCCAGATCCGCTCCCAGGTCGGCGACATCGACGGCAACGTCGAGCGCGTCCTGGACGCGTGGCGGCGCGCCGCCGACCTCGGCGCCGACCTGGTGGTGTTCACCGAACTCACCACCACCGGGTATCCGCCCGAGGACCTGCTGCTCAAGCCGGAGTTCCTGCGGGCGAACCTCGACGCGGTGCGACGCCTGGCCACCGAGGGGCCACACGGCACCGTGGCCCTCGTCGGCTACGTCGGCACCGAGGAGGACGACCTCGTCGCCGACGACCCCGCCGACCACACCGGTTGGGAGGTGGCCTCGGCCGCCGGCGTCTCGCTGACCAACTCGGCGGCGGTCCTGGCCGACGGCGCCGTGGTCGCCACCTACGACAAGTTCCGCCTGCCCAACTACGGCGTCTTCGACGAGGCCCGCTACTTCACCCCCCGTGACGAGCCGCTGGTGGTGCGCGTGGCCGGGGTCCCGGTCGGGGTGACCATCTGCGAGGACCTGTGGCTCGAGCCCGGTCCGGTCGGCCGGGCCGCGCAGGCGGGCGCGAAGCTGGTGGCCAACCTCAACGCCTCGCCCTACCACCGTGGCAAGCACGCCGAACGCGAGGACTGGGCGCGTCGCCACGTGCGACGCGACGGCACCTGGCTGGCCTACGTCAACGTCGTCGGAGGACAGGACGACGTCGTCTTCGACGGTGACTCGTTCCTGCTCGGCCCCGACGGCGAGGTGACCGCCCGCGGCGCACAGTTCGCCGAGGACCTGGTGGTGGTGGACGTGCCGGTCGAGACCGCCGAGGTCACCGCCGCCTGCGACCTCGACGGTCACACCGGCGACCGTCCCGTCCTGGCCGGGCAGCAGGCCGCCGAGCGCCTCGACCCGGTCGGCGAGGTCTGGCACGCGCTGGTGCTCGCGACCCGTGACTACTGCCACCGCAACGGCTTCGAGGAGGCCATCATCGGCCTGTCGGGCGGGATCGACTCCGCGGTCGTCGCCGCCGTCGCCGCCGACGCGCTCGGCGGTGAACACGTGCTTGGCGTGGCGATGCCATCGCCCTACTCCTCGCAGCACTCGCTCGACGACGCCGAGTCCCTGGCGAAGAACTTCGGCAGCCCCTACCACGTGCTGCAGATCGAGGAGCCGATGGCCGCGGTGGGACGCGTGCTCGGTGACCTGGTGGTGACCGGGTTCGGCGAGCAACGCGGGGACGACCGCGAGGCCGGCGTCGCCTACGAGAACATCCAGGCCCGTCTGCGTGGCGTGCTGGTCATGGCGCTGTCCAACGAGCGCGGTTCGATCGTGCTGACCACCGGCAACAAGTCCGAGTACGCGGTCGGCTACGCGACCCTGTACGGCGACATGGCCGGCGGGTTCGCCCCCCTCAAGGACGTTCCGAAGCTGCTCGTGTACGAACTGGCCCGCTGGCGCAACGCGCAGGGTGACGGTGAACTCGTGCCGGTCAACACCATCGAGAAGGCACCGTCGGCCGAACTGCGGCCCGATCAGCGCGACGACGACAGCCTGCCTCCCTACGAGATCCTCGACGACATCATCGAGGGCTACGTCGAACGCGACCTCGGGCTCCGCGCGCTGGTCGAGCGCGGTCACGACGAGGCGACGGTCCGCCGGGTCGTGCAGCTCGTGGACCGCGCGGAGTACAAGCGCCGACAGGCCGCCCCCGGACCCAAGGTGACCTGCCGCGCCTTCGGTCGCGAGCGCCGCGTCCCCATGACGAATGACTGGCAGGGCTGACGCCCAGCGCGCCGTGCGTGCTCGGCTCCGCCTCCGCGCCACCGGCGAATGACTGGCAGGGCTGACGCCCCGATCAGTCGTCGAAGGCCAGCGGGCCGTCGTCGAGCTCGTCGAGATCGTCCACCTCGTGCACCCGCAGTACCTCGGCCCGTTCGAGGACGCGTCGCACCCGCACCTGCTGGCGCGAGGTGTGCACGCGCACGCCCACGCCCACGCCACCGGGCACCATCGGGGCGAACGTGCGCTCCCACGAGCTGGCCATCGTCGGCATGGACAGCAGCCCGGTGAGGACCCCGATGCTGGCACCGAAGGCCGCGCCACCACCGGCCCCGGCCGAGATCGCGAACAGCGTCGGTTCGGTGGTCACCGCGAGCAGCACGGCGCCGAACGCCGCCCCCGGCAGCAGGCCGTACAGCAGCCCGCGGGCCGCCCGTCCCCCCAGCGCCAACGAGCTGCCGAGATCGGTCTGCCGGTCCCCGTAGCGCCCGGCGGTCGTCACCTCGACCCGGCCGAGCAGCAGGATCGACCCGCCGTCGATGCCGTTGCGCGAGAGCCGCTCGATCGTACGCCGCGCGTCCTTGCCGTTGCGGTGCACGGCCAGCAGGTCGGCGACGCCCGACTCCCGCCCCATCCCGAACACTCCTCGCGGTGGACCGGTCCGGCCGGAACCGCCGGGTGCCAGACTACGTCGCCGCAGCCGGGACCATCGGCCGCGCCGGGCACGTCGACGGGCACCCACCGGCCGATGGTGGCGATCCCGACGCGAGCGGGCACACTGTCGACGTCCACCGACACGACGACCGCTGGACCCCTCGGGGCCGGCAGGATGGAGTCCGTAGGTGTCCGTTCACGTGTCCGCCGACGCCCCGACACCCCGGCGTCCCGTCAGCATCCACGACCTGCGCGCGTCCAAGCAGCGCGGCGAGAAGTTCGTGATGCTCACCGCCTACGACCACAGCGCCGCCGCCCTGCTCGACGAGCTCGGCGTGCCGGTTCTGCTCGTCGGTGACAGCCTCGGGATGGTGGTGCTCGGCTACGAGTCCACCGTCCCGGTCACGCTCGACGAGATGCTGCACCACACCCGCGCGGTGGCGCGCGGCGCCCCGAACGCCGTCGTCGTCGGGGACCTGCCGTTCGGTACCTACCAGGACGGTCCCTCCCAGGCCCTGGCGTCGGCCACGCGCCTGCTCAAGGAAGCCGGGGCCACCGCCGTGAAGCTCGAGGGCGGCGGCCCGATGATCGAGGTCACCGCCCACCTGGTGCGAGCCGGCATCCCCGTGATGGGCCACCTCGGTCTCACGCCGCAGTCGGTCCACCAGTTCGGCGGCTTCAAGGTGCAGGGACGCGACGTCGAGGCGGCGGACCAGCTGGTCGCCGACGCCGTCGGGCTGGCCGACGCCGGCGCCTTCGCGATCGTGCTCGAGTGCGTTCCCACCGAGCTCGGGGCACGGATCACCGAAGCGGTCGATGTGCCGACGATCGGCATCGGCGCCGGTCCCCACACCGATGGTCAGGTGCTCGTCTGGCACGACCTGCTCGGCCTCACGACCGGCCGGCTACCCCGCTTCGTCAAGCCGTACGCGGACCTGCGCTCGGAGATCGCGGGCGCCGTGAAGGCCTTCAGCTCCGAGGTCGCCGACGGCGAGTACCCCGGCCCCGAACACCGCTACTGACGCGAGGGGTGCCCCCACGCGCGGGCGCGGCGCCGACCAACGGTCAGGCAGCCGCGGTGCGCGCTGGCGTACGGTTCCGGCGGCGGCCCCCGCGGCCGGAACCGCACGTGGGCGGCCCCGGCTCCGTCGACCCGTCGGGGCGCCGAAGGAGAGTTGGCGTGCGGCACGGCCGGACCCCGGACGCGCGTCTGCGTCAACTGTTCCTGCGCGTCTCCACCGCGATCGCGGTGACCGACGCCGACGGGCGCCTGCGCGACGCCAATCCTGCCTTCTGCGAGATCCTCGGACGTTCCCTCGAGGAGTTGTACGACGCGGAGCTGGTCACGCTGGCCCACGACGGCGACCGCGCCGAGCTGGCCGAGCTGATCGCCCAGATCGTCACGGGCGGCAAGCCCGCCGCCAGCACCGAGCACCGCTTCGTCAACGCGGCGGGTCGCACCGTGTGGGTCCGCAGCGACCTCGTGCTGCTCGAGGACGACACCGGACGCCACCTGGCGGTGTCCACGGAGAACATCTCGCCGCAGAAGTCGGTCGAGGCCCGCCTCGAGGAGAGCGTGACGCTGTTGCGCATCGCCGGCGACATCGCCCGGGTGGGCGGGTGGGCGATCGAGGCGGACCCGGTGCGTCTGTACTGGTCGGACCAGGTCCACGACCTGGCCGGCTACCCCCGGGGGCGGACCCCACCACTGCAGGAGGCGTTCGAGCTGTACCCGCCCGCCGCGCGGGACCGGATGGGCGCGGCGGTCGAGGCGTGCCTCGCCCACGGGGTGCCCTTCGACCTCGAGGTGCCCTTCTCCTCGGCGCAGGGGGTCGGCCGTTGGGTCCGGGTCGTGGGCGAGCCGCGACGACGCCCCGACGGCACGGTGGAGCGCATCCAGGGCGCGATCCTGGACATCACCGAGCAGAAGCAGGCGCAGCTCCAGCAGGAGCTGCTCGCACGTCGCCTGTCGACCACGATGGAGAGCATCACCGACGCCCTCTACACCGTCGACACCGACTGGCGGTTCACCTACGTCAACGCCCGTGCGCAGGAGGTCCTCGAACGCGACGCCCGCGACCTGGTGGGACGCCGGTTGTGGGACGAGTTCCCGGCGGCGATCGGTTCCCCGCTCGAGACGGCGCTGCGGGCCGCTGACGAACACCGCCACACGATGTCGATCGACGAGTACCACTACGGCCCGCTCGGGCGGTGGTTCTCGGTCACGGTGTACCCGTCGGAGCAGGGCCTGGCGGTCTACTTCCAGGACGTCACCGATCAGCGTCGCAACCGGGTCGAGCTCGAGGCACGCGGGGCCCAGCTGGCCGAGCAGGCCGCCCTGCTCGACGCCGCCCAGGACGCCATCGTGGTCCGCGACCTCGACGGGCGCGTCGGGTACTGGAACCGCGGCGCCGAGCGCATCTACGGCTTCACGGCCGACGAGGCGCAGGGCCGCCCGGTGTGCGAGCTGCTCGGCCTCGACGGCGTGGTGCACGAGCGTGCACTCGAGGAGTTGCACCGCAGCGGGCACTTCTTCGACGAGCTCGTGCAGACCGCCAAGGACGGGACCGAGCTGACGGTGCAGGCCCGCTGGACGCTGCTGCGCGACGAGGAGGGTGTGCCGGTGTCGGTGCTCGGTATCGAGACCGACGTCACCGATCGCAAACGCATGGAGCAGCAGTTCCTGCGGGCGCAGCGCATGGAGAGCATCGGCCACCTCGCCGGAGGGATCGCGCACGATCTCAACAACGCGCTCGCCCCCATCCTGATGGGGGTGGCCCTGCTGTCGCAGGACGAGGACGACCCCCAGCGCCAGCATCTGCTGCAGATGATGGCGGGCAGCGCCGAGCACGGGGCGCAGATGGTCCGTCAGGTGCTGTCCTTCGCCCGGGGCGTCGACGGCCGCCGGGAGGCCGTCGCCGTCGACGACGTGCTCGAACGGGTCCGGCGAATCTGCGTCGACACCTTCCCCAAGAGCATCACCGTCACGGCCGAGGTCGCCGAGGACCTGTTGCCCGTGGTCGGTGATCCGACCCAGATCCAGCAGGTGTTGGTCAACCTGTGCGTCAACGCCCGCGACGCGATGCCCGAGGGTGGCGAGCTGACGCTGCGCGCCCACAACGGCGGCTCGGTCCCGGCAAACGGGCCGGCGGTGGTGTTGCAGGTCACCGACACCGGCAGCGGCATCCCCCCGGAGGTCGTGACCAAGATGTTCGACCCGTTCTTCTCGACCAAGCCGCAGGGCGAGGGCACCGGACTGGGTCTGTCCACCTCGGCGGTGATCGTCGACAGTCACGGTGGCGACATCGAGGTCGAGAGCGAGGAGGGCCTCGGGACGACGTTCACGATCCGGTTGCCCGCGGAAGAGGCCGACACGGCCGGCGGTGAGGCCACCACCGGGGCGGCGTTGCCCGGCTCGGGAGAGCTCGTCCTGGTCGTCGACGACGAACACGCGTTGCGGGAGGTCGGCCGTCGGGTGCTCGAGGGCTCGGGTTACCGGGCGCTGACCGCCGCCGACGGCCGCGAGGCCCTGGAGGCCTACCGGGCGCACCGCTCACGGGTCGCCGCCGTGGTGACCGACCTGATGATGCCGGTCATGGACGGCTACGCCCTGATCGGCGAGCTGCGCAAGCTCGACCGTGAGCTGCCGGTGGTCGCCAACAGCGGGCTGTCCGCGCCCGAGGCCGTCGACCGCGCCTACGCGGCCGGCGCCGATCGCTTCCTGGCCAAGCCCTACACGCCCGTGTCGCTGCTGGAGGTCCTGCGCGACCTGTTGGCCACGGCCGACGAGGCGCGCTGACGACGACGGTCGAGCTGCCGGGCGAGCCGCGCGAGGTCCCCCAGCGCGTGTGGCGTACGCGGCCCCCACCACGACAGCGCCGTGCCGTCCAGCAGCCGCGTCCGTGCCGACCAGTCGGCGAACACGGCCCGGTCCTGCTCACCGAACAGGTACGGCTCGTCGGGCAGCAGCACGACCTCGGGCGCGGCGTCGGCGACCTCCTGCAACCGCAGCCGCGGATAGCGTCCGTCGGCCGCGTCGGGCACCACGTCGAAGCCACACCGGGCGAGCAGGTCGCCGCCGAAGGTGTCGCGTCCCAAGGCCCACCAGGTCTCGTCGAGCGGTCCGCCGTCACTGGGGACCCCGTCGCGCCACACCGGGCAGAAGGCCCGCAGCCGACGCCGGGGCCGAGGCAGCTGGTCGAGTGCGCGGCGGATGGCCTGCGCACTGCCGGCACCGGCCCGTTCCACGCCCAGCGCCGCACCGAGACGGGCCAGCGCTCCCGCGGCGTCGTCGACGGTGCGCACGCGGGTCACGTACACCGCGACCCCGGCCTCGCGCAGGCGCCGGACGTCGAGTTCGCGGTTCTCCTCCTCGTTGGCGACCACGACGTCGGGCGCCAGCTCCACGATCGCCCGCACGTCGGGGTTCTTCGTCCCGCGGACCCGCCGGGCGGTCGGGAACGCCGAGGGCGGAGCGACACACCAGTCGGTCACGGCCACGACGTCGTCCGCGAGCTGCCACCACCACAACACCTCGGACAGGCTCGGCACGAGGCTGACGAAGCGGGTCGGGCGCTCGGGCACCGCCACGGTCGCGCCCAGGTCGTCGACGACGCTGCGCATGTCGCCGCTCATCGCTCGTCCCGCGACGGGACGTGCTCGCCCTCGGCCTCGCGTGCGAGCACGTAGAGGTAGTCGGCACACCGGTTGAGGTAGCGCAGCGGCGCCTGGTCCGGCAGCTGCCCGGCCCGCGCCATCGCCACGACGTGCCGCTCGGCCCGGCGGCAGACCGCACGCGCGAGGTCCAGGGCCGCGGCGGCACGGTTGCCGCCGGGGACGACGAAGGTGGTGGGCAGGGGGTGACGTGCCACGCAGGCGTCGATGCGGGCGTCGAGGGCGTCGACCATCGGGTCGTCGACCAGGCTCACCCCCGCTTCCAGCCGCTCCCAGTGCTCGACCAGCGTGGCGAGTTGGGCACCGACCACGAACAGTTCCCGCTGCACCTCGAGGACCAGCCCGTGCAGGTGGCCGTCGAGTTCCGCGCGGGCCAGGCCCAGGGCGCTGCAGGCCTCGTCCACCGTGCCGTAGGCGGTGGTGCGCAGGTCGTCCTTGTCGACGCGCCCGCCGTACAGCAGCCCCGTGGTGCCGTCGTCGCCGCGCTTGGTGTAGACCTTCACGATGAGGGCAGCTCCTGTGGTGGTGTCGCCCGGAGCGTAGTGAGGCCCGTCCGTGCACTCCGGGCGCCGGACGGCCGTCCTGGCGTTGTCGTGTCGGTGAGCGGACCGGTAGGTTCCGCCTCCCCGCCGCTGGGAGACGTCGAGGTGCCCACCCAACGTTCGCCGCGTCGCGACTTCCGGATCCTGACCCGGCGCCGTGGCGGCTACGACGGCGGCGAGATGTACGACGTGCAGCTGCAGGTCGCCGGCACGGGCGCCCTGGTGTGGGCGCAGACCTTCTCCGACGAACGGCAGGCCGACGAGTTCCAGCGGCAGCTCGAGGAGGACCTCGACACCCTCGACGACCCCAGCTTCCGGCGCAAGTACGGCGTGCCCTCCAGCGCGTGAGCCGCTTCGCGGTGAGACCACGGGCGGGCGTGGTACGCATGGCGGTGCCCGACGCGCCGCGCACCGCGACCGGGGCGGTCGACCTCGACGCACTCGTGCGCGCGTGCGGCCCGGCCGACCTGCTCGAGTCGGCCGACGGAACCGGCTGGTCGTACGTCGTCCCGCACACGGGTGTGGGCCTGGTCGACGACGGCACCCGGACCCGCTGGCACGACGCGGTCGACGGCGGGCCGGACGAGGACCTGGGCACGGATCCGTTCACGGCGATCGACCGCGTGTGCGACCGGCTCGGGGTCCGGCCCGACGCCGTCGACGTCGATCACGACGCCGGCCCCGCCTTCACCGGCGGCCTGGTCGGCGCCCTGGCTTACGACCTCGGCCACCGCGTGGAGCACCTGCCCCGCCGGCTGGCCGACGACCGTGGCCTGCCGCACCTGTGGCTGCAGTTGGCCGACCTCGTCGTCGCCGTCGCGCCGGCGCGCGACCGGGTGCTGGTGGTCGGGCGTGAGCTCACCGGGCGCGGCGACCTCGCGCGTCGTGCCGAGGCGCTCGGCCACCGGCTGCGTGCCGCCCCCCCGGCGACGTCCGTGCCGGTGCGCTCCGACGACGCCCCGCTGACCAGCAGCCTGGACCGCCGGGCGCACCTCGCCGCGGTGCGGGCCGTCCTGGACCACGTGGCGGCCGGCGACGTCTTCCAGGTCAACCTGACCCAGCGGCTCACCAGCCGGTGGGAGGCCGACCTCGGCGCGCTGTACCGGGCCCTGCGCGAGCGCTCACCGGCGCCCTTCGGCGCGGCCCTGCCGGCGGTCGGCCTGGCCTCGGTCTCACCCGAGACCTTCCTGCGCGTCGACGGCCGCTCGGTCGCGACCCGGCCGATCAAGGGCACCCGTCCCCGCCACCGCGATCCGGAGCTCGACGCGGCGCTCGCCGACGACCTGGCCACCTCGGTCAAGGACCGGGCCGAGAACGTGATGGTCGTCGACCTCGAGCGCAACGATCTCGGCCGCGTCTGCGTCCCCGGCAGCGTGCGGGTCCCGGAACTGGCCACCGTCGAGGCCCACCCCACCGTGTGGCACCTGGTCTCCACCGTGAGCGCGACGCTGCGCGACGACGTCGGCTACGGCGAACTGCTGCGCGCGACCTTTCCCTGCGGCTCGATCACGGGGGCACCGAAGATCGCGGCCATGCGCATCATCGAGCGCCTCGAGACGGCGCGCCGCGGCTGGTACTGCGGCGCGGTCGGGTTCCTCTCGCCGGGGGCGGCACGGTTGTCGGTCGCGATCCGGACCGCCACCCTGCACGCCGACGGGACGGTCGACTACGGCGCCGGCGGCGGCATCGTCGCCGACTCCGACCCCGCCGACGAGCGGCACGAGAGCTTCGACAAGGCGGCGGCCTTCCTGCGTGCCGTCCGGGCCCGACGACCGGAGCAACGATGAGCGAGCCGACGACGACCCGGCCACTGTCGGTGTGGATCGACGGGGCACAGGTGCCCGCCGATCGCGCCACCGTGTCGGTCTTCGACCGGGGGTTCCGCAACGGCGAGGGCGTGTTCGAGACCTTCCGTGCCTACGGCGACCACGTGTTCCGCCTGGACCAGCATCTCGCGCGTGCGGTCGCGGGCGCGACCGAGCTCGGGTTCGATCCCGGGCCGACGGCGGTCCTGCGCGCGGCGGTGGCCGACACCGCCCGCGCGAACCTCACGGCGCTGGACGGGCAGGACAGTGCGCTGCGCCTGACGGTGTCGGCCGGGTCCATCGACCCCGACGCGCCCTTCCCCGGCCGACCCGTCGGCGTCCCGACGGTGGTCGTGACCTCCCACCGGCTGGCGCACGACCCGCAGCGCACGGAGGTCGGGGTGTCCGCGTCGAGCGTCGCGCTGGCACGGGAGCTCCCGCACGTGAAGGCCGTGTCGTACCTGGTGGCCGTCACCGCGCGACGACGGGCACGCGCACAGGGCTGCGACGAGGCCCTGCTGACCAGCCCCTCCGGCGAGGTCCTCGAGGGGGCGAGCTCGAACCTGTTCGCGGTCGTGGACGGGCAGCTCGTGACGCCGCCGACCGAGGCCGGCCTGCTGGCGGGCGTGACCCGCGCGGTCGTGCTCGAGGTCGCCGCCCGGCTCGGTCTGCCGGTCGCCGCACGGCCCCTTCCCGTCGAGGAGCTGGCCGGCGCCGAGGAGGCCTTCCTGACCGCGACGACCCGCGAGGTCGTGCCGCTGGTCCGGGTCGACGGTGCCGCGGTCGGCACCGGCCGACCGGGCCCGGTCACCGGACGCATCGTGGCCGGGTTCCGGGCGCTGGTCGAGGAGGAGCGGCGCGCCGGATCAGGACTTCGGCGTCCGGATCGGCAGGTCGCGCACGACGAGCCAGGTGAGGGCGACCAGCACCGCGGCGGCCACGAGTCCGGCGGCGGCGACGACCGGTGATCCCACCGCGGGCGCCGACCCGCCGGCCAGGTCCTGGAAGAACGGCAGCGCGTTCAACCCGGTGTCGCGGGTCCCCGCCGCCCACTCGATGCCGATGACCGCCCCGACGGCCGGTACCAGTGCCAGCGCGCCGTGGCCGCCACCCCGGTAGAAGGCCGCGCCGAGCAGACCGCCGGCCGCGTGCCAGACGGCGAACAGCACCAGGTACTGCCCCAGCAGCCGGGGGTGGTCGGTCGCGGCGGTGACGAAGGTGGTGGGCTCGACGCCCTGCTCCCATCCGGCGAGCGCGTACACCAGCGTCTCCAGCGCGTATCCCGCCGTGATCAGCACGCCGGCGAGGACCACGTAGACGACCCCGAACCCGGCCAGCTGCACCGCGGTCTCGCGGCGGGTGCGACCGTGCGCGACGTACAGCGGCAGGTAGACGGCGGTGAGGTAGACGCCGATGGCGCCGACGAACCAGCGGGCGATCTGCGTCCCGACCTGCCAGCCGCTGGTGGTGATGTCGACACGGACGGAGACGACCAGCGTCAGCACCGTCACCGAGACCCAGAAGAGCCCGGCGAGCCAGACCAGGCCCATCCCGTCGTTGGCGAGACGGTGCCGCAGGATGGCCGTGTCGCGGCCGCTGCCGGTCGCGGCGGTCGGGCGTTCGACGGTGGTGTTCATCGCGTCTCCTTCGTGGCCTCGGTCAGGTGCACGAACAGGTCCTGCAACGGCACGGGGCCGATCTCGAGTCCGGCGGCGACGGCCGCGGCACGTTGCTCGGTGCTCACCGTGCCGAAGACGGTGACGGCCTTGGTCGGTCCGAGTCGGCGCTCGTCGAGCACCCGGTGGCTGGCGACGAAGGCGTCGACCCGTTCGGCGGGACCGGTCACCGTCGCCCCCTGTTCGCGCAGGTCGTCGGTGGTCGCCTGCAGCAGCAGGCGTCCCCGATCGATCACCAGCACCTCCTCGAGCAGGGGCGCCACTTCCTCGATGTGGTGGGTGGAGAGCACGAAGGTGCGACCGGTCTCGGCGAAGTCCTCGAGCAGCGCGTGGTGGAAGGCGTACCGCGACGGGGCGTCCATGCCGAGGTAGGACTCGTCGAAGAGCGTGACCGGTGCCCGGCTCGCGAGCCCCAGGGTGATGCCGAGGGCCGCGCGTCGGCCCTTGGACAGCTCCCCGACGCGTGCCTGCGGATCGACGTCGAAGCGGTCGAGGAGTCGCTCGGCGTAGGGCTGGTCCCACCCCGGACGGGTGATCGCGGCGAACCCGAGGGCGTGGACGACGCGGTCGTCGGGCCAGTCGTTGACGACCGTGTCGCCGTGGCCGCGGATGAAGCAGATGCGGTGGACCGCCTCGGCGCGCTCGAACACGGGGACGCCGTCCAGCGTCACCCGCCCCGCGTCCGGACGCCGGAAGGCGCCCAGGACCGACAGCAACGTGGTCTTGCCCGAACCGTTGCGGCCCAGCAGGCCGTGGATGCGGCCGGGCTCGAGCCGGAAGCTCAGCCCGTCGACGGCGACGGTGTCCCCGAAGCGGACGGTGAGGTCCTCGACCTCGATCAGGCCGTTCATGCGTCCTCCTCCTGGCGGTCGTCGGCCGCGCCGGAAAGGCGCGCCGCGACGTCGTTGACCCGGGCCACGACGAGATCGACGTCGATCCCCAGCGCGACCGCCCGGGCGATCACCGGCTCGAGGTCCTCGTCGAGGAAGCGCTCGCGGTGATGCGCCCGCAACCGTTCGGGCGCGTCGGGACGGACGAACATGCCGACGCCACGGCGCTTGTAGAGCACGCCCTCGTCGACCAGTTGCTGGAACGCCTTGGCCGCCGTCGCGGGATTGATCCGGTAGTGCGCCGCGTACTGTGTCGTGGACATCACCTGGGCGTCGGGGCCGAGCGCACCGCTGAGCACGTCGTCACGGATCCGGCCGGCGATCTGCCGGTAGATCGGCGTGCCGTCGTCGAACACCGCAGCGCGCTCCCGCGTCCCTGAGCCGGTCGTCCCCGATGCGTCGTACGCGATCAGGTCCTTGGTTCATTACAACAGTAATGAACCAACGAAGGTCCGTCAAGACGCCGTCGCGACCGGAGGACGGACGGATGCCTGGCGGGACGACTCCCGCGCCGCGGGACGTCGGGGCCCCTGGACGTTTCCCGCCTCCCGGACGGACCCAGCGGCGGAACGCGTCAGCGCGGGGTCAGGCGGGTGAAGCGCAGGCCGGCATGCCCGCGGTGCCGCTTGTTGATCGAGATGATCAGCGCCGTGAGCTGCTCGAGCGGCGCGGACAGACGCAGCGGCCCCGCGGCGTAGGCCCGGACCCCGTCGATGCGGCCGGCGAGGTCCACGACCGTGGCCACGGCCTCCTCGTCGTCGCCGACCACCGGGACGTCGTCGTCGAGCGGGTGCTCGAGGCGGTTGAGCTCCCGACTCGAGACGCTGTGGAACGCCGCGGTGAGCCGCGCGCCGGGCAGGCGCGCGGCGATCGCCTCGGCGACACTGCCCTCGGCGACCGGCGTGTTGTGCGGACCGGCCGCGTCGAAGGCGAGCGGGTTGATCGCGCTGACCACCACCCGCCCGGCCAGCGCCTCGGTCAGCGGTGCGAGGACCGCGTCGAGGCCGTCCCAGGGCACGGCGAGCACGACCACCTCGGCAGTGGCGGCGTCGAGGTTGTCGACCCCGTCGAGCCGCCCACCGGCCTCGTCGAGCTCGTCGGCCAGTTCCTCGGCCAGTTGCTCGGCGGCGGCCCGTGCCCGGTTGGCGTCCCGGGATCCGACGAGCACGTCGACGCCGGCGAGTGCCCACCGTCGGGCCAGGCCCCGCCCCAGCGCACCGGTCCCGCCGACGATCCCGACCTGCATGCCCGCTCCTGACGTCGCTCGCTGACGCCGGCAGGCTGCCACAGCCGGTCGACGGGTGCCGCATCGCTAGACTGCCCGGTCGGTTCCGACGTCCGACGCCCGCACCTGGATCGGGCGGATCGCGACGTCCGAGCACCTCCCCCGGCGAGCGGAGACCACGTGGCGCGTCCGTCCGACGCCGACCTGCGCTGGCACCGCACCACGCTCGAGGGGCAGGTGGCGGTCTACGGCGAGGCCGGGGACGGCCCACCGCTGGTGTTCCTGCACGGCTGGGGCCTCTCCGCCCGCTCCTACGCCCGGGCACTGCCGGGCATCGCCGCCGCCGGCTGGCGGGTCCTGGCACCCGCGCTGCCCGGCTTCGGACGCAGTGCGGCGCTCGACGGCGAGTACACGTTCGAGAAGCTCGCCAACTGGGTCGACGACCTGCTCGACCACGTCGGTGTCGAAGAACCGGCCGCGCTCGTGGGACACTCGTTCGGAGGAGGCGTCGCGACCGCCGTCGCGTGGTACCACCCGCACCGGGCCCGCTCGCTGACCCTGGTCAACGCGATCGGGGGGTCGGTCTGGAAGGCCGGGGACCGTGTCGACCGCCTGCTCGCCGAGCGACCGCTGTGGGACTGGGGCCTGCGGCTACCCGGCGAGTTCCGTCGCCGCGACTACCGCTCCGTGCTGCCGGTCGTGGTGCGCGACCTGGTCGGCAACGCCCTGACCAACCCAAGCGCCGTCTGGCGCGCCGGAGAGCTGGCCCGCAACGCCGACCTGCGCGAGGAGTTGGCGACCCTCGCCGCCCGCGGTCTGCCCACCACCATCCTGTGGGGTTCGGCCGACCGGGTGGTGCCGGAGGCCACCTTCCTCGCCATGTGCGAGGCCGCCGGCGCACCGGGTGACATCGTCTCCGACGCCGGACACTCCTGGCTGCTCGCCGACCCGGACGGGTTCGGCGAGCTGCTGACCAACTCCCTCACGGTGCGCCGCACCGTCTCCGAACGCACGCGAGCATGATGACGACCTCCTCGATCCCCCCGTCCCCCGCCATCGTCGACGACCGCGTCCGCGCCGACGTGGTGATCGTCGGTGCCGGCGTCGCCGGCCTGTACGCCGCCGCCCGACTGCCCGACCACCTCGAGGTGGTGGTGGTCGACAAGGGCGTCCCGGGTGGCGACTCGGGATCCTCGCCGTGGGCGCAGGGCGGGCTCGCGGTCGCGCTCGGTCCCGACGACTCCCCTGCCGTCCACGCGGCGGACACCCGGTTGGCCGGCGACGGGCTGTGTGACCCGGTCGCGGTCGACGTGCTGACCCGCGAGGCACCCGGACACGTGCGCCAGCTGCTGCGGATGGGTGCCCAGTTCGACCGGGTGGCGGGCGAGCTCGACTCCGACGACCCCGGCCATCTCGACCTCGCCCGCGAGGGCGGCCAACGGGTGCCGCGCTCGGTGCACCGGGCGGACGCCACCGGCGCCGAGCTGGTCCGGGTGCTGCGGGCGGCGGCGGCGCCCAAGGTCTCGCGGTTGGCCGGCATCGCGGTCGGGCTCGCGCAGGACGACGCCCGTCGCGTGACCGGGTTGTGGGTCCTGGTCGAGGGACGCGTGGTCGCGGTCGAGGCGCGGGCGGTCCTGCTGGCCACCGGCGGGTGCGGCGGGCTGTTCGCCGCCACCACCAATCCCGCCCACGCCACCGCCGACGGGGTCGCGCTGGCCCTCGCGGCCGGCGCCGCGGTGCGCGACCTGGAGTTCGTGCAGTTCCACCCGACGGGTCTGGCCGTCGCGGGCACGTGGCGCTTCCTGCTGACCGAGGCCTTGCGTGGTGCCGGTGCGACCCTGCACGACGCCCAGGGCAACCGGTTCCTGCTCGAGCGACACCCGGACGCCGAGCTGGCGCCCCGGCACGTGGTCGCCAAGGCCATCCTCGACCAGCACGACGGCACCGCCTGGCTCGACGCGACCCATCTGTCCGAGCAGCAGTTCGCGTCCGAGTTCCCCACCGTCCTGGCGGGGGCCCGCCGCTACGGCTTCGACCTGGTGAACGAACGCGTGCCGGTGACGCCGGCCGCCCACTACCAGGTCGGTGGTGTGCGGACCGACCTCGACGGCCGCACCTCGCTGCACGGGCTGTACGCGGCCGGTGAGGTGGCCTCGACCGGCGTCCACGGCGCCAACCGCATGGCCGGCAATTCACTCAGCGAGGCACTCGTGTTCGGCGCGCGTGCCGTCGACGCCCTCGTCGCCGAGCTGCCGAGCCGCCAGGGTGACCTCGGACCGGCGCCGGCGCTGGCGTCCCGGCCGTCGGTGGCCACCGACGGGCTGCGCGACCGGCTGCGCAGCGCGATGCTCACCGGAGCGGGCCCGGTACGCACCGAGGCCGGCCTGGCCACCGTGGCCGCCGCGCTCGACACCATGGTCGGCGACCTCGATCTCCCGGCGGCCGTGCCCGACGAGGTCGAGCTGTGGCACGCCCTGCGGGTGTCGCGCTTGCTGGTACGGGCGGCCCGGCTGCGCACCGAGTCCCGCGGTGGTCACTGGCGCGACGACCATCCCGCCAGCGACGACGCGTGGGCCGACGTCCACCTCGAGCACGTCGCGACCCGCCGACCCGGCGACGGCTGATCCCCGCACCGGACGGACGCGCTCAGGCGACCGTGCCCATCCGTCGCACCGCCTCGGTGAGCACCGCCCTCGACGTCGCGAAGTTCAGTCGCACGTGGCCCGCTCCGCCGACGCCGAAGTCGTCCCCGGCCACCAGCGCGACCCGTCCCCGGCGCAGGAGGTGCCCGGCCGGATCGTCGTGCCCGAGTGCGCGGCAGTCGAGCCACGCGAGGTAGGTCGCCGCGCCCGGCCGCCAGCGCACCGCCGGCAGGTGCTCCTCCACCAGCTCCCCCAGCAGCTCCCGGCGCGCCAGCAGTTCCCGGCGGACCTCGTCGAGCCAGCCGACGCCGTCGCGCAGGGCGGCGGTGTGGGCGAGGACCCCGAGGTGACTCGCGCCGTGCGACACCTCGACCGGCAGCCGGTCGAGGTCGTCGGTGGTCGCCGGCCCCCCGACGGCGACCGCGGCCTTGAGGCCGGGCAGGTTCCAGCCCTTGGACGCCGAGTGCAGCGCGAAGGCGTCCTCGCTGCCCTCGACGGTCAGGTACGGCACGAACGGTGGGCCCGACAGCACCAGCGGCGCGTGGATCTCGTCGCTGAGGACGCGCACCCCGCGGGTACGCGCCAACGCGGCGAGCTGCCGCAACTCGTCGGCGCGGTGGACGGTTCCGGTCGGGTTGTGCGGACTGCACAGCAGGTAGGCGGTCGGCCCGTCGGCCCGGGCGCGCGCCATCGCGGCGTCGATCGCGTCGAGGTCGAGACGGGCGTCCTCGGTCAGCGGGACCTCGACGACCCGACGGCCGGTGTGCCGGACGAAGGCGAAGAAGGGCGGGTAGACCGGCGGGTTCACCAGGACCGTGCCGCCGGGCGGCGTGACCAGCCGCACGAGCTCCGTCGCACCACGCATGACGTCGGGCACGAGCCGGGCGCGCTGGGGCGCGATCGTCCAGTTCCACCACGGTCGGGCGCGCTCGGCCAGTGCCTCGACGTAGCCCTCGCCGGACGCGTAGCCGGTGTCGCCGATCGCGACGGCGTGGCGGAGGACGTCGACGACCGCCGGCGCGAGCGCAACGTCCATCTCCGCGACCCACAGCGGCAGCACGTCCTCGGGGTGCGCGCGCCACTTGATGCTGCTCCGCTGGCGCAGCTGCGCCAGTGTCAGCGCCTCGAACGGATCGCCCACGTCGGTCACTCGATCTCGTCGAGATCCTCGAGGCCGAGCTCGATCATGCGCCGGTGATGGCCCTGCATCACGCCGATCGCGAGCCGCTTGGCGCGGGTCTCGCCGGTCTCGCCGTCCGCCGCGCCGCTGGCGAGCACGACCTTGAGCGCGTCGGTGTCGGACATCACGCCCTGGAAGCCCTGCAAGGCCCGGCCGAGCAGGTTCGCGACCAGCTGGCGGGCCCGCGCGCAGGTCTCGTCGTCGCCGAGCTGGGCGCGCAGGTGGTCGGTGGCGAACTGCTGGAAGGGACCGCGGTCGGCCAGCGAGGCCACGACCACCATGCCGGTCTCCCGATCCAACGACGCGGCAAGTTCCCGCCCGAAGTCGGCCGCGATCGGCAGCCCGAGCGCGAAGAAGGCGCAGGCGCCGAACCAGTCGTCGAGCGGTACCCGGTCGAAGTAGGCATCGAAGTGGGGTTTCTGCCGGTCCATGACCGCGGCCGGCAGGTCCGTGCGGTGCGCCAGGGTGTCGCGCAGCAGGACGTAGCCCGCGTGCTCACGCAGGGCGAGCTCGGCCAACTCGTCCGCCGTCCGGGCGTCCGGGGCGTGTCCCACGGCACGCGCGGTGACCTGGAACGAACGCAACTGCCCGTAGGCCAGGGCCCCGAGCACCTCGACCGTCGCGAGCTCGAGCTCCTCGGACACCCCGATCCTTCCCGTCGCCGACGTCGTGGCCCGACAGCGTAGACCCCACGCGCGCCCGCGCCGTCAGCCGGTCGGCGTCGGGGCGGCCGAAGCCCCGGCGGCGCGGGGGACCGCCGGCTCGGACGCCGGCTCGAGCTCGATGGGTGGCGTCCACGACCAGGCGTAGTCGGGCTGGTCGAGCTCACGCGCGAACGACGTCAGCCGCAGCGGATGGAAGGTGTCCACCATCACGGCCACCTCCTCGGTGTGCGTCGTCCCCAGGCTGCCCTCGGCCAGGCCCGGCTGGGGTCCGTGCGTCAACCCCGACGGGTGCAGCGTCAGCGAGGCGACGTCGATGCCCCGTCGCGAGCCGAACGAGCCCGCCACGTAGTAGATGAGCTCCTCGGAGTTGAGGTTCGCGTGGCTGTAGGGGATCGGGACCGCCTGTGGGTGCCAGTCCAGCGGCCGCGGCAGGAACGTGCAGACCGTGAACCCCCGCCCCTCGAAGGTCTGGTGCACCGGCGGCGGCGGATGGATCTGCTTGGTCAGCGGCTCGAGGTCGGCGATGTTGAGCGCCCACGGGGCGAGGTAGCCGTCCCAGCCCACGACGTCACACGGGTGGTGCGGGACGACGTAGTCCTGCAGACCGCCGCGGATGCGCAGGGTGACCTCGAACTCGCCCTCCTGGTCGATCGTGCGCAGCGTCGACGGCCCGCGCAGGTCGCGTTGGCAGAACGGCGCGTGCTCGAGCAGTTGTCCGTAGCCGTTGCGGTAACGGGACGGGACCTCGATCAGCCCGCTGGAGACGACCACCAGGTGGCGCTGCGGCGTCGGTCCGTCAGGCACGACGCGGTAGGTGATGCCGCGCGGCAGCACGACGTAGTCCCCGTCGCGGTAGTCGATGTCCCCCAGCACGCTCTCGATCGTGCCGCACCCCTCGTGCACGAACAGCAGCTCGTCGGCCTCGCCGTTGCGGTACCAGCCGGACATCACCCGGTCCGGGCGGGCCAGCCACACCTCCACGTCGTCGTTGAAGGCCAGCAGACGTCGGCCCGACAGGGCGTCGCCTCCCGGCGCCAGCGTCTGCCCCGCGAAGTGGTGGTGGATGTGCGCCTCGGGCACCCACTCCTCGCGTGGCAGGGGACGCCACCCACCGAGCCGGCGCAGCTGCATCGGCTGGTGCAGGTGGTACAGCGTCGACGCGGGCCCGTCGAAGCCGTCGAGGCCGATGACCTCCTCGGTGAGCAGCCGGCCGTCCCGCCACAGTTGCGTGTGCCGTTTCGCCGGCACGTCCCCGAATCGCTGGTAGCTGATCACTCGGCGCCCTTCCCCCGTGGTCTCGCCCGAGCACGCATGCTCGTCGTCCTGACCCGTCGGGACCACGGTTCGTGCGCGTAGCGACCGTGGCGACACGAGTGGAGGGCCGGGCAGGGCCCGGCCCTCCACGGTGGCGTGCGGCGCACCGACGCGCCGCGCGCCACCTGGTCAGGTGGCGCGTCGGGGACGCCAGCCCAGCCGCTCGGAGATCTCCCGGGCACTGCGCAGCACCCGCAGGGCGATCGCCTCCGGCTCGGGCAGCCGGGCGGTCGGGGCCACGATGCCGACCGCGGCGACGGCGCGGCCGGTGTGGTCGAACACCGGTGCGGCGACGCCCGAGGCACCGGGCTCGAGCTCGTCACGGGTGTAGGCGACCCCGCGCTGACGGACCGGCTGCAGCTCCGGGTTGCGGGCGCCCTCCGGCAGGAAGGCCAGCAGGGCCTTGCCGTGGGCGGCCACGCCCAGCTCGTGCCGGAAACCGATGCGGTAGTTCACCTGTACGAACCGGTCGCCGGGTTCGATGACCTCCACGACCACGAGGTCGTCGCGGTCGCGGACCGCGAGGCAGGCGGTCTCGTTGGTGTCCTCCGACAGGGCCCGCAACGGCGGCCCGGCCAGGCGGCGCACCTCGAGGCCCTGCGCCGCGCGGACCCCGAGTTCCAGCATCGCCAGGCCGAGCCGGTACTTGCGCGTCTCGGGGTCGCGGGTGACGAACCCCTCCCCGGTCAGGGTGTCGAGCAGCCGGTAGAGCACCGCGCGGTCGAGCCCGGTGGATTCGGCCAGGCCGGAGACGGTCGCGCCGTCGCTGTGCTCGCCCAGGGCGTTGAGCAACGCCAGTCCTCGGGCCAGCGTCCGGGACCCGCTGGAACGGCGGCCGCGCTTGTCGTCCTCGTCGTCCGGTGCCACGTGTCGGATCCTTCTCGGTCGTCATCCCGCCCCGCGCGGGATGTGGCGATCGACGTCGACTCGGAGCCGGCGTGCGGGACGCGTCCCGCACACCCGAGTGCGTTGTCGCGGTTCGCGAGTGTGCTGCGCGACCCGCGCACGGTCAAGCGGAACCGCGACCGAACGGGCGGGAGCGACGTCGGCCGGCGGCCGGCCACCCCGTCACCCGGCCGGCGCGGCGCCGTGCGTCGCGTGTCCGTGAGGAGGGTGCCCGACGTCCCGGTCCGCCGACCCGACCGCCAGACTCGTGGGCAACCAGACCCGTGGGCGATCGGTGCACCGCGGGCCCGCCCACCGCAGCTCCAGGAGCCGACGTGACGAGCACCGCGACCAGTTCGACCACCGCGGACACCGGGCTGGTGCCCAGGGCGTCGGTCGCCGACACGCTGCGCGCCGTCAACCTCGTCCTGCTGCCGCTGGTGGCCCGAGGTCTGATCGTGCGCCGGCCCCCGCTCGTGGCCGGTGCCGAGAAGCTGCAGCTCGACCGGACCGCGGTGCGGGAACTGCAGCGCCTGCGCCGGATCTACGGGCCCGGTCCGTTGCGGCTGGCGCTGCCACGTGCCGTGGCGCTGATCCTCGACCCGGAGGACGCCAAGCGGGTACTGGCGGAGTCCCCCGAGCCGTTCCGGGCCGACAGCCTCGAGAAGCGGCACGCGCTGGGCCACTTCCAGCCCTACGGGGTGCTCGCCAGCTCCGGCGTGCCGCGCGACGACCGGCGGGCCTACAACGAGCAGGTCCTCGACACCCCCGCGCCGGTCCACTGCCTGGCCGACGAGCTGCTCGGCAAGGTCGTCGACGAGGCCGACACCCTGCTCGCCGTCAGCGAGGCGACCGGCCGGCTGACCTGGGACGACTTCATGCGGCACTGGTTCCGCATGGTCCGCCGGGTGGTGTTCGGCGACCACGCCGCCGACGACGAGGAGGTCACCGACCTCAGCGGCGCGTTGCGGGCCGACGGGAACTGGTCGTACCTCAAGCCCAAGTCGCGCCGGAAGTTCGAACGCTTCGAGGCCCGCCTGCTGCACCACCTCGCGAAGGCCGAGCCGGGCAGCCTCGCCGGCCTCATGGCGCAGACCCCGGCCTCGCCGATCACCGTGCCCCACATGCAGGTCCCACAGTGGCTGTTCGCGTTCGACCCGGCCGGGATCGCCACCTGGCGGGCGCTGGTGCTGCTCGAGGGCCATCCTCGGCAGATGGAGCGCGCCGTCTCGGAGGTCGCGGACGTCGACCTGCGCCGACCGCACGAACTCGAGTTCGCCCGTGCCTGCGTCCTCGAGTCGCTGCGCCTGTGGCCCACCACACCGGGCATCCTGCGCGACACGACCGAGGACACCGAGTGGTCGACCGGCACGCTGCCGGCCGGCCACGGCGTGGTGCTCTTCGCGCCCTACTTGCACCGCGACGACGAACGCCTCGCGTTCGCCGACCGGTTCGAGCCCTCCCTGTGGACCGGCGACCACGACCCGGACGCGTTCCCGCTGGTGCCCTTCAGCGCCGGACCGGTCGTGTGCCCGGGCCGCAACCTGGTGCTGCTGCTCACCAGCGCGATGCTCGGGCGGCTCGTCCAGCACCACGAGTACCGGCTGCCGGCGCGGCGCCACCTCGACGCCACCGAACCGATGCCGGCCATCTACGACCCCTTCCGGGTCACCTTCGCGATGCGCCGCCGCGCCTGAGCGCCGGGATCGCCGGCCGCCCGCAGGGGCCCTGCTGGCCGCCGACTCAACTCGCGGGAGCCCTGCAGGGCCGTCGCTACCATCTGCCGCCCGCCAACCGGCATGTTCCCCGACCGGGAGTTCCATCGTGGCCGAAGAAGAAGCGAACGAGCTCGAGCAGCTGCTCGGCGCCCCCCGGCGCGTCTACGACAAGCTCTTCGAGCAGCGCATGCTCTTCCTCAAGGGCCCGCTGGAGGACAAGAACGGCGACCAGCTCGTCGCCCAGTTGCTGGCGCTCGACGCCGACGACAACGAGGACATCACCCTCTACATCAACTCCCCCGGCGGCATCATCACCGGCATGTTCGCCCTCTACGACACCATCAACCTGTTGCAGAGCAAGGTGAACACCCGCTGCGTCGGCCTGGCCGCGTCGGCGGCGGCGTTCCTGCTGTGCACCGGCACCGGTACGCGCTCGGCCACCGAGAACTCCCGCATCATGATCCACCAGCCGCTCGGGGGGGCTCGTGGTACGGCCAAGGACATCGAGATCCAGGCCAAGAACATCGTCTGGATGCGCGAGCGGATCAACGAGATCATGGCCGGACGCACCGGCAAGCCGGTCGAGCAGGTCCGCCAGGACACCGACCGCGACTTCTGGATGACCGGCGCCGAGGCCGTCGAGTACGGCCTCATCGACCAGGTGCTCCAGCCCGCCACCGGCAGCTGACACCCGTCGGTGCCGACGCCCCGCCGCACGTGTGCCGGCGGGGCGTCGCGCATCTGCCGCAGCTCGCGGTCCGGCCCAGGGAGATCCCATGCACATCGGTCTGCTCGCGTGTGACCACGTCGCCGACGACCTGGTGGCGATCGCCGGGGACTACGCCGACATGTTCGAGCGGTTGTTCGCCCGCCATGCCCCGGAGTTGTCCTTCGTTCGTCACGACGTCGTCGGCGGCGACCCGCTGCCCGACCCGGCGAGCGCCGACGGGTGGCTCGTGACCGGCAGCCGCCACGGCGTCCACGACCAGGGCGTGACCTGGATCGACGAGCTGGCCGACTTCGTCCGCCGCGCCGATGCGCAGGACGCGCCGATGGTCGGCATCTGCTTCGGCCACCAGTTGTTCGCCTCGGCCCTGGGCGGCGAGGTGCAGCGCGCCGGACAGGGGTGGGGCGTCGGGGTCCACGAGGCCAGTGTCGAGCACCCGACCGACTGGATGCAGCCGGCGTCGTCGGCCTACCGGCTGCTCGTCAGCCACCAGGACCAGGTCGTCCGGCTGCCCGAGGGCGCCACGCGGGTGGCCACGAGCAGACACGCGCCCGTGGCCGCTTTCCAGCGCGACAACGTGCTGGGATTCCAGGGCCATCCCGAGTTCACGCCCCCGTACGCCGAGGCACTGCTGAGCGAGCGGGTCGAGCGCATCGGCGCACCCGTGGTCGAAGCCGCCCGCGCCTCGCTCGACACCACCACCGACCATCCGATCGTCGCTCGGTGGATCGCCCGATTCTTCACCGCGTACGCGTGATGACCTGCGGCCACGCGTCGGTACCGTGGATCTCGACGCCGTTCTCGTCCGTGGGGGGGTCGTGTCCCGAGCGCGTGTCGCCGGCCTGGCGGCCCTCCTGTCCGGCCTGCTGCTGACCGTGGAACTGCTGCTGGCCTGGTCGGTGGCCGTGCCGTTGGGGTACCGATTCGGTGCCGTGCCGCTGCTCAGCCTGCTCCCGGCAGCGACCGTCGGCGTCGTCGCGGTCGGCGGGGCGCTGCTGTGGCGAGGGCACCGGACGGCAGGAACGGCGCTGGTCGCGAGCACGTCGCTGCTGGCGCTGCCCCTGGCCGCCGACGTGGTGCACACCCTGGCCGGCTCGGGGCCGGATCAGCGGACCCTCGGTGCCGCCCTGGTGCTGCTCGGTGCCGTCGGTTCGCTCTTCCTCGCCGCCGTGCTGGGGCTGCGGACAGTGCCGTCTCGTCCGCCACGGCGCCCGGCGCACCCGGGTGTCCTGGTCCTGGTCGCCGTGGCCGCGACCGGCCTGTTCTGGCCCGTGGTGTCGACCCAGGTACCGCTCGAGCTCTTCGACGCGACGGCCTGGAGTCGACCACTGGCGATGACGGCCCTCGACGGGCTCGACCGGTGGCGGCACCTGCTCACGGCCGTCGTGCCGATCGCCCTCCTGCTGTACGCCGCCACCACCGCCCGGCGGGTCGGCGCGCTCGTGGTCGTCGCCGTGGTGCTGCCCTGGCTGGCCGGTGACCTCGGCAGTGCCGTGGCGGCCACCCGGGAGGCGGCGTGGTTCTTCACGCCGGCCGGCTGGCTCTCGCTGGCCGGACAGGGCGGGCTGCTGTTGCTCGCCGCCGCCTGGTGGCGTCGCGGCGAGCCACTCGACACGGTCTTCGCGGTGGAGACCGACGAGCAGCCCACCACCGGCTGAGTGCACCGATGGGGGGCCACGTCACGTCGACCGCTCGGTCAGACGCCGACGCGAGACGCGAAGCGGGGAACCTCGACCTCGAGGGAGCGCGACGCCTGCGCACCGTCACCACCGCGACGGCCGCGCGTCCGCGGGAGGGCCGGGCCACCGGCGCGGCCGTCGACCAACGCCTGCAGCTCACCGGCGACCTCACGCAGCTCGGTCGCGGCCTGCTGCGTGCGGGCCGAGCCCTGGGAGGTCTCCCCCGCCGCCTGCGCCACCGAGACGATGTTCTCCGCGATCTCGGCGCTGCCACGCGCCGCCTCGGCGACGTTGCGGGAGATCTCGTTGGTGGTCGCGGTCTGCTCCTCGACCGCGCTCGCGATCGTGGTCTGCATGTCGGCGATCCGGGCGATGACCTGACCGATCTCCCCGATGGAGGTCACCGCCTGCCCCGTCTCGGCCTGGATGGCGGCGATGCGCGACCCGATCTCCTCGGTCGCCTTCGCCGTCTGGGTGGCGAGCTCCTTGACCTCGCCGGCGACCACCGCGAAGCCCTTGCCGGCCTCGCCCGCACGCGCCGCCTCGATGGTGGCGTTGAGCGCGAGCAGGTTGGTCTGCTCCGCGATCGAGGTGATCACCTCGATGACCCTGCCGATCTGCGCCGAGGAGTCCCCGAGCTGAGCGATCTGACCGTTGGTCACCTCGGCGGTGCGCACGGCATCGGCCGCGACCCGTGATGCCTCGGCGGAGGAGGTGGCGATCTCGCGCACGCTGGCCGACAGCTCCTCGACCGCTGTGGCGACGGTCTGCACGTTGTGTGACACCTGCTCGCCGGCCGCGGCCACGACGTTGGCCTGCGTCGCCGTCTCCTCGCTGGCCGCCGACACCTGCGCCGAGACGGCCGCGAGCTCCTCCGAGTTCCCGTTCAGTCGTTGCGATCCACGCCGCACCGACGAACTCACCGAGCGGCCCAGCATCCAGGCCAGCCCGGCCGCCAGCAGGGTGACGAGCAGTGTGGTCAGCCCGACCATGGCGCGCGCACCTCCGTACGTGCTCTCCGCGGTGGTCCGCGCCTGCGCGGTGGTGTCACGGAAGTGCGCGAGCAGGACGTCCACCGCTTCCACGCTGGCCGTGACCGCCCGGAACTGCACGTCGGTGGTGTTCTGCTGGGCCTGCTCGAAGCGGCCCTGGGCGAGGTGGCCGAGCGTGTCGATCATCGCGACGTGCGAGGCGTCGAACGCGTGCTGCAGGGCAACGACCTTGTCCCGGTCCGCCGTGCCGACGCCCGCCTCGAGCTGCTCGAGGTATCCGCGACCACGGGTGGCCAGCTCCTCCAGCTTCGGCAGCGCGTCCGCGCCGGCGCCCGTGGACCCCACGACCGTCGAGCGCCCGAACAGCTTGGTCTGCATCGAGAAGTGACGAGGCATCAGTGTGGTCTCGGGGTGAGGTGGGATGGTTGCCTCTTGGTACGGCACACGAGGGCGTCGGTCCATAGTCCACCTCCGGAAACCGCGGTCCCTCGGCGGCGGCGCGGGGACGTTCGGCCCTACGTCGCGCCCCCGACTGTCGCGCCAGGCGCACGTTCCAGCACACCTGGGATCCCGTTGCCCGACCCGCTGCACCTCGCGGTGACCTCGCCCGCGCGTCCGGACACCGGCTCGGCCGGACGCCGTCGGCGATCCGTTCCGGCCGTTAGGGTCGAACTCCTTCGTCGCATCGCGCGGCGCCCGGTCGGGGCCTGCGCCCGACAGGAGAGCCAGCCATGAGTGGACCGGTCACCGACGCCGAGGCACCGACGGACGTCGCCGACGGCAGCTCCCCCGAACCGGCCTGCGTGGAGGTGTCCGACAGCCGCGAGGCGCAGGTCGGCCGCTTCCGGGTCCGTCGCGCACTGCCTCGCCGGGGCCGACGCACCGTCGGGGCCTGGTGCTTCGCCGATCACCTGGGCCCGGCCGACGTCACCGAGAACTCCGGTCTCGACGTCGGCCCGCACCCGCACATCGGCCTGCAGACGGTCACCTGGCTCCTCGACGGGCAGGTGCTGCATCGCGACAGCCTCGGCAGCGAACAGGTGATCAAGCCCGGCCAACTCAACCTGATGACCTCGGGCGGCGGCGTGACCCACGCCGAGGAGGCCACCGGCCAGTACCGCGGCACGCTCGAGGGCATCCAGTTGTGGGTCGCCCTCCCGGAGGCGACCCGTCACGGAGCGAGCGCCTTCGAACACCATGCCGAGCTGCCGCAGAGCGAACTCGACGGTGCGGTCGCGACCGTGCTCGTGGGCGACTTCGCGGGCCTGTCGAGCCCGGCGCGGCATGACACCCCGCTCGCCGGGGTCGATCTGACCCTGCACGGGGACACGACCGTGCCACTGCGTCCGGCGTGGGAGTACGCCCTGGTCGTGCTCGAGGGCGGTGTCGCGATCAACGGCGAACGACTCGCCCCCGGCACGTTCGGCTACCTCGGTGAAGGGCGCGACGAACTGCGGCTCGAGGTCCGCGAGCGCACACAGGCGCTGCTGCTGGGCGGGGAGCCGTTCTCCGAGCCGATCGTCATGTGGTGGAACTTCGTCGGCCGCAGCCGCGAGGAGATCGACGCCGCCTACACGTCCTGGCAACGCCGGGACGACCGCTTCGGACGCCTCGACTCGCCGCTGCCGCGCATCCCCGCCGAAGCGCCGTGGTGGCACCGCGCCTAGGCGGGGACCGGGTCAGCCGGCGGAGAGGAGCTGGGAGAACGGCGTGACGTCGCCGAAGGGGTCGACGCGCCCGGCGGTCTCGCGGGAGGCGACGAGCCCGGCGAGCTCGGTGGCGGCCCGCTGGATGCGGGCGGCGAGGCCACCCTCGACCGTGGCGTCGTTGCCCCAGTCCTCGGCAGCGGCGAACACGGCCGTGGGGTTGGTCAGGGCACCGAGGTGGGCGAACAGCGGCCGGACGGCGTGCTCGAGCGCCAGGGAGTGGCGAGCGGTCCCGGCGGTCGCGCCCAGCAGCACCGGCGTCTCGCGCAGCGCGCCCCGATCGAGCACGTCGAAGAAGGTCTTGAACAACCCGTTGTAGGACGCGGAGAAGATCGGCGTGACGGCGACCAGCCCGTCGGCGCCGACGACGGCGTCCTTGGCGGCCTGGAGCGTCTCGGTGGCGAAGCCGGTCAGCAGGTGGTCGGTCAGGTCGTGCGCGTGGGTGCGCAGCTCGACCGTGGTGACCTCCACCTCGATGCCGAGGTCGAGCAGCGCCTGGCTGGTCGCACCGGCGAGCCGGCCGGCGAGCAGACTGGTCGAGGACGGTTGGCCGAGACCGGCGGAGACGACCGCGAGCGTGCGTGAGGTCATCGTCCGATTCCTTCCATGACCCGGACGTCGTTGGCCGCTTCGGCCCTCCGGGCGGCGTGGGTGGGTGCGTCGGGCACGTGTGCGGGGCGGCCGGTCGCGAACTCGCGGCGCAGGGCGGGCACGATCTCCCCGCCGAGGATCTCGAGCTGCTCGAGCACCGTGGACAGCGGGAGACCGGCGTGGTCGACGAGGAACAGCTGCCGCTGGTAGTCCCCGACCAGCTCACGCATGCCGGCATAGCGTTCGACGACCTGCTGCGGCGATCCGACGGTCAGCGGCGTCTGGGCGGTGAAGTCCTCGAGCGAGGGGCCGTGGCCGTAGACCGGCGCCACGTCGAAGTACGGCCGGAACTCGCGCACGGCGTCCTGGGAGTTGCGTCGCGCGAAGAACTGGCCACCGAGTCCCACGATGGCCTGCTCGGCGGTGCCGTGGCCGTAGTGCTCGAACCGGCGCCGGTAGAGCTCGACCATCTGCTGGGTGTGACGCGGTGGCCAGAAGATGTTGTTGGAGAAGAACCCGTCGCCGTAGAAGGCGGCCTGTTCGGCGATCTGCGGCGTCCGGATCGAGCCGTGCCACACGAATGGCGGGACGCCGTCCAGCGGCCGCGGCGTGGAGGTGAACCCCTGCAGCGGCGTTCGGTGCCTGCCCTCGAAGTCCACGACCTCCTCGCGCCAGAGCCGGTGCAGCAGTGCGTAATGCTCCACGGCGAGGTCGAGCCCATCGCGGACGTCGTAGCCGAACCACGGGTAGACCGGCCCGGTGTTGCCGCGGCCGAGCATCAGGTCCATGCGCCCGCCCGCGAGGTGCTGGAGCATCGCGTAGTCCTCGGCGATCTTGACCGGGTCGTTGGTCGTGATCAACGTGGTCGCGGTGGACAGCAGCAACCGCTCGGTGCGTGCGGCGATGTAGGCCAGCGTCGTGGTCGGCGAGGACGAGAAGAACGGCGGGTTGTGGTGCTCGCCGAGGGCGAACACGTCGAGGCCGACCTCCTCGGCCTTGGCCGCGATCTGGACGATCGCCTGGATCCGCTCGGCCTCGCTCGGCGTGCGGCCGGTGGTCGGGTCGGGCGTGAGGTCGCTGACGGAGAAGACACCGAACTGCATCGTGGTCTCGCTTCGCGCCGCCGACGCGGCTGCTGGGGTGGTGTCGGGGCCGCTGCCATCAGCGGCCCCGACCGGTACGACGGAGGAGCGAGCGCGTCGGGCGCGCTCAGGCGTTCTTGGTGGCCGAGATCTCGAACTCCAGGGTGACCTTCTCGCCGACCAGCACGCCACCGGCGTCCAGCGCGGCGTTCCAGTTGACGCCCCAGTCCTTGCGGTTGACGACCGTGGAGCCCTCGAAGCCGACGCGGGTGTTCCCCCACGGGTCGACGGCCGAACCGGTGTACTCGAGCTCGATGGTGACCGGCTTGGTCACGCCGCGCAGCGTCAGGTCACCGGTGACGCGGTAGTCGGTGTCGCCGACCCGCTCGATCCCGGTCGAGACGAACGTCAGCTCCGGGAACTGCTCCATCACGAAGAAGTCGTTGGACCGCAGGTGGGTGTCGCGGTCTTCGTTGCGCGTGTCGATGCTGGCCGCCTGGATGGTCAGCTCCGCGGTCGAGTTCGACGGCGTGTCGGCGTCGATCGTGAAGGAACCCACGAAGTCGTTGAAGGCGCCACGGACCTTGGTGACCATCGCGTGGCGGGCCACGAACCCGACCTGGCTGTGGGACGGGTCGATGGTGTAGGTACCGGTCAGCTCGGACAGGGCGGTGGTGGCGGACATGGACGTCTCCGTGGAGGTCGGGGGCCGACGAGGCCAGGTAGTTGATGCAACAACCACCACGGTAGCACCGATCGGTGACACGTCAACCATTGGGGTCGGGGCTGGTACCGTGCCGTCATGGACACCTCCCCCGCCCCCCGCTGGCTCGACGAGCGCGAAGCCCACGCCTGGCGCAGCTACACCCGCATGCGCGTGCAGCTGCAGGCACGCCTGGCCCAGGCGCTGCAGCGCCGTTCCGGGCTCTCGGAACCCGACTACGACGTCCTCGTGCACCTCTCCGAGGCACCCGACGCACGCCTGCGCCCGTTCCAGCTCGGTCAGGCACTGCAGTGGGAGAAGAGCCGGCTCTCCCACCAGCTCACCCGCATGGCCAGACGCGGCCTGGTCGCCCGCCACGACTGCGACACCGACGGCCGCGGCGCGTACGTCGTGCTGACCCCGGCCGGCCTGGCCGCCATCGAGGCTGCGGCCCCGGCCCACGTCGACGACGTCCGGCGTCACCTCGTCGACGCGCTCACACCGCAGCAGCTCGAGGCGCTCGCCGACATCGCCGACACGGTCCTCGCCAACCTCCAGCGTCTGGAGGCGGACGAGATGGACGCGGAAGCGGAGGCCCGGTAGCCCCGAGGACGGTCAGGACGCCGGCGCGTCGTCCTCGACGTAGAGGTAGTACTCCTGGTCGGGCTCTTCCCAGTCCATCTCGACGACGTCCTTGTTGACCGCCGCCTTGCAGAACTGCAGGAAACCGGAGTAGCCGAGGTCCTTCTCGGAGAAGTCCGGCTGGCGCTTGCGCAGCTGGTCCTTGAGCCCGGACAGCGGCGGGTCACCGCCGAGCTCGTCCATCAGCTCCTTGACGGTGGTCCGCAGCAACTGGAACGCGGCGTCCTCGTCGCGGGGCGCGGACGGGAAGTCGACCTCCGGGTCGCCCTTGGCGCTCCCCTGCGTCAGCACGAGGACCTTCTGCTCCTCGAGGTGGCGCAGCAGCTCGCGGAACCCGCGGAAGCCGTAGTCCTGCTCGTTGAACGTCGGGTCCTTGCGCAGCAGTGCCCGCTTGAGGTTGGAGGCCTGCACGGCGCCGTCGGCCGAGGACTGGATCCCCGACAGGGTGCGCGCGATGAGCCGCTCGAGCTTGCGCAGGTCCTGCTTCTGGCTCGACGCCTTGGCCGGCTTGTCCGCCTGACCGGCGTCGTCGGGCGTCATCTCGGCCTTGGGTTCGCTCGCCGGCGCCGGGGTGGTGGTCGCCTTGCCACTCGACTTCTTGGTCCCGCCCTTCTTCTTCGCCCGGCCGGCCGGGGCACTGCCCGGCGTGCGCCGCGGCGCGCCCTCGAGCCGGTCGTAGAACAGGAACTCGTCGCAGGCCGGCGGGAGCATCGCCGAGGTCGAGCCCTTCAGCCCGACGCCGATGACACGCTTGTTGAGCTCGCGCAGCTTGCTCACCAGCGGGGTGAAGTCCGAGTCGCCGGAGACGATCACGAACGTCGACACGAAGTCGCGGGTGAACGCCAGCTCGAGCGCGTCCACGGCCATCTGGATGTCGGCCGCGTTCTTGCGCACCGAGTCCGACCGCTGCGGGATCTCGAGGAGCTCGACGTTGCTGTCCACCATGCCGCGGCGGTCCTCGGAGAACAGGTTCCAGTCCGCGTACGCCTTGCGGACCAGCAGCTTGCCGCGTTCCGCGAGCGCCTCCATCAGGGGCGCGGGGTCGAATCGGTAGCCGATGTCGCGTGCTCCGATCGCCACGTTCTCGTGGTCGATGAACAGCGCGAGTCGCTCTTCTGCAGGTTCGGTGATCGCCATGCGTCCCACCCTAGCTGCACCGGCGGGCGTCCCTGCACGCGTCGTGCGGCCGCGCGGTGGGGAACGTCAGCGCAGCGGCATCCCGAGGTGCTCCTCGAGCGCGGCGATGGTGGTGTCGTCGTCGACGTGGTGGATCGCGCGCATGCCCAGCGTCTCGGCCGGTCGCAGGTTGAAGGCCAGGTCGTCGACGAACGCGACCCGCCCGGCGGGGATCCCGAGCCGATCGAGCGCCAACGCGTAGATGCCGGGCTCGGGCTTGCGCATCCCGACCTCCCCGGAGATGACCTGCACCTCGAAGTGCTCGTCGACCAGCGCCCGCGGGTACATCGCCGTGCCCCACGAGTTCGACAGCAGCCCGACCCGCACCCCGGCGGCCCGCGCCCGCCTGGCCACGTCCCACAACTCGCCCGCAGGTCGCAGACCGGCGAACATCCGCTCGACCAGTGCACCGTCGACCAGGTCGTGACCGGCGTCGTAGAGGAGTTGCCGCAGGCGGCCGTCGAAGTCCTCGACGCTGAGCTCGCCCCGCTCGACCGAGCCGATGAGCCCGCCGTCGGCATCGCGCGAGGCCGCCACCAGCAACTCGAAGGTCTGGCCGGGCGGGATGCCGTGCTCGGCCTCGAAGACCGCGAACGACTGCCCGACCGGCGGTGTGAGCACGCCGCCGTAGTCGAGCAGCAGACCACGCTGGGCACTCATCGGCCGGCCCTGGCCGCCGTCTGTGCGGCGCGCTCGCCGAGTGCGAGCACCATCTGCCCGAACGCCTCGAAGCTGTCGTCGGTCTCACCGTAGGCGCCCGACGCGTAGCGGCTGTACACGCCCTCGAGGATGCAGGCCAGCTTCCAGTAGCCGAAAGCGACGTAGTAGTCGAGCTCGCCGACGTCGCGACCCGAGCGCTCGGCGTAGCGGGTCGCCACCTGCTCGCGGGTCAGGAACCCGTCCACCACGGTCGGCGAGTCGAGCAGGGGCAGGACGTCGTCGCCCGCCTCGCCCCAGTAGACCTGCAACAGTCCGAGGTCGGCGAGCGGGTCACCGAGGGTGGTCAACTCCCAGTCGAGCACCGCCTGCACGTGTCCGGTGGCCGGGTCGAGGATCAGGTTGTCGAGCCGGTAGTCGCCGTGGACGATCGTGGCCGGCCCCTGAGCCGGGATGTCGGCCGACAGGCGGGCGTGCACGTCCTCGAGCACCGGCAGCTCGCGGGTCGCGCCCTGCTGGAGCTGGCCGTGCCAGCGCTTGAGCTGCCGCGCCAGGTAGTCCTCGCGCCGGGCGAGGTCGCCGAGCCCGACCGCGTCGACGTCCACCTCGTGCAACCGCACCAGCACGTCGACGAGGTCCTCCGACGCCTTCCGGCGGCTGTCGGCGTCCAGACGCGTGCGGGCCGTCTCGGCGTCGCGCACCACCACGCCGTCCACGAACTCCATCACGTAGAAGGGTGCCCCGGTCACCGACGGGTCGTCCTCGTGACCGACCGTCGGCGGCACCGGCACGTCGGCATCGGCCAGGGCCGACACGATGCGGTGCTCGCGGCCCATGTCGTGGGCCGACTGGAGCACCCCGTGCAGCGGCGGACGCCGCAGGATCAGCCGTCTGCCGTCGGCGTCGGTGACCGTGTAGGTGAGGTTGGAACGGCCCCCCTGGACGACGGCGAAGTCGAGCGGCGGTGTGACCGACGCGCGCTCGGCCAGCCACCGCGTCACCGGCTCGACCTCGATGCCCTCGACTCCCACCGGCACACGCTCCTCGTCGTCGACCCGCGATGGAGCAGCCTGGCAGATCCCCCACGGCGCGACCAAGCCGGCCGACCGCGCCCCCGCGACGCCAAGGCGCCTCAGCCGCGGCGCCGCGGCCCGCCGAGGTCGCCTCGGACGAGTCAGCCGATGACGTCCCAGACGTTGCCGCCCTCGAGCAACGCCCGCAGCTCCCCGGGTCCCTGTCGTTCGCGAGCGGCGTCGAGTTGCTCGCGCAGCAGCTCGTCGTACACCGGTGCCTCGACGTCCCGGAAGACGCCGATCGGCGTCGGCCCGGTCGGGTTGTGGGCCAGTCGGGCCAACGCGAACGCCGTGGTCGGCTCCCGCTTGTGCGGGTCGTGGACGACCACGCGCTCACCGGCGTCGGTCCTCGGCACGATCTTCATCGAGCCGTCACCGCGCGCGACCACCGCGTGCTCCCCGTCGGGCCCGAACGTGATCGGCTGTCCGGCGGTCAGGCGGATCTGGTTGTGCGCCTTGGTGTCCCGGTCCTTGAGCGCCGCGAAGGCCCCGTCGTTGAAGACGTTGCAGTTCTGGTAGATCTCGACGAACGAGGCACCGCGGTGGCGATGGGCGGCCGTCAGGACCTCGGTCAGGTGCTGCCGGTCGGTGTCGATGCTGCGGGCGACGAAGGTCGCCTCGGCACCCAGCGCCAGCGCCACCGGGTTCACCGGCCGGTCGATCGAGCCCATCGGCGTCGACTTCTTCACGATCCCGAGCGGTGACGTCGGCGAGTACTGGCCCTTGGTGAGCCCGTAGATCTCGTTGTTGAACATCAGGATCGTGATGTCGACGTTCCGGCGCAGGGCGTGCACGAGATGGTTGCCCCCGATCGACAACGCGTCGCCGTCGCCGGTGACCACCCACACGTCCAGGTCGGGCCGCGTGATGGCCAGGCCGGTGGCGATGGCCGGGGCGCGGCCGTGGATGGAGTGGATGCCGTAGGTGTCCATGTAGTACGGGAACCGTGACGAGCAGCCGATCCCGGACACGAACACCGTCGACTCCGGACGCGCGCCGAGGTCGGGCAGCAACCCCTGGACGGTGGCGAGGATGGCGTAGTCCCCGCAGCCGGGACACCAGCGCACCTCCCGGTCCGAGGCGAAGTCCTTCCTGGTCAACGTGCCCTCACCATTGCCCGTCATCGTCCGACCTCCCCGTTGTCCGTGGTGGCCGTGGTGGCCGCCTGTCCCGTCCCGAACCCCAGTGTCGTGATCGCCTCCATCAGCTCCGCCGACGAGAACGGCTGCCCGGTCACCCGGGTGTAGGGCTGGACGTCGACCAGCGTCCGGGCCCGCAGGAGCATCGCGAGCTGCCCACTGTTGTTCTCCGCGCACACCACCCGGTCGTAGCGGCGCAGCAGTTCGTCGAGGTCGCGCGGCAACGGCGCGAGGTGGCGCAGGTGGATACGCGCGACCGCGCGGCCGCGCCCACGCAGCTCGTGGCAGGCGGCGCGCAACGGCCCGTCGGTCGAGCCCCAGCCGACCACCAGCACGCGTGCGGCACCGTCGGGGTCCTCGACCGGCGTCGGCGGCAACGCGTCGGCGACCTTGGCCACCTTCGCCGCCCGCAGGTCGGTCATGCGCTGGTGGTTGTCGGCCTCGTAGCTGATGTGGCCGGTGACGTCCTCCTTCTCGAGTCCGCCGATGCGGTGCTGCAGCCCCGGCGTGCCCGGTACGGCCCACGGCCGCGCCAGCGTGTCCGGGTCGCGCAGGTAGGGCAGGAACGTGCCGTCCTCGCCGTTGGGCTCGGTCGTGAACTCGACCCGCAGGTCGGGCAGGTCGTCGACCTCCGGCAGCCGCCACGGTTCGGCGGAGTTGGCCAGGTAGCCGTCGGAGAGCAACACGACCGGCGTGCGGTAGGTGAGCGCGATCCGGCAGGCCTCGATGGCCGCGTCGAAGCAGTCCGCCGGCGAGGTCGCGGCCACGACGGGCATCGGGGCCTCGCCGTTGCGCCCGTAGAGCACCTGCAACAGGTCGGACTGCTCGGTCTTGGTCGGCAGGCCGGTCGACGGTCCGCCGCGCTGCACGTCGACGACCACCAGCGGCAGCTCGGTCGCCAGGGCCAGCCCCATCGCCTCGGACTTGAGCGCGATGCCCGGACCGCTGGAGGCGGTGACCGCCAGCGCACCGCCGAACGCCGCGCCGATCACCGAGCCGATGGCGGCGATCTCGTCCTCGGCCTGGAAGGTCGACACCCCGAAGTGCTTCTGCCGCGACAGCTCGTGCAGGATGTCCGAGGCGGGCGTGATCGGGTACGAACCGTAGAAGAGCGGCAGGCCCGAGCGGACGCTGGCGGCGACCAGCCCGTAGGCCAGCGCCTGGTTGCCGGTGATGTTGCGGTAGCGGCCGGGCGTGAGCTTGGCCGCCTTGACCTCGTAGGTGAAGGTGAAGGCCTCGGTGGTCTCGCCGTAGTTGCGTCCGGCGTGCAGCGCCGCGACGTTGGCCCGTGCGAGCTCCGGGCGCTTGGCGAACTTGGTCGTCAGCCACGTCTCGGTGTCGTCGAGCGGACGGTGGAACATCCACGACACCAGGCCGAGCGCGAACATGTTCTTGCAGCGCTCGGCCTCCTTCTTGTTGAGCTCACCCGCCTCGACCTGCCCTTGCAGGGCGCGCAGCGTCAGATCCGTCAGCGCCACCTCGTGGACCTGGTAGTCGGTCACCGACCCGTCCTCGAGCGGATTGGTGTCGTAGCCGGCCTTGGCCAGGTTGCGCTTCTCGAACGCGTCGGCGTTGACGATCAGGGTGCCGCCGGGCTTGAGCGCCTCGAGGTGCTTGAGCAGCGCGGCCGGGTTCATCGCGACCAGCACGTCCGGTCGGTCACCGGGCGTGTGGATGTCCTTGTCGGAGAAGTGCAACTGGAACGAACTCACCCCCGCCAGCGTCCCGGCCGGCGCCCGGATCTCGGCGGGGAAGTCGGGCAGGGTCGCGAGGTCGTTGCCGGCCAGCGCGGACTGGGTCGTGAAGCGGTCCCCGGTCAGTTGCATCCCGTCGCCCGAGTCACCCGCGAAGCGGATGACGGCGTTGGACAGTTGCACCCGATGACGTGCGGCGGTCTCGGTCATCTCGTCCTCCCACCGCGACCCGTCGGCTCCCGACGCGGGTCGCGGTCGACAGCCTGCCACCTCCCCGCCGATCCTGCGCGGATCCCGGATCGGCGCGCGCCTGAGCGACCTCTCAGCGACGGGTGGGGCCATCGACCGCCTGCTGCGGGCCGCGGGCATCCGCCCCGTGCGCATCAGCGAGCAGGCGGCGGCGGTGGCCGCGATCCCTGAGGACCTGCCGGGCAATCCCTGGTCACGTGTGCTCGACCGCTTCGAGCGCCGAGCGCTGCAGCCGGCCGAACGACGCACCTCGGCGCTGGCGGACTTCTCGGTCAGCCGCAGGCCCGCCGCAGGGTCGGGAAGGGGTTGACGGCCGCGCCCCCGCCCGGGTGCAGCTCGAAGTGGATGTGCGGCGTCCCGCGGGCGTTGCCGGTGTCACCGTTGGTCGCGACCTGCTGACCGGCGGTGACCCGCGCGCCGTTGGTGACGGTGTGGCGCTGCAGGTGCAGGTACCAGTAGTGGTTGCCGTCGTCGCCGTGCAGGATCGCCCAGAGCCCGGCGCTGGGGCCGGGCGAGCGGATCGACCAGGTGCCGTCCACGATGGCGCGCACCGGGATCCCGTACGGGCCGAGGATGTCGGTACCGCGGTGGGCACGACCACCCGAGCGCGGCGCACCCCAGGTGTCGGTGAAGTGCCGCGGGTGGTCCAACGGGCACGCCATGGCACCCGACGAGCCGCCGCCGGAGGTACCGGTGGTCGCACCACCACCGGTCGACCTGCCTGCCGCACCGCCGTCACCGCTCGCGCCCGCGTCGTGCGAACCATCCCCGGTCGGCACGTCGACGGCCGGTGCCGCACGGCTGCGCTCGCGCTCGGCGGCGGCCTCACGTTCGCGAGCCTCACGCTCCCGCGCCTCGCGTTCGCGGCGTTCGCGCTCTTCGCGTTCCCGGCGCTCGCGTTCCAGCCGCTCGCGTTCGGCGCGCTCCTGCGCGGTCAGTTGCGCCTCCAGCCGCTGGGCCTCCTCGAGGTCCGCGGTCAGCTGCGCGGCCACCTGCTGCTGGCGGGCCTCGGCGTCGGCGAGCTCCCGGGTGCGCTCGTCGAGCCGGGTGCGCACGGCCTCGAGGCTGGTGCGGGTCGCGCCGAGCACCTGGGTGCGGGAACGGTCCCCGGCCACGAGCCGGTGCACCGTCTCGGCGCGTGACAGCGCCGCGTTCGGATCGTCGCTGGCCAGGAAGATCGCCAGTGGCTCGAGGGTCGAGCCGTGCATGTACGACTCGCGGACCCGCAGCGCGATCAGCGCCTCGAGCTCGGTGAGCTCGTCCGCCAGCGCGTCGGCCTCACGCTGCAGGCCGTCACGCTCGATCTCGAGCTCGGCGACGCGCACCTGCAACGCGTCGAGCTGCTGGGCGGCATCGGCGAGGCGCGACTCGACCGCGGCGCGGGCGGCCGCCGCCTCGCTCCGACGCTGCTGCAGTTCCTCCAACGTCTGCGCGCCGACCTGGGTCGACGAGACAGACAGCAGCAGCGCGACGACGAGGACGGCGCTGCCGCGGCGGGCACGGCGCAGCGAGGACGCGAGCGATCGGCGGGGCACGGGTTCCCTTCGGCGACCGGGGCAGCAGGACCTTCTGACCGCCGCCAGAGCCTAGTGGTGGGCCCCGGCGCGCAGGCCAGCCGGCACGGCGCCGGGTGCGGTCGGCGACCACCCGCCGCTCGGCCGCCTCGGGGCGGGCAACGCACGAGCGGCTCGCGTCGGCGCCGACGTCCTTGTCGGCCGCCTCCCCGCCGTTTACGGTGCTTCTCGGCCGTGAACCGCGTTCCTGCGGCAGCCGCGGCCCCGAGTGCACGAGCGAGACCGAGCGAAGGAGGTGCCCCGATGACGAAGTGTGGTGATGACCTCGGTCTGATCGGTGGCGCCGCCGTGCGTCCCGCCGTGTCTGCTCGGTACGGAGTGTAGGCAGCACTCCCCCAGCGCAGCGCCGGCGGTCTCCCCGCCGGCGTTCTTCGTTGTCGCTGGCGTCGAGAACCGGTCCGGAGGCGTCCTCGACCGATGTCAGGGTCCGAGGCAACGCCTCCGACCGCTGCCTCGTCTGCCCTTCGGCGGGCGATGCCCCTGCCTCGTCTGCCCTTCGGCGGGCGATGCCCCTGCCCCACCATCCCTACCACCGTGCAAGGACGTCGCTGATGTTGCATCCCGGACTGACCCACACCGAAGCCGACCTGCGGATCCGCGAGGACCTGCGCGCCGCCGAGGCCCGCAGCGCGCATCCTCGACGGCCACGGCCACCTTCTCGGGTGCGTGCCGTCGTGGCGTCCCGACTGGTCCGCCTGGCGGCGCGTGTCGCCGACGAGCCGGTCGCCGTCGTCGCCCGTCGGGCGGCCTGACCACCGCTCGACCCGCGAGGCCGGCCCCACGTCTGCGGGGCCGGCCTCGCGGCCGATGGGGGGGAGCCGGATCTCCACCCCGGTTCCCCCTGGTAGGGGGAACGAGGCCGCTCGCGGCCGATGGGGGTGGAGCGAATTCAGTCCACGTTGGCGGCGCCGCCGGGCTCGACGGAGGCGACCCGCTCCATCTCGGTCTTCGGGGCGATCCGCCACAGCTTGGTGGCGGCCTGGTCCCAGTCGGTCAGCAGACGCTGGGCGTTGACCGAGCCGGTGAGGGTGGCGTGGCGTTCGACGAGCTCCCGGACCTGGGCGAGCTGTCCACCGTTGGGACGGTGGGCCTCGACCAGCTGCCGGTTGACGTGCGCGAGCAGGTCGCCGGTCGTGTCGAGCACGTAGCACTCGCCGCCGCTCATGCCGGCGCCCACGTTCTGTCCGGTCGGGCCGAGCACGACGACGGTGCCGCCGGTCATGTACTCGCAGGCGTGGTCTCCGGTGCCCTCGACGACCGCCGTGGCGCCAGAGTTGCGCACGGCGAAGCGTTCGCCGGCGCGTCCGGCGACGAACAGCTCACCGCTGGTGGCGCCGTACAGGACGGTGTTGCCGACCAGCACCGGGTCGCCCGCGTCGTCGTGCGGGGCCCGGATCACCAGCCGCCCGCCCCCGAGCCCCTTGCCGACGTAGTCGTTGGCCTCGCCGTCGAGGACGAGCTCGACGCCGCGGCTGACGAAGGCCCCGAAGGACTGTCCGGCCGAGCCGGTGAACCGCAACCGGGCGAGCCCGTGCGGCTCGGCGTCGCCGAACTCGAGCCCGATGGCGCCACCGATACGGGCACCGACGGTGCGGTCGGCATTGGCGATGTCGTAGGTGAACTCGGTGATGCCGCCGAGGAACACCGTCTCGAGCGCGTCGTCGAACGCCCGGTCACCGAGTTCGCTGCGCGGGTCCTGGATCGGCTCGCGCGAGACGAACGAGCGGGCGCCGATGCCGGGCTCGACGAGCAGCGGGGTGACGTCGAGCCGGGCCGCACGGCCCTCGAGGTCATCGCGGGGTTCGAGCAGGTCGACCCGGCCGACCGCGTCGTCGAGGCTGCGCAGCCCGAGCTCGGCGAGCAGGTGGCGGACCTCCTCGGCGACCATCAGCAGGTAGCCGGCGACCATCTCGGGCGTGCCGACGAACTTGTCGCGCAGGTCGCGGCGCTGGGTGGCGATGCCGACCGGGCAGGTGTCGCGGTGGCAGGCGCGGGCCATGATGCAGCCCTCGGCGAACAGTGCGGCGGTGCCGAACGAGTACTCGTCGGCGCCGAGCAGCGCGGCCTTGAGGATGTCGTGGCCGGTCTTGAACCCGCCGTCGACGCGGAGCCTCACCCGCCCGCGCAGCCCGTTCTCGCGCAGGGTGCGCTGGACCTCGGCCAGCCCGAGTTCCCACGGCATGCCGGCGTGCTGGATCGAGGACAGCGGCGAGGCGCCGGTGCCGCCGTCGTTGCCGGAGATGTGGATCGAGTCGGCCAGTGCCTTGACCACGCCGGCGGCGATGGTGCCGATGCCAGCTGCGGCCACCAGCTTGACGTCGACCTGCGCCTGCGGGTTGACCTGCTTGAGGTCGAAGATCAGCTGTGCGAGGTCCTCGATCGAGTAGATGTCGTGGTGCGGCGGCGGGCTGATCAGCGTCACGCCGGGCGTGGTGTGCCGCAGCCGGGCGATCTCGTCGGTCACCTTGTGGCCGGGGATCTGGCCGCCCTCGCCGGGCTTGGAGCCCTGCGCCATCTTGATCTGGAGCAGCTCGGCGTTGGCGAGGTAGGCCGGCGTCACGCCGAAGCGTCCGGAGGCGACCTGCTTGATGCGGCAGTCGAGGTCGCGCTCGCTGCCGCGGGTGGCGAAGCGGGCCGGGTCCTCGCCGCCCTCACCGGAGTTGGCCCGACCGCCGATCAGGTTGAGTGCGGCCGCCAACGTCTCGTGAGCCTCGGCCGACAGCGCACCGTGCGACATCGCTCCGGTCGAGAACCGGCGGGCGATGGCGGACGCCGGCTCGACTTCGTCGAGGGGGACGGCGCCACCGGTCGCCCGCGGACGCAGGAAGTCGCGTGGGTAGGCGACCGGCCGCGATCGCACGGTCTCGGAGAACACCTGGTAGAGGTCGTAACGCCCCTGTTCGGACGCCGCCCGCAACAGCTGGGCGGTGCGACCGTCGACCTGGTCGACGTCGGAGCCGGGCAGCAGGTCGTCGGGGGCGTCGAGGGCGAACGGGTCGGTCCTGGGACGGCGGCCGAGCCCGAGCGTGTCGTGCAGCGCGTCGATGACCGGCTTGTTCATGTCGTGGTACTCGCCGCCCTTGCGCCACTTGATGATGCCGGGGCTGGGCAGGTCGGGCAGGGCGTCGTCGGCGGCGGCGAACGCCTCGGCGTGCTGGGCCAGGACGTCCTCGGCGAGGTCGTCGAGCGTCAGGCCACCGAGCGTCGACACGGTGCCGGTGAAACAGCGTTCGACGACGTCGGGTCCGAGCCCGAGCGCCTCGAAGATCTGGGCGCTGCGGTAGCTGTCGAGGACGGAGATGCCCATCTTGGACATGATCTTGAGCACGCCGTCCTCGACGGCGTTGCGGTAGCGCTCCTGGGCGACGTTGGCGGTCGGGCTGTCGCCACCGATGCGGCCCTCGTCGGCGAGGTCGGCGATGGTCTGCAGCACCAGCCGCGGCACGATCGCGTCGGCGCCGTAGCCCAGCAGCGTCGCGGCGTCGTGGGTCTCGCGGGCCTCGTCGGTCTCGGCGACGATCGAGGTACGCGTGCGCAGACCTTCGTCGAGCAGGTGCTGGTGCACGGCACCGACGGCGAGCAGGATCGGCACGCGGCAGTGGTCCTCGTCGACCCCGGCGTCGGAGACGACGACGATGCCGGCACCGGCGCGTACGTGGGCGGCGGCCTCCCGGCCGAGGCGGTCGAGCGCATCACGCAGCCCGGCCGGGCCGTCGGCAACGGGGAAGGTCGCGTCGACCGCCATCACCGCGAACGGGATCTCGGGGTCGAGCACGAGACGCTGCAGGCCCTCCGGGTACAGGAAGAACGACCCGAGCTCGAGCAGCCGCGCCGCCTCGGGACGCTCGGTCAGGATCGGTTCGCGCGGCCCGAGCAGGGTCCGCAGGCTCATCACCTGCGACTCGCGGTAGTGGTCGATGGGTGGGTTGGTGACCTGGGCGAAGCGTTGCTTGAGGTAGTGCGAGACGGGCCGGCGCACCTGGCTGAGCGGCTCGATCGGGGTGTCGTCCCCCATCGAGGAGATCGTCTCCTTGCCCTGCGTCGCCATCGGCCGCAGGATCGAGATGACCTCCTCCTTGGTGAACCCGAACGCGAGCTGGCGTCGTTGCAGGTCCGCCGGCGCGCTCTCGACCGGCAGGCCCGCCCGCACCGGCTGCAGGTGCTGGTGCAGCCACTCGCCGTACGGCTGGCGCCGGGCGAGCTGCAGCTTGATCTCGAGGTCCTCCTGCAGGCCGCCCTCGTCGGGGTCGACGCACAGCATCTGGCCGGGGCCGAGGCGTTCCCGACGGATGGTGCCGTGCTCGGCGGACGGCGTGCTGGTGGGCACCGCGCCGACCTCGGAGGAGGCGACGACGGTGCCGTCCTCGCACACGTGGTAGCGCAGCGGGCGCAGGCCGTTGCGGTCGAGCGTCGCACCGACGCGACGCCCGTCGGTGAAGATCAGTCCGGCCGGGCCGTCCCACGGCTCGACCAGGCCGGCGTGGTAGCGGTAGAAGTCGCGGACGTTCGGGTCGAGGTCACGGGCGCCCTCCCACACCTGCGGGACCAGCATCGCCTGGGCGTGGCGGACGTCACGACCGCCGCGGACCAGCAGTTCGAGTCCCTGGTCGAGCTTGGCGGAGTCGGACTGGTCGTCGTCGACCACCGGGACGAGCAGCGAGGGCTCGACCCAGTCGCTGCCGTCGACCGAGAGCGACCCCTCGACGAGCTGTCCCTCACGGGCGCGCATCAGGTTGCCGTTGCCGGCGATGGTGTTGATCTCGCCGTTGTGGCACAGCATCCGGAACGGCTGCGCCCGCTCCCAGCTCGGGGTGGTGTTGGTCGAGAACCTGGAGTGGAAGATCGCGAGCGCGCTGGTGAAGCGCTCGTCGTCGAGGTCCGGGTAGAAGGTGCCGAGCTGGTCGGCGTTGGCCATGCCCTTGTAGGTCACGGTGACGAACGAGCACGAGGCGGCGTAGAAGCGTGCCCCGGCGGCCTCGCAGTTCTTGCGGGCCCGGCGGCGCAGGCGGTAGGCGACCCGTTCGGCCTGGCGGTCGTCGACGGGGCCGTCCTCGCCGTCGGGGCGCACGAACAGCGCCTGCTCGAGAGCCGGCTGCACGGCGGCGGCCATCTCGCCGATGACCGACGGGTCCGAGGGCACCTCGCGCCAGCCGACGAAGCGCACGCCCTCGGCGGCGCAGGCCTTCTCGAAGGCGCCACGGGCGGTCGCCCGGTCCTGCTCGGCCTCGGACGTCGTGCCGGGCGTGAGGAACAGGAACGCGACCCCGAGCGCCTCGGCGGGGACGTCGGCCGCGCCGAGCTCCGCCGCCCAGGTGGCGACGAGGTCGCGCGGGATCTGCGTCAGGATGCCGGCACCGTCCCCGGACAGCCCGTCGGCGGCCACCGCTCCGCGGTGCTCGACGCCGTACAGGCCCTGCAGCGCCTTGGCGACGATGCTGCGCCGCGGTCGACCGTCGACGTGCGCCACGAACCCGATCCCGCAGGCGTCGCGTTCACCACGCGGGTCGAACGCGGTGGCGCGGGCGGCGCGACGCGCCGCCGGCGAGGCGTGGTCGGGCGGAGGGAGGTCGACGGAGGTCACGGGAAGGCCTTCGACTCAAGGCGCGGCGTCGATCGACGCGCGCACGAACGGCAGGAACCAGCAGGCCGACGTCGAGTGGCGGCGCCACGCGAGATGGTCGCCGCCGGAGGCACGAAAAAACGGCGCCCCGTCGTGTCGGGAGCGCCGTTGCTCGTCGACAAGCCTACCGGTCCGCCCGGCCGGATGTCCATCCAGGAAGGTGCGGACGCGCTGCCTAGAGTCCGACCGCCGACCCACGAGAGGAGCGACGCCCGTGTCCGTAGGCCTCGACCGGCACGACGACGGGATCGTCGTGCTCACGCTCGACGACCCCGAGCGTCGCAACGCCATGACCGTCGACATGGGCGACGCGCTGCGCGACGCCACGGCCGAACTGCGCGACGACGCCGGGCTGCGCGCCGTGGTGCTCACCGGCACACCTCCGGCCTTCTCGGCCGGCGGTGACCTCGACATGCTCGAGGACCTCGCCCGCCGCACCCGCGAGGAGGGCTACGACGCCACCGGCCACATGCGCGCCTTCTACGGCCGGTTCCTCAGCGTGCGCGACCTGCCCGTCCCGGTCGTGGCCGCGATCAACGGCCACGCCGTCGGTGCCGGGCTGTGTGTCGCACTCGCCTGTGACCTGCGCATCGTCGCCGAGGACGCCAAGGTCGGCCTCAACTTCTCCCGCCTGGGCCTACACCCGGGCATGGGTGGCTCGTGGCTGCTCGCCCGCATCCTCGGCCACCAGCGCGCCGCCGAGTGGCTCTACACCGGCCGGCTCGTGCGTGGCGCCGAGGCCGCGGCGCAGGGCCTGGCGCTCGAGGCGGTGCCCGCCGGGGACGTCCTGCCGCGCGCGCTCGCGCTGGCCGGCGAGATCGCCGCCGCGTCCCCGGTCACGGTGCGTCAGCTCAAGCGGACGCTGGCCACCACCGCCGACGCCGACCTCGACACCGCCCTGGCCCGCGAGGCAGCCTGCCAGGCGGTCAGCTACGGCACCGACGACCTGCGCGAGGGCCTCGCCGCCGGCCGCGAACGTCGCACCCCCGACTTCCCCGGCCGCTGACGGCATCCGAGGGCGCCGGACGCGGTCAGTCGCGGGCGCCGCGCCAGGCGGTGCGGTACCCGACGCGCCCGCCGCTGCGCAGGATCGATCCCTCGTAGAGCCGCGCGGCGAACAGCGTGAGCAGCACGGCCGTCACCGCCACGATCAGGCCCGACAGCGCGGCCTCCCACAGCGGCAGCTCGACCAGCGCCAGGCGCACCGGCACCACGAACGGCGCCGAGAACGGCACGTAGGTCGCGACCACCGCGATCGTGCTCTCAGGGGCGTTGAGCGCCGGGAAGGCCAGGAAGAACGCGAAGATGATGATCGCCCACAGCGGCATGACGACGGCCTGCAGGTCCTCGACCCGGGACGCCAGGGCCGCGAGCCCCCCGGTCACGCCGGCGTAGAGGGCGAAGCCGAGCACGAAGAACACGATCACCGAGACCACCGCAGCGCCGACCCCCGGCGGCAACAGTCCCGGATCGCGCAGCAGCACCAGCAGCAGTGCCGGCGCGAGAATCACGATGATCTGGAGCGTGCCGACGACCCCGAGCCCGATCAGCTTGCCGCCCAGCAGCTGCCGCGGCGGCACGGTCGGCAGCATCAGCTCGACGACCCGGGAGCCCTTCTCCTCGATGACCCCGGTCGCCACCATCTGCGCGAAGAAGATCAGCGCCAGGTACAGGAAGAACGAGCCGACGTAGGCGACGCCGAAGCGGGCCGCCGCCGTGTCCGCGTCGACGCCCGCACCGGTCTCCACGATGTCGACCTGGACGGGCGCCGCCCGCAGGGCCACCCCCACCTCGTCGGCGTCGGCGCCCGCGTCGTCGAGCGCGGTCGCGACCCCGAGCGCCTCGGACACCCCGGGTGGGACGGGAGGGACGAAGGGACCCTCGGCGGGAGGAGCGAGCAGTCGCCGACCACCGTCGAGGATGGCGAAGTCGGCCCCCTCGGCGACCGCCTCGCGTGCCGCCGCCTCGTCGGCGACGTCCCGGTAGTCGGGCGGCTGGCCGAGACGGGCGTCGAGGGCCGTGCGGGCGGTCTCGGGGAGCTCACCGACCACGGCGACCTCGAGGGTCGGCCCGGTCGCGACCGCGCCGACAGCGGGCGCATCGTCGCCGCCGCCGAACAGCTCGTCGCCCGCGAGGACGAACAGCGCCCCGGCGAACACGACCACCGCGATCAGCACCGTCGTGCCGAC